>DATFNF010000079.1:0-2567 GCA_035266525.1 Trueperaceae bacterium | reverse complement strand
GGGCCAGCCGGTGAACGCGGCGGTCGTGCTGAACGAGAACGAGTGGCGCGACCGGCGCACCTTGGAGTTCGTGGCGGAGGCGGTGCGCCCGGCGCGACCGCTGGGCCTGGCCACGCTGCATGCGGTCGGCCGCCCCGGCGGCGCCCCGGTCCCGGGGGTTCCGGCCCCGGAAGCGCCCGGCCTGCCAGCGACCGCGGGCCCGCCCTCGCCGACGGTCGTGCGGGGCGCGCCTGCCGGCGCGGGCGCGGCGCTCCAGGCACTCGGGGCGGCGGCGCCGGCGCGCCTGGCACCGCGCACCATGGCCGAGCTCGACGTGCCACTGGCCGGCGCCGCAGCGCTCTGGCTCACGCGGCTGCCGGCCGACGACCCGGCGCACGCGACGCGGCTGGCCCTGGCGCGCGTCCCCTTCGTCGCGTTCGACTTCGACGACGGCGTCCTGGCCGAGCTGGAGGCGCACGCCGGGGCGTTCCCGACGGTGGAGGAGGTGCGGCAGGGGTTCGTGGCACTGAGCCGCGGCATCCCGCTGCCCTTCGACGGGGACAAGGCCGAGCGGGTCAGGGCTGTGCTGGAGGAGCTGGAGCTGGTCGATGCGGCCGGCCGCGCGCTGCGGGGACGCAAGCGCGACCCGTTCACCTCCGACACGCTCCTCGACGGCCTGGTCGAGCGCCATGTGCTGCTACGCTTCGTGACCGCCTATCGCCATCTCGACGACGCCGGCTTCGCGCACACCGCCCTGACCCTGTTCGGCGGTCAGCCGGCCGTCGGTCAGCAGGGCGCCGAGGCGGCCGCCGCGCGGCCGTCCGACGCGAACGCCATCCGCCGCTAGCGCGGCGGCACGGGGCGAGCGGGGTCGGCGGGCCGCGAGGGCCGTGCGATACTGACGCCATGACGACCTCGCCCTCGCCCGGCACGCCTTCCGATCCCGCCATCCCCGTCCGGCTCGAGAGCGAGCTGCGCGCGCGGGTCACCGGCGAGGTCCGTTTCGACGAGCGTGCGCGTTCCCTGTATGCCACCGACGCCAGCCCCTACGAGATCCGTCCCGTGGGGGTGGTCCTGCCCCGGTCGGAGGACGATGTCCGGGCCACGGTCGAGGTCTGCGCGCGGCACGGGGTGCCGCTGCTGCCGCGCGGCGGGGGGACCAGCCTGGCGGGCCAGACGGTGGGCCGGGCGGTGGTGTTGGACGTGTCGAAGTACCTCGACCGGATCCTCGAGGTCGACCTGGAGGAGCGCTGGGCGCGCGTCGAGCCCGGCGTGGTGCGCGACCAGCTGAACGCCCGGCTGGCACCGCACGGGCTGCAGTTCACGCCCGACATCTCCACGACCAACCGCGCCAACATCGGCGGCATGGTGGCCAACAACTCCGCCGGCACGCGCAGCATCAAGTACGGCAAGACCGTCGACCAGGTCATGTCCATGCGCGTGCTGCTGATGGACGGCACCGAGCTCGAGCTCGGCGAGGTGGACGCGGCCACCTTGCGGGCGAAGCTGCAACAGCCGGGCCGCGAGGGGGACCTCTACCGTGCCGTCCACCACGTGGTCACCGAGCACGCGGACGAGATCGAGGCGCGCTACCCGAAGGTCATGCGGCGCGTCGGCGGCTACAACCTGGACGAGTTCACCCGCGGCCGCCCCTTCAACCTCGCCAAGCTGGTGTGCGGCAGCGAGGGCACGCTGGCGGTCATCCTCGAGGTCACCATCCGCCTCGACCCGGTGCCGACCCACCGGCTGCTGTCCATGCTCCACTTCGAGACCCTCGAGAAGGCCCTCACCGCCGTGCAGCACATCAACCGCCACGGGCCCTCGGCGGTGGAGCTGATGGACCGAGACATCTTCGTGCTGGGCCGCAAGAACCGCGCCCTGGCGCCGCTCCTGGGCTGGCTGCAGGGCGATCCCGGCGCGGTGCTGATGGTGGAGTTCGACGGCACCACCGCGGAGGAGATGAACGCCGGCCTCACGAGCATGGAGGGCGACCCCGAGGTCGCCGGCCTCGCCTACGCCGGCTACGTCGCGCGCGAGCTCACGCAGCAGAACGAGATCCTGCAGTTCCGCCGCGACGGCCTGGGCATCTACTCCACGGTCAAGGGGCGCGAGAAGCCCACGCCGTTCGTGGAGGACAGCTGCGTGCCGGTGGAGAACCTGCCGGCGTACATCGCGGACGTCAGCGAGGTGTGCCGCCGCCACGGCGTGCACGTCGTCTTCTACGCCCACGCCTCTGTCGGGGTGATCCACTTGCGGCCGCACCTGGACCTGAAGACCGAGCACGGCGTGGAGACCTACCAGGCCATCAGCCGCGAGGTCTTCGATCTCGTCAAGAAGTACGGCGGCTCCTGGAGCGGCGAGCACGGCGACGGCCTGATCCGCTCGTACCAGAACCCGCACCTCTTCGGGCAGGTCCTGTACGAGGACTTCCGGGCCATCAAGCGCGCCTTCGACCCCGCCCACCTGCTCAACCCGGGCAAGGTGGTCGACGCTCCGGCCATGACGGAGAGCCTGCGCTACGGGCCGGGGTACCCCGAGGTCACCCTGGAGACCTACTTCGACTTCTCGGCCGACGGCGGCTACCTCGG
>DATFNF010000078.1:0-15179 GCA_035266525.1 Trueperaceae bacterium | reverse complement strand
CGTGGCCTCGGTGCGCGCCACCAGCTCCGCCTCCTCGCGGCGCTGTGCCGGGGTCGCCAGCAGGCCCTCCCACCAGCGTTGCCGGGTACGCAGATGCTGCCCGGCCAGGACGTTCTCCAGTACGGTCATGCCGCTGAACAGGCGGATGGTCTGGAAGGTACGCATGATGCCGTTGGCGGCTACCTGGTGTGGCGACCGGCCGGTGATGTCCTGCCCGCGGAAGCGCACCCGTCCGTCGGTCGGCCGGTACACGCCCGTGACGATGTTGAACACGGTGGTCTTGCCGGCCCCGTTGGGGCCGATGAGGCCGACGATCTGCCCTTCGTCCACGCGGAAGCTGAGCGCGTCGACGGCGCGCAGGCCCCCGAAGCTGATGCCGACGTCGTCCAGCTCGAGCAGGGGCGTCGCCGCCACTACCCGCTCCTCCGGCGCGGCCAGATCCCTTGCGGCCGGAGCACCATCACCAGGATCATGGCGATGCCGAACGCGAAGTAGCGGTACTGGGCGAGACCGCGGAAGACCTGCGGCACCACGAACATCAGCGCGGTGCCCAGGAGGACTCCCGGGATGGACGCCTGGCCGCCCACCAGCACGATGGCGAAGAGCGTCACCGACTCCGTGAACACGAACGAGCCGGGGCTCACGCTGGCGAGCTGCACCGCGAAGAGCGTGCCGGCGGCACCGGCGAGGCCGGCACCGATGGCGAAGGCGAGGATCTTGTAGTAGCGCGCGTCGACGCCCAGCGTGGTCGCCGCCAGCTCGTCCTCCTTGACGTAACGCAGCACCCGGCCCAGGCGGGAGCGCTCGAGGTTGCGCATCAGCACGAGCGCGACCGCCAGCACCAGCCAGTCGACGTAGAACAGCGCCCCCTGGCTGGAGAGAGCGTAGGACGCGAGCTTGGGCACGCCCACCCCGAAGATGCCGTCCGGCCCGCCGGTGAGCCCGAGCACGTTGTTGTTCATCGCCAGCACGAAGATGATGTTGAAGCCGATGGTGGCGACCAGCAGGTAGTCGCCGCGCAGCTTGACGATGGGGGCGGACAGGGCGGCTCCGAGCAGCGCCGCGACCACGATGGCCACCGGCCAGGTGGCGAAGATGGGCCAGTGGAACTGGGTGTTGAGGATGGCGGTGACGTAGGCGCCGACCCCGAAGAAGACGGCGTGGCCCATGTCGTACATGCCGGCGCGGCCAAGCACGATGTCCTGCGACAGCGCCACGATCGCGTAGATGGCGAAGATGGCCATGATGCTGATCCAGCTGCCCCCCAGAAGAAGCGGGACGAGCAGGCCGGCCAGCCAGATGGCGGGGCCCAGGGCCCGGCGCGCCTGCGCCAGGCGCGATCGGCGCTCGGTCGCGACCACGCGGCCTACGCTGCCCCTCGCCGGGGAGCGAGCGCCGGGCTCATACCTTCTCCGCCACCCGCTCGCCGAGGATGCCGGTGGGGCGGACGAGCAGGATGGCGATGAGGAGGGCGAAGGTGATGGCTTCCTGCCAGGAGCTCGATACGTAGCCCGCCGCGAAGGCGTTGAAGAGCCCCAGCACCAGCCCGCCTACCATCGCGCCCGGGATGTTGCCGATGCCGCCGAGGATGGCGGCGATGAACGCGTTGAGGCCGTAGATCCAGCCCATGCTGAAGTAGGCCTCGCGGTAGTACAGGCCGATGAACAGGCCGCCGACCGCGCCGAGCGCCGGGCCGATGACGAAGACGCTGGCGATCACCCGGTTGACGTTGATGCCCATCAGCCGGGCCGCGTCCTGGTCGATGGCGGCCGCGCGTATGGCGGTGCCGAAACGGGTGTGGTGCACGTAGAAGTAGAGGGCGGCCATGAGCGCGATCGAGCCGCCGATGATGAGCAGCTGCACGAAGCTGATCGAGGCGCTGCCGATGCTCCAGCTGAGGTGCGGCAACAGGTTGGCCGGGAACACCTGGACCTGCGGCCCCCAGATCAGCATGATGCCGTTCTCGATGAGCATCGAGGCCCCCAGGGCCGACACCACGGCCGAGAGCCGCGGCGCCTTCCTCAACGGCCGGTAGGCGGTCAGCTCCAGTACCGTCCCGGCGATGCCGATGGCGATCGCGGCCACGATGAAGGCCAGCGCCACCAGCATCGCCCCGCCGTCGGCACCGCCGATGCCGCTGGTCAGGACCGTCAACCCGATGAAGGCGGCGAGGATGCAGAGGTCGCCGTGCGCGAAGTTGATGAGCTTGAGGACGCCGTACACCATGGTGTAGCCGAGCGCGATGAGAGCGTAGAAACCACCCACCGTCACGCCGTTGATGAACTGCTGGAGCACGACGTCCACCGCTGCGCCTCGCCGCCCCTATGCCCGGTCCGTCACGGCCGCTACTGGGCGGCCGACGCCGGGTAGATGATCTTGTACGAGCCGTCCGCCTGGATCTCGAAGGCGGTGAACGGGCTCCCGATGCGCTCGCCGTTGGCATCCCACGAGAAGGTGCCGGTCAGACCCTGGAAGTCCTTCAGGCTGTGCATCCAGGCCATCAGCTTCGCGGGATCCGTGCTCTGGGTGGCCTTGATGGCAGCGATCACGGCGCGGAAGCCGTCGGCGTTGGTGAAGGTGTAGATGCTCGGCGGGTCCTGGCCGTAGGCGGCCTTGTAATCGGCCAGGAACTGCTTCGCGGCCGGGTAGGGCAGGTTCGACGGCGAGGGCACGTTGATGATGATGGCGCCCTTGGCGGCGTCGCCGGCGATCTTGGCGAACGCGACGTTCTGGTTGGCGTCCCCGCCGACGAAGTCGGCGTTCATGTGGAGCTGTTCCATCTGGGCGCGGATGAGGCCGCCGTCGGGGTAGTAGCCGGAGAAGTAGAGCACGTCCGGGTTCACCGACTTGATCTTGGTGAGCACGGCCGTGTAGTCCTGGGACCCGGCGTTGATGAAGCCGGTGAAGACGATGTCGCCGCCCGCCTTCTTGACTTCCTGGGTGACGGCGTCCGAGAGGCCCTGCGCGAAGCTCGAGTGGTCGGACAGGATGGCGATGCGCTTGTACCCCTTGCCGCTCACCAGGAACTGCGCCGTGAACTTGGCCTCGGCACTGTTGGGCGGGGCGTTGCGGAAGAAGGTCTTGTACCCGCTCTGGGTCAGCTTGTCGCTGGTGCCGTCGGACGTCTGGATGACGTTGGCCCTGGCATAGACGGGCTCGGCAGCCAGCGCCGCGCCGGACGTGTACGTGCCGATGACGGCCAGCACGCCGGCGTTGACGAACTGGCGCGCGCATATGGCCGCCTGGGACGCCTCGCCCGCATCGTCACACGCCTGCACCTGGATCTGCCGGCCGAGCAGGCCCCCGGCATCGTTGACCTGCTTGGCGATGAGCTTGACCGCCTTCTCGATCCCCTGCCCCTCGTTGGCATACTGCCCGGTGATGGGGGCCTGCACGCCTATCAGGATCGGCTTCTGGGCGAATGCGGCGCCGGCGAGGCCGGCGAACACCGCGAGGACGAGCAACGACTGCCACAAGGTCCGTCTCATGCTTCCTCCAACGCCTCGCGCACGGCTGCGCGACGGCGGGCGCCCGCCCGCCTGGGATAGCCGGCCCTTACTGCGCTCCGCCGAGCGAGCGCGGGACGCGGCTGCGATCCGACTTGCGAACCAACAGGCCAAGGCTATGTCGCTCGCGGGAGGGGTGTCAACGCCCGGACCCCATTGTCTCGCCGCGGGGGCCGTGCGCGCCGCCGGCCATGGTCGTCCGCGGCGCGTCGCGGCCGGGCTCGTCGCAACGCCTTCCGGGACGGCTGTCGGTCGCTGCGGCCGCCCGTCGGAGGCGTGCTGTGTACCCCTGCGCAGGCTGCCTCGGAGGGGCCCCTGCAATCGGTTACAGTGGGACGTGTACGCCCATTCGCTCGATCTCTGGGCCCGCGCCGGCGGCCGGCCGTGACCGTGACCGGCGCCTACCGCCGCGCGGTGCTGGCCGTGGCCGACTCGGCGGCCGTGCGGGGTTTCGTCACCCGAGCCGGCTGGCGCCTCGGCGTCGGCCGCTTCGTGGCGGGCGAGACCCTGGACGGGGCCCTTCCCAAGCTGCAGGCGCTGGTCGGATCCGGCAAGCGCATCGTTCTGGACGTCCTTGGCGAGTTCGTCGGGGACGGGGCGGCCGCCCGCCAGGCGGCCGGACGCATCGGCTCCACCATGGAAGCGGTGGCCGCGGCCGGGCTGGAGCCGTATTTCAGCGCCAAGCCGACGCAGCTCGGGCTCGGCGTCGATCCCGAACTCGCCTTCGAGCTGGCCGCCGGGCTCGCCACCCTCGCGGGCAGCGCCGGCGGTCATCTCTGTCTCGACATGGAGAGCAGCGGCTACGTCGACGCCACCCTCGGCCTCTTCGAACGCCTGCACGCCGTCTCCGGCGGGCGCGTGTCGACCGTGCTGCAGAGCTACCTCTACCGCACCGCCGAGGACCTGGGCCGGCTGCTGGCGCTGGATCCGGTGCCGGGGCTGCGCATCGTCAAGGGTGCGTACAACGAGCCGCGCGAGGTCGCGTACCAGAACAAGGCCGACGTCGACAAGGCTTACCGTGAGCTCGTCTACCGTGCCCTGGACGGGGGCGGCAAGGTCAATGTGGCCACGCACGACGAGCGCCTCCTGTCCGAGGTGGGGGCGTTCGCGCGGGGCGGCGGGCTGGGCCCCGAGCGTTACGAGTTCCAGCTCCTCTTCGGCGTCAAGCCGCTGCTGCAGGACCGGCTGGTCGCGGACGGGCACGGCGTGAGGGTCTACGTGCCCTTCGGCGAGGACTGGTACGGTTACTTCAGTCGCCGGCTGGCGGAACGCCCGGCCAACCTCGCCTTCGTCCTGCGAGGGCTCGCGGGCTGAGCGGAAAGATCCTCACGGCAAGGAGCACGCGCATATGCTGTTCGAACCCTATGTGACCGAGAGCTACCTGGACTTCTCCGACGACGCCACGCTGGACCGGTTCCGCTCGACGGTGGAGGTGGTTCGCGGCCAGCTCGGACGCGACTACCCGCTCGTCATCGGCGGTGAGCGCGTCGATACCGGCGACTACCTGGTCTCGACCGACCCCTGTCGGCCGGACCGCGTGGTAGGCCGCAGCGCCAAGGGCAGGCACGACGAGATCGAACGCGCCTTCGCCGCCGCCGAGACGGCCTTCACGGCCTGGTCCAAGCTGCCGATGGCGCACCGGGCGCGGCTGCTGGTCAAGCTGGCGGCCGTGATGCGGAGGCGCCGCGAGGAGCTCGCCGCCTGGGAGATCTTCGAAGCCGGCAAGAACTACCTGGAGGCCATCGCCGACGTGGCGGAGGCCATCGACTTCTGCGAGTACTATGCCCGGCAGTCGCTCGAGCTGGCGGGCCCACGGCCCAGCTACCCCTTCCCAGGCGAGGAGAACACCAGCGTGCTCACCGCCATGGGCGTGGGCGTCACCATCCCACCGTGGAACTTCCTGCTGGCGATCCTGGTGGGCACCACGGTGGGGCCTGTGGTGGTCGGCAACACCGTCATCCTGAAGCCTTCGCCCTCCACGCCCGTCATCGCTCAGAAGTTCATGGAGTGCGTCGACGAGGCGGGCTTCCCGCCCGGCGTGATCAACCTGCTCACGGGCGAGGACGCCGACCTCGGCGACGCCCTGGTCGACCATCCCAGGACGCGCTTCATCAACTTCACCGGTTCGGTCGCCACCGGGATGCGCATCAACGAGCGTGCTGCCAGGGTGCAGCCGGGGCAGAAGTGGCTCAAGCGGGTGTTCACGGAGATGGGCGGCAAGGACGCCCTCATCGTCGACGAGACGGCCGACCTGGCGATGGCGGCGGATGCCGCCGTTGCCGGCGCCTTCGGCTTCCAGGGGCAGAAGTGCTCGGCGATGAGCCGGTTGATCGCGGTGGAGGGCATCTACGACGAGCTGCTCGATGCCTTCGTGCAGCGCTCCAAGGCGCTACGTGTCGGCCCAGCCGAGGAGAACGCGGACGTCGCCGCGGTGATCAACCGCAAGCAGTACGACAAGATCCTCCGCTATATCGACAGCGGCAAGCAGGAGGCGCGGCTGGTCCTGGGGGGAAGCGCCGTCGGCGAGCCGGAGCAGGGGCTGTTCATCGAGCCCACCATCTTCGCCGAGGTGCCGCAGAGCGCCACCATCGCCTGCGAGGAGATCTTCGGGCCGGTGGTGTCGGTGATGAAGGCGCGCGACTTCGACCATGCCCTGGAGATCGCCAACGCCACCATGTACGGGCTCACGGGTGGCATCTGCTCGCGCGACCGCGCCCGCATCGAGCGCGCCCGCAGCGAGTTCCAGGTGGGCAACCTCTACGTCAACCGCAAGATCACCGGCTCGCTGGTGGGGATCCAGCCATTCGGCGGCCTCAAGATGTCGGGAACCAACGCCAAGGCGGGGGGCCCCGACTACCTTCGCGGCTTCATGGAGATGCGCACGGTCACCGAGCGTTTCTGACCCGCGCTGGAGGCGGTGCGGCGGCCGGGGACATCTTGCCCGTAAGGACGTTCGTCACCCCCATCGGACGCGCGCCGGCGTGTTACAAGAAAAGACGGATTGAACGGTTCGACCACGACGACCAGGACATCTCTGCGGTACGAGCGCGACGGGCTCACGCGCGCGGGCTCGGGGCACGGCTGTCCGGCGGTCGCCAGGTCCGCCTGGAAGGTACCGAGAGAGGTCGTGAGCGTAGAGCCATGCCCGAAGCCCTGCAATCCCTGATCGACAAGCTCCAAGGCGAGGTGGTGGACGAAGCCCAGAGCAAGGCCGACGCCGTCCTGGCCGCAGCGAAGGCGGAGGCCGATCGGCGTCTGGCCGCGGCCGATGCCGAGGCGCGCAAGATCCGCGACGGCGCCGAGCGCGACGGGGCGCTCCTGCGCGAGCGCGGCGAGCGAGCGTTGGAACAGGCCGGCCGTGACCTGCTCATCGCGGTGCGCCGAGGCGTCGAGGACGTGGTGATGCGGCTCGTCGACGTGTCGCTCGAGGACGCCCTCACGCCCGATACCATGCGCGACATGCTCCTCACCATGGCCGAGGCCTATGCCAAGCGCAGCGGCCCGGATCGGCGCATGAGCGTGTTGCTGGGGCCGGACGACCGCGACCAACTGGCCCGTTACTACGCCGAGCAGTACCGCGAGAAGCTCCAGCAAGGCATCGAGATACGGGTCGGCCGCGATATCGACAAGGGGTTCCGCGTCGCCCTCGAGGGCGACCACGTCGAGCACGACTTCACGCTCCAGGCCATCGCCGAGGTCCTCTCGGAGATGTTGCGCCCGGAGCTGGCACGCCTGCTCACGCCCGAGGCCGCGTCCGAGGAGCGGCCCTAGCGAGCGGGGGCGAGGTACCGGGTGTACGCCTACCTCCTCTCCACCCTTCCCGACTTCGACCGCGAAGGCGCCCCTCCGATGTCGCTGGCCGAGCTGGTCGAGCGCTGTCGCGGCTTCCTGCCGGAGCCCGAGCTGACCGGCCTGGAAGACCCCGAGGCGGCCGCCACCGGCAGCGGCGACAGCGCCCGGGCGGCGCGGCGCTGGCTCGACCTCGAGCGCCAGCTCGCCAACGCGGTCGCGAGGCGGCGCGCCCCCTTCTGGGAGTTGAGTCCGGCGGACCAGGCGCGCGAGCATGGGGGCTTCAGCGTCATGATCGAGGACGGCGTCGGGCGTGCCTTCGAGGCGGCCCATCCGCTGGCGCGCCAGCGCGCTCTGGACGAGCTGCGCTGGCAGCTGCTGAACGAGCTCGCCGGCCCGGTTCCGTGGGGCTTCCCTGCGCTGTTCGCCTACGCCCGGCGGCTCGAGATCGCCTGGCAGTGGGCGCCGCGGCAGCCGGCTGCGGGGCGAGATGCCCTGGGGCGCATCCTCGATGCCGTCGAGGAGCGCGCCGTCCGGGAAGACCATTTCGAGGAGCACCATTTCGAGGAGCACCATGACTAGCCACGCAGGCCGCATCGTGTCGGTGAACGGGAACCTGCTCACCGTCGCCTTCGACACGCCCGTCATCCAGAACGAGGTCGGCTACGCCGTCCTCGGCGATCTCCGGCTCAAGGCCGAGCTCATCCGCGTGCGCGGGGACTACGCCGACATGCAGGTCTTCGAGGACACCACCGGCCTGTTCGTGGGCGGCGCGGTGGAGTTCTCCGGCGACCTCCTCACCGCCGAGCTCGGCCCGGGGCTGCTCGGCCGCATCTTCGACGGCCTTCAGAACCCGCTCCCGGAGCTCGCCGAGCAGGCGGGCTTCTTCCTCCAGCGCGGCACCTACCTCCAGCCCCTCGACCGCGCCCAGCGTTGGGCCTTCACGCCGTCCGCCGAGGTGGGCGCGGCGCTGCGCGCCGGGGACACGCTCGGCACCGTGCCCGAGAACGCGGTCCGGCACCAGATCATGGTGCCGTTCGAGTTCCAGGGGCGCTGGCGTGTCGAGTGGCTGGCACCGGCGGGCGAGTACACCGTCGAGCAGAAGATCGCCACGCTCGTGGACGAGCGCGGGACCAGCCGCGACGTGGCCATGCTGCGACGCTGGCCGGTGAAGGCGCCCATCCGCGCGTACCGCGAGCGCCTGCGCCCGCACGACACCCTCGTGACCAAGGTCCGCATCATCGACACCCTCTTCCCCGTCGCGCTCGGCGGCACCTACTGCATCCCCGGGCCCTTCGGCGCGGGCAAGACGGTCCTCCAGCAGATCACCAGCCGCCACGCCGAGGTCGATATCGTCATCATCGCCGCCTGCGGCGAGCGCGCCGGGGAGGTGGTGGAGACGCTCAGGGAGTTCCCCGAGCTCACCGACCCGCGCACCGGCCGGAGCCTGATGGAACGCACCCTCATCGTGGTCAACACCAGCTCGATGCCGGTCGCCGCTCGCGAGGCCAGCGTCTACACCGCGGTCACGCTGGCGGAGTACTACCGGCAGATGGGGCTCAACGTCCTGCTGCTGGCCGACTCCACCTCTCGCTGGGCCCAGGCCCTGCGCGAGATCTCCGGGCGGCTGGAGGAGATCCCCGGCGAGGAGGCGTTCCCCGCCTACCTGGAGTCGGTCATCGCCGCCTTCTACGAGCGCGGAGGGGTGGTGCGCCTCAACGACGGCCGCACCGCCTCGGTGAGCATCGGCGGCGCGGTGAGCCCCGCCGGCGGGAACTTCGAGGAGCCGGTCACCCAGGCCACGCTGAAGGTGGTCGGCGCCTTCCACGGGCTGTCGCGCGAGCGCTCCGACGCGCGCCGCTACCCGGCGGTGGACCCGCTCGAGAGCTGGAGCCGCTACCAGGGGGTGGCCGACCCCGAGGACGTGCGCCTGGCCCGCCAGGTGTTGCGGGCTGGACACGAGGTCGATCAGATGATGAAGGTGGTGGGCGAGGAGGGAACGTCCATCCACGACTACATCACCTATCTCAAGGCCGAGTATCTCGATGCCTCCTACCTCCAGCAGGACGCCTTCCACGAGGTCGACGCCGCCAGCGGCGCCGACCGTCAACGCCACGTCTTCGGACGTCTGTGCGCGGTCCTGAGGGCGAGTCTGGCGTTCCCCGGGAAGGACGCCGCGCGGCTCTTCTTCCAGGAGCTGACGCAGCTCACCAAGGAGTGGAACCTGGTCGCCATGGAGGACCCGGCGTTCGAGGCTCTGGAGGCCCGGATCGTGGACAAGGTGGCGGAGGTGACGCGCGATGCGTAAGGTCTATACCGCCGTCGAGCGCATCGCGGGGAACGTCGTGACGGTGCGTGCCGACGACGCCACCTATCGCGAGCTGGCGGACGTCAGCTGGCCGGGCGGCAGCTCGCTGGCGCAGGTGATCCGGCTGGAGGGGGACCGGGCCGTGCTGCAGGTGTTCGCCGGCAGCCGCGGCATCCCTACCGATGCGCACATCCGCTTCCTGGGCCGGCCGGTGCAGGTCCCCTTCTCCGAAGATCTGCTGGGGCGCGTCTTCGACGGCGCGGGCCGCCCTCGCGACCATCGCCCGGAGCTCGACGCCGAGCCGATCGATGTGGGCGGACCGTCGGTGAACCCGTCCCGTCGCATCATCCCTCGGCGCATGGTGCGCACGGGGATCCCCATGATCGACGTGTTCAACACCCTGGTCGAGAGCCAGAAGCTGCCCATCTTCGCGCCCGCGGGAGAGCCCTCGAACGAGCTGCTGGCGCGCATCGCGCTGCAGGCCGAGGTCGACGTCATCGTCCTCGGCGGGATGGGGCTCAAGCACGACGATTACCTCGCCTTCCGGGAGACCCTCGAGGAGGCCGGGGCCAGCGTGCGCACCGTCATGTTCGTGCACACGGCCGCCGATCCGACCGTCGAGTGCCTGCTGGTCCCCGATCTGTCCCTGGCGGTCGCCGAGCGCTTCGCGCTGGGCGGGAAGCGCGTGCTCGTGCTGCTCACCGACATGACCAACTTCGCCGACGCGTTGAAGGAGGTGGCCATCACCATGGAGCAGATCCCGTCCAACCGCGGCTACCCCGGCGACCTCTACAGCCAGCTCGCCGCGCGCTACGAGAAGGCGGTCGACTTCGAGGGGGCGGGCTCGATCACCATCCTGGCGGCCACCACCATGCCCGGCGACGACGTCACCCACCCCGTCCCGGACAACACCGGCTACATCACCGAGGGGCAGTTCTACCTGCGGGGCGGGCGCATCGAGCCGTTCGGCAGCCTCAGCCGCCTCAAGCAGCTCGTCAACGGCCGCACGCGGGAGGATCACCGCGCCCTGATGAACGCCATGATCCAGCTCTACGCCGGCTATCGCGAGACCCTCGAGAAGCAGTCGATGGGGTTCAGCATGAGCCGCTGGGACGAGCAGCTGCTGCGCTACGGCGTGGCGTTCGAGGAGCGCCTGATGAGCCTGGAGGTCCACCTCCCGCTCGAGGAGGCGCTGGACGAAGGCTGGCGCATCCTCGCCGAGTGCTTCGAGCCCGCCCAGACGGGCCTGCCGAACGCGCTGATCGCCTCGTTCTGGCCCGCCGATCACGCGGGCGACACCCCGCCGTCCGAAACCAACGGCCGGGAGGACGTCTCTCGCGAGGGCGCCTCCGACCGGGAGGCGTCGGCTTGAGCCACGCCCGGGCCAGCAAGCAGGAGCTGAAGCGGCAGCGCGACGCGTTGGGGCGCTTCGAGCGCTACCTCCCGACCCTCCAGCTGAAGAAGCGGCAGCTCCAGATGGAAGTGCGCCGGGTGGAGGCCCAGGAGCGTGAGGCGCTCGCCGGGCTGGAGGCGGCCACCGCCGGGCTGGACCCGTGGATCGCGCTCTTCTCCGACGACCTCCACGTCGAGGCGCACGTCCGGCTCAGCGCCCTGGATCTCGGCGAGGCTAACATCGCAGGTATCAACGTCCCGGTGTTGCGGGGCGTGGCGTTCGCGCGCGCCGCTCCCGATCTCCACGCCACGCCGCCGTTCCTCGACGAGGCGGTCGCGGCGGTCGAGGAGCTGCTTCGGCTGCGGCTGCAGGTGCGCACGCTGGCGCGTCAGCGCGAGCTCCTCGAGCGCGAGCTGCGCATCACGTCGCAGCGCGTGAACCTCTTCGAGAAGGTGAAGATCCCCGAGGCCGAACGGACCATCCGCACCATCCGCATCGCGCTCGGCGATCAGCAGGCCGCCGAGGTGGTGCGGGCGAAGATCGCCAAGGGCAAGGCCTCCGAACAGGAGCTGGCGGCATGATCCTGCCCATGAAGCGGGTCACCGTGGTCATGCTGGCGAGCGACCGCGAGCGTTCCCTCGCCTCCCTGCAGGACATGGGCGTGCTCCACCTGGCGACCGTGAGCCTCGCCGACGACCGGACCGTCTCGGACGAGAACGGGGTCGCCAACGCCCGCGGCCGCCTCGAGGCGATCCGCGAGGCGGCGGGCGCCTTGCGCAAGACCGCGCCTGCAGCCGCCGAGCCGGAGGAGCTGGTGTTGCCGGTGGTGGTCGAGCGGGTGCTGCATCACGCGCACCGCATCCGGGAGCTCGACGAGGACGCCGCTGCCATCGCGCGCGAGCTGGAGCGGCTGGCGCCGCTCGGCGACTTCGACCCGGCCGGGCTCGAGCGCCTGGCGGGGAGCGGGGTCGAGATCCGCCTGGTGCGTGTGCCCTTGCGAGCGGCCCTGACGGTGTCGGACGGCGTCGCGGTGCACGAGGTGGGGCGTGACCGCAACCATCGCTACCTGGCCCTGGTCGGACGCAGGTCCACCCTGGAGGCGTACCCGCCGCTTGCCGGCGGTGCGCCCGCCGAGCCTTTCCAGCTTCCCGAGCGACCGCCCGCTGCCTTGCGGGCGCGGCTCGCCGCCATCCGGTCCCAGCGGGACGCGTCCAAGACCGCGCTGGCGGAGTTGGCCGGCCGGGCCGAGGCGGTTGCCGGCATGATCCCGCGGGCCGAGGACCGCGTGGCCTTCGAGGAGGCGCGCGCCGGCATGGCGACGGCCGGCCCCCTGGCGTTGGTGCAGGGGTTCTGCCCGGAGCCGCGGCTCGACGGCGTGCAACGCGCGGCCGAGGCGAACGGCTGGGGCCTGCTGACGGAGGACGTCGAGGACCCCAGCGAGGCGCCCGTCCTGATCCACATCCCGCGCTGGGTGCGCCCCATCCAGGCGCTGTTCTCGTTCACGGGGGTGCTGCCGGGGTACGACCAGGTCGATGTCAGCGTGCCTTTCCTGCTGTTCATGAGCCTGTTCTTCGCCATGATCGTGGGTGACGCCGGCTACGGTCTCATCTTCCTGGGGCTGACCGAGCTGGGCCGCCGGCGCATGCCGTCGGCGCCGCCGGCGATGTTCTCGTTCCTGCGCCTGATGAGCGTGTGCACCATCGCCTGGGGCGTGCTCACCGGAAGCTACTTCGGCATCACGCTGCTCCCCCACCCGCTGAGGGCCGTTCAGGTGGCGTGGTTGACCGACGCCAACCACATGATCCTGCTGAGCTTCCTGATCGGCGCCGTTCACCTCAGCGTGGCGCACGGCTGGAACGTGGTGCGCTTCTTCCCGTCGCCCCGCGCGCTGGCGCAGCTGGGCTGGATCTGCACCACCTGGACGATGTACTTCCTCGCCACCGAGATGGTGCTCGGCAAGCCCTTCCCGCACGTGATGATCTACGTGCTGGCTGCCGGAGTGGTCCTCATCGTGCTGTTCATGACGCCGCCCAGAGCGCTCAAATCGGAGTGGTTCAACCACGTGATGCTGCCCCTCAGCCTGGTGAGCAACTTCGTCGATCTGGTGTCGTACGTGCGGCTGTTCGCCGTCGGCGCGGCCACCTTCGCCATCGCGCAGGCCTTCAACCAGATGGCCGTCGGCTCCGGCGTCGGCAGCGTCCTCGCGGGGCTGAGCGCGGCACTGGTGCTGTTCTTCGGCCACACCCTCAACATCCTGCTGGCCACCATGGGCGTGTTGGTCCACGGCGTGCGGCTCAACATGCTGGAGTTCGCCAGTCATCTGGGCATGGAGTGGACGGGTCGTCCCTACCGCCCCTTCGCCCGCTCGTCAGACCACCAGGAGGGGGCATGAGCCCCCTGACTGAAGGAGGAGCTTCATGGATCCCGTATTGATGGCCGCCCTGGGCCGGGCAGGCGGCGCGACCGTCCTCGGCCTCTCCGCCCTCGGCTCCGCGTTCGGCACCGGCATCGCCGGCATGGCTGCCGTCGGCGCCTGGAAGCGCGCCTACGCCCAGAACAAGGCAGCGCCGTTCATCCTCATCACCTTCGTGGGCGCCCCCCTGTCGCAGACCATCTACGGCATGATCCTCATGAACTCCGTGGTGCGCGGCGTCTCCAACGCGATAGCCAACCACACCACCGTGGCGTGGCCCGCCATGCTCGGCCTCGGCATCTTCGGCGGCCTCGCCATGGGTGCCTCCGCCCTGATGCAGGGGCGCGTGGGCGCGGCGGCGTCCGATGCGCTCGGCGAGACCGGGCAGGGCTTCGGCAACTACCTGATGGCCATCGGGGTGGTCGAGACCGTGGCCATCTTCGTGCTGGTCTTCATCACCGCCGCGCTCTGACCCCGCAAGGTTCGTAGGTAGCTCGCGCGCCGGCCGGGTCCCGCGATGACGGGCGCCCGGCCGGCGCGCGTCATGCCGGCAGCACGTAGAGGGCCATCATGGCGAAGTGGGCGGCCCAGCCGGCCAGCACGAACAGGTGCCACAGGCCGTGATAGCCGAGGTGCGCGGGCGCCGGGTCGGGGCGTTTGCGGGCGTAGACCACCGCGCCCACCGTGTAGAGCACGCCTCCGGCAGCGAGCAGCACGACCCCGCCGGGGCGCATGGCCGCCACGATCGGGCCGATGGCGAGGACCGCCAGCCATCCCAGCAGCACGTACAGGCCGGTCGACAGCCACCGCGGCGCGTGGAACCAGAGAAGCTTGAACACAACGCCCAGCAGCGCCAGGCCCCATACGGTGCCGAACAGGGGCCACCCCCAGGGGCTGCCTCGCAACGTCACCAGGGTGAGGGGGGTGTAGCTGCCGGCGATCAGCACGAAGATGGCCGCATGGTCGGCGCGGCGGCGCCACCCGGCCCCTCCCGGCGCCAGGGGCAAGGCGTGCAGCAGCGAGCTGGCGGTGAACAGGGCGATCGACGCCAACGCGAACACGCTGAAGCCGGCCAGGCGCCATGGCGAGCCGACCGAGCGGGCCACCAGGTACACGCCGCCGACGGCGGACAGGACCGCGCCGGCCAGGTGCGATAACGCATTGAAGGGCTCGCGCAGCCGGGTTCGGGTCGCGGTGGGTGCGGAGCGACCGGCCACGGGGCAGTCTAGCAGGCGCCCGGGGGCGGCCGGGGAGATCTCAGGCTGGGTCGGGGGGAGTTGGCGTCGGACTCCGGGCCTCGAGTGGAAGGCTCCCGAGTCGGTGGCGTGTGTTGTTCGGCGCGATGGGCGATCAGCCAGCAAGATTATCAAATCCAGGTCAAACCACAACACCAAAACCCCACCCACATAAGGCTGCGCCCCCACACCGACAACCCCGGCGCTACGTGCCCGATCTGCCACCCTGCGAGAAGGAGCCGCCTATCAGCCGTCCGGCGGCACCGGCAACGCCGGCGACACGCAGCGCAGGCATGGGTCGAACCCTGGCGCGAGGCGCCGGGTCTCTCCTGCGACGGCCCGTTCCCCGCAGGTGCTCATATGGTTGCTAGAACGTCGGAGCGCCGCTCAGCGCGCGCGCCTGTACCCGGAGGCCACCCGCGCCTCGTTCTGCGTCGCCCTGAACCTGACGATGCGGGAGATGAGCTTGAGCGGGAGGGGCTGACCTAGAGGGAACCTGGCGGAGCCTCTGCCCTGCCGGTAACCCGCCAGCTCC
>DATFNF010000077.1:0-54071 GCA_035266525.1 Trueperaceae bacterium | reverse complement strand
ACGTGCTGGAGCCCACCTGCTGCTTCCAGTCGGGCGACACCTTGGAGAGGTAGTCGGTGAAGACGTAGGTCGTGCCCGAGCCGTCGGAGCGGTGCGCCACCGAGATGGGCAGGTTGGGGAAGGTAACGCCGGGGTTGAGCTTCTTGAGCGCAGGATCGTTCCAGTTGGTGATCTTGCCCAGGAAGATGTCCGCGACGACCTGGCCCGTGAGCTTGAGCGGTTGCGAGGGGGCCTTGGCCATCGGCGCCCAGTTGTAGGTGAGCACGACCGCGCCCAGCGCCATGGGAATGTGGAGCACGGGCGCCCCGTTCTTGGCCTGGAACTCCTGGAGCTGCTTGTCGCTGAGTGGCGCGTCCGACGCGGCGAAGTTCACGGTCCGCGAGAGCAGCTGCTGCTGGCCGCCGCCCGAGCCGATCGCCTGGTAGTTGACGGTGACGTGCGTCTGCCCGGCGTAGACGTTGAACATCTTGGAGTACAGCGGGAACGGGAACGTGGCCCCGGCCCCGGTGAGGGACTGCGCACCGGCGAACGAGAACAGCGTTAGCGCGGCGAGGAGCGCGGTGAACGGCACGGCAAGGATGCGTTTGGACATGGATCAACCTCCGGCGCGAGCGTAGTGGTGCCGTGTCAGCGCCGTGTCATGGGCACCACCCAGCCGCACCGGACGCGTCCCTCACACCATCCGGGCCGGGTCCCACCACAGCGCGAAGGTGTCCATCAGCAGCCTCGCGGCGACGTGGGCGCTGCGCCCGCTGGGATCGAGGTGCGGAGCGAGCTCCACCAGCTCCATCCCGATGAGGCGGTTGCGGCCGACCACGGCGTCGATCAGGCGCATGACGCGGCCGTAGCCGAGGCCGTCGGGCTCGGGATCCGACGTGCCCGGGAGCACCGCCGGGTCGAGCACGTCGACATCCACGCTGAGGTACACCGCCGACCGCTCGGGAAGCTCGGCGATAGCGCCGTCGAGGTCCTCGCGCACGCGCCTGGCGGTGAGGAGCACGTGGCCGCGCGCCCGCGCCTTGTCGACGGCCTCGCGCCCGCTGGTGAGCTCCCGCAGGCCCAGCGCGGTGATGCGCTTCAAGCCGGGAACGTCCTCGACCGCGCGCCGGAAGGCGGTGGCGTTGCTCAGCCGGCTGCCTCGCCGGAGGTCGCTGAACCCCAGGTGGGCGTCGAGCTGGACCACGTGCAGCTCGGGCACGTCGTCGTAGGCGCGCAGCAGTGGGTAGGTGACCGAGTGGTCGCCGCCCACGAACACCGGCAGACGCGCCACCGTTCGCAGCCGTCGCGCGGCGGAGGTGACACGGTCGAACGTCTCGGCCGGGGCGTTCTGGACGGGATCCACGTCGCCGACATCGACGATCCGGGCGCCGGCGAGCCGCATCACGCCGGCCTCGAGGTCGTAGAAGCCCTCCGAGGCGAGCGCGTAGCGGCCGGAGGCCTCGCGCAGGCCCATGGGCCCGAAGCGGGCGCCGGGGCGAGAGGAGGCTCCCTCGTCGAACGGCACCCCCAGGATGCCGACGTGCGCCTCGCCCCGATCCGCGTCTGGGCGATGGGGCGCCTTGAAGAACGTGGCCGGTCCCGTGGAGGGCAGCTCGTGATGGCGCATACTGTCGATCCTTTCGGCCAAAGGCTAGCACGGCCGCCCCGGCGCGCAGGCGTGCGTGAAGGTGCAGTCGAAGGCAGGGGGGTGGGGCGGCGGCCTTCCCGCTCGGCCCGGCGCAGGCGCCTCCGCCGGTGCCCCGCGAGAGCCTCGCCGCCGGCCGGGCCAGGCTCGGCTGCGGCCGCGACGCTACACCAGCGCCCCCACCGCCCGTCCGACGGCCGCCGTCAGCGAGCCGTCGAGGATGGCCGCGCGCACCCGCTCGAGATCGGGGGCGAGAAGGCGATCGCGGTCGAGGTGCGGCACCAGCCCGCGGACGGCGTCATAGGCCGCGGCCACACCCCTGCCCGGCGCGAGCGGACGACGGAAGTCGAGGCCCTGGGCGGCGGACACGACCTCGATCGCCACCACCCACAGGGCGTTCTCCAGCACGCTGCGCGCCTTGCGGCAAGCGTGCGTGCCCATCGACACGTGGTCCTCCTGGTTGGCGCTGGTAGGGATCGAATCGACGGAAGCCGGGTGCGCCAGCACCTTGTTCTCGCTCACGAGCGCGGCGGCCGTGTACTGGCTCACCATCAGCCCCGACTGCAGGCCCCCCTGCTCGGCCAGGAACGCGGGCAGGCCCGAGAGCGCCGGGTTGAGCATCTGCTCGATGCGGCGCTCGCTGATGCTGGCGATCTCCGCCAGCGCGATCGCGGCGTAGTCGGCCGTCAACGCCAGCGGCTGCCCGTGGAAGTTGCCGGCGCTGATGACCTCGTCTTGCTCGTCGAGCACGAGCGGGTTGTCGGTCACGGCATCGAGCTCGACCTCGACGGTGCGGCGCACGTGCGCCAGGGCGTCGCGCGAGGCTCCGTGGACCTGCGGTACCGCGCGCAGGCTGTAGGCGTCCTGTACCTTGTCGCAGTCGACGTGCGAGCGTTGGATCGCGGAGTCTTCCAGCAGACGGCGCATGTTGGCCGCGACCACGCCGGCGCCCGGGTGGGGGCGCAACGCCGTCACCACCTCCATGAACGGACGGTGGCTCCCCTTCAGGGCCTCGACGCTCATCGCGGCGGCGATGTCGGCCACCGTGAGCAAGCGAGCGGCGTCGACCAGCAACAACGCCAGCTGGCCGGCCATGGCCTGGGTGCCGTTCACGAGCGCCAGGCCCTCCTTGGCCTCCAGCTCCAGCGGCGTGAGGCCCAGCCGGGCGAGGGCGCGCTCTGCGGGAACCCGGTCCCCTCCGAAACGCACCTCGCCCACCCCGATGAGGGGCAGGCTCATGTGCGCCAGCGGCGCCAGGTCTCCCGAAGCCCCGACCGACCCTTGGGAAGGCACCACGGGCAAGGCATCGGCGTTCAGCAGGGCAAGCAGGTTCTCGACCACCAGGGGGCGCACGCCCGACACCCCATGCGCGAGCGACTGCGCGCGGAGCAGCATCATGGCCCGCACCACCTCGTCGGCGAACGGCTCGCCCACCCCGATGGCGTGCGACAACAGCAGATTGCGTTGCAGCTCCCGGACCTTGTCCGTGGCGATGCGCGTGGTCGCGAAGCGCCCGAAGCCGGTGGTCACGCCGTAGACGGTGCGCTCCTCCGCGACCAGCCGCTCCACGTAGGCGCGGTTCCGCATCATGCGTTCCCTGGCCGCGTCGGAGAGCGCGACGGGCTCCCTTTGCCGCGCCACCCGCGCGACGTCGGCCAGCTCGAGGTGGCGGTCGAGGACGATCATGGCGCGCCTCCGCCCACCACGCTCACCCCTCGGCGCCCAGCTGCGCCAGCGCCGCCTCCACCCGCCCGACGAGCTCGCTCGCCTCGGCCAGCCGCCGCCGCTCCTCGGTCACGACATCGGCCGGCGCGTTGTCGGTGAACCTGGGGTTGGCGAGCTTGCGCTCCGAGCGCTCGCGCTCGGCGCGCAGCTTCTGCAGACGCTTCCGCTGCCGAAGGGTCCACTCCGCCTCGTCGACCAGCCCCTCGAACGGCAGCCTCAGCTCCAGGCCCGCCGCCACCTGGGTGAGCGCCGGGCCCTCGACCGGCTCGTCATGGAAGCGCGCGCGCGCCAGCGCCTCCGCCACCTCCCGCTCGTCGCGCACGCGCGCCGCCGCGTCGCCGGCGAGATGCACCGGCACGACCTGCCCCGGCGACAGGTCGGCGTCCGAGCGGAGCGCCCGCACGGCGGTCACGGCCGCCTTCAACGTCTCGAAGTCACGCTCGGCCGGCTCGTCGAGCAGGTCGCCGTCCGCGACCGGCCAGGCGGTCACGCCGAGCTGCGCCTCGTGCCCCAGTGCCTCGTACAGCTCGGAGGTGATGAAGGGGATCATCGGGTGGAGCAAGGCCACGATGGCCTCGAGCGCGGTCCGCAAGACGAAGCGGCTGCGGCGGTCGCCTGCCTGCAGCGCGGGCTTGGCCGCCTCCAGGTACCAGTCGCAGAACTCGGACCATACGAAGTCGTAGAGCAGGCGGTTGGCCGCCCCCAGGTCGTACCCTTCCAATGCCGCGGTGGCGGCCGCGATGGCCCGCTGCAGGCGGCTGAGGATCCAGCGGTCGGCCAGGCGCGTGGGGGGGCCGGCCTCCTCGGGTCCGGCGGAGAGCTGCATCATCGCGAAGCGCGCGGCGTTCCACAGCTTGTTGTTGAAGTTGCGCCCCATCTCCACCCGGCGTTCGTCCCAGCGGACGTCCTGACCGCCGGTCGAGGCGTGGGTGACCGCGAAGCGGAGCGCGTCGGCGCCGTAGGCGTCGATCACCTCCAGGGGATCGATGCCGTTGCCCTTCGACTTCGACATCTTCTGCCCCTCGGCATCCAGCACCAGCCCGTGCAGCAGCACATCCCGGAAGGGGCTGCGGTCCGTGAGCTCGAGGCCCGCCATCTCCATGCGCGCCACCCAGAAGAAGAGGATGTCGTAGCCGGTGACCAGCACCTGGTTCGGGTAGAAAGCACGGAAGAAGGGATCCTCCTCGTCGGGCCAGCCCAGCGTGCTGAACGGCCACAGGTTCGAAGAGAACCAGGTGTCGAACACATCGGGATCCTGGCGCAGCTCCCTGCCTGCGTTCTCCGGCCGGTCCGGCGGGTCGGTGTAGGGATCCGCCGCGTCGGGCACGTAGACGTTGCCCTCGTCGTCGTACCAGGCAGGGATCTGGTGCCCCCACCACAGCTGGCGCGAGATGTTCCACGGCCGGATGGCTTCGAGCCAGTCACGGTTGACCTTGGCGTAGCGCTCGGGCAGGATGCGCACCTCGCCGTCGTC
Source organism: Trueperaceae bacterium (assembly GCA_035266525.1). Lineage (GTDB taxonomy): Bacteria > Deinococcota > Deinococci > Deinococcales > Trueperaceae > JASBRS01. Next base: position 49,248 of record DATFNF010000077.1, on the reverse strand, counting down.
GAGCGCCTGCAGCACCCGCCGGGCGGCCGGGCCCACGTCATAGAACCACTGCAGCGAGAGGATCGGCTCCACCGGCACGTGGGTGCGTTGTGACACGCCGATGGGGATGGTGTAGGCCTCCTCCACCGCCAGCGAGCCCGCCGCGCGCAGGGCGGCCACGACCGCCTCGCGCGCCTCGAAGCGCTCCATGCCGCGGAAGCGCTCGGGCACCAGCTCGCCCTCGAGCCGGGCGTCGAGCGAGATCACGCTGGGCCTGTCCAGACCGTGGCGCTCGCCGATCTCGAAGTCGGTCGGGTCGTGCGCGGGGGTGATCTTGAGGGCGCCGGTGCCGAAGTCGCGTTCCACGGCGGCGTCGGCGATGACGGGCACGAAGCGGTCGGTCAGCGGGATGCGGACCCGCTTGCCGACCATTCCCCGGTATCGCTCGTCTTCGGGGTGCACCGCCACCGCCTGGTCGGCGAAGATGGTCTCGGGGCGCACCGTGGCGATGCGGATGGCGCCTCCCCCCTCCTGGAGAGGATATGAGAGCGTGTACAGGCTGCCGGGACGCTCCTCGCGCTCGACCTCCAGATCGGACAGCGTCGTGCGGCTCTCCGGGTCCCAGTTGACGATCCGTTCCCCCCGGTAGATGCGGCCCCGATGGTACAGCTCCACGAACTGCCGCCTGACGGCACGTGACAGGCCCGCGTCCATCGTGAAGCGGGTGCGCGTCCAGTCCGCCGAGATGCCCAGACGCTGCAGCTGCCCCAGGATGATGCCGCCGTAACGCTCCTTCCAAGCCCACATGCGCTGCATGAAGGCGTCCCGGCCCAGCGCATGTCGGTCGGTGCCCTCGGCGCGCAGCGCTCGCTCGACCTGCACCTGCGTCGAGATGCCGGCATGGTCGGTTCCGGGCTGGAACAGCGCCTCGAAGCCCTGCATGCGCTTGAAGCGGACGAGCGTGTCGATGATGGTGTTGTCGAAGGCGTGCCCCAGATGCAGGTTGCCGGTGACGTTGGGTGGCGGGATGACGATGCAGAAGGGCTCGCGGCCGCTCGCGGGGTCGGCGCGGAAGGGCTCGCTCGCCCACCGTGCCACCCAGCGGTCCTCCACCGCGAAGGGGTCGTAACGCGGGGGGAGGGTATCCGGTCGTGCATCCGGCGATGTGGTCGCGCGTTCGTCCATGGCGTCCTCCGCCGGCGGGGCCCAAGAAAACGACCCCGCCCGACTGTGTGCGGACGAGGATCATCCCCGCGGTACCACCGCATTTCCCCGGAGCGGCGCGCTCCGGAGCGCTTCGTTGACCGCGCTCACGGGGCGGCATCCGGAGGGTCTACCAGCGGGCCGTGCCGCCCGCCTTCTTCCTCGCGCTCACCGGATGCCCAGAACCACCGGGCCCCGCGAGCGGCGGGCGACGTTCACCGGCCTGTCCGACCCGGGCTTCCAGCAGCAACGTCCGGGCTCTCTGGCGGACGGCAGCACGGCTACTCCTCCCGCTGCCCGGGATTCTAGCAGCTGCTCGCGCCCGCCACAACCGCAGCGCGCCTCGCCGGGCCCGGCTCAGGCACCGGTGGTGCCGCGTCGACGCGGGCTCGGCGTCACAGCACCGGCAGGCTCGCCATCGCCTGGACGCTGATCTGCCCTGCCAGCACGCGCGCGGCGCGGCGCAGCTCGACGGCGCTCGGATCGTCGGGACGGGTCGTGACCAGCGGCGCCCCCCAGTCGCCGCTCTCGCGCAGGGCCCGGGTGATGGGGATGTGCCCCAGCACCTGCATGCGCTCTTCCTCCGCCCAGCGGTCCGCCCCGCCCTCGCCGAAGATGTAGTCGCGGGTGCCGTCGGGAAGCTGGTAGTAGCTCATGTTCTCGATCACGCCTAGCACCGGCACGTGCGTCTTCCGGGCCATCGTGTACGCACGCTTGACGTCCGCCAGGGCCACGTCCTGCGGCGTGGTCACCAGCACCATGCCGGTGAGGGGCACGAGCTGCGCGAGCGACAGCTGCACGTCCCCGGTGCCGGGGGGCAGGTCGACCACCATGTAGTCGAGCTCGCCCCAGACCGTCTGTTGGAGCAGCTGGGTGAGGGTCCCGTGAAGGATGGGGCCGCGCCAGGTCAGCGCCTGCCCGGGCTCCACCAGGTTCCCCACCGAGACCAGCTTCACGCCGTGGCCCTCGAGAGGCACGATGCGCTTCTCCTCGTCGGCGAGGAGCCGGCGGCCCTCGACGCCGAACATGGTGGTCTGGCTGGGCCCGTAGATGTCGGCGTCGAGCAGGCCGACGGCGGCGCCCTCGAGCGCCAGCGATGCCGCCAGGTTGGCCGCCACCGTCGACTTGCCGACACCGCCCTTGCCCGACCCCACGGCGAGGATGGTCTTCACGCCCGGCAACGGCTGCTGTTGCGGACCGCGAACCTGCGAGCCGAACGTGATCTGCACCTGCCGCACCCCCAGCGCGGAGCCGAGCGCCGCGCGGACGTCGCTCTCGATCTGGCCCTTCAGCGGGCAGGCGGGCGTGGTGAGGTTGATGGCGAGGCGGACGGCGTCGCCGTCGATGTCGACCTTGTCGACCATACCGAGGCTGACCAGGTCCTGATGGAGCTCCGGATCCTCGACCGACTTCAGCGCCTCGAGGACGCTCTCTTGGGTGATGGGCATCGTGCCTCAAAGGGTATCAACCGAACCCGGCGGCCACAAGCTCCGGGCCTACCCGAACGGGCCGTTTGCGAGCCACTTCACCTTGTTCCCCACAACCCCCCTGGCTATACTCGGCAGTGTGACAGCCGCGCGGCGCCCCAGCCCCGTCCGCTCATCCGCCCTGGCGGCGCGCCGATGCCGGCCGGGGCGGCGGTGCTTCGCTCCCGGAGTGCCACCCGGCTCCCGCAGACCACGAGGCGTCCGCGGCACCCTTCCCGCATGAACGCGAGCAACCGTTACCAGAGCCAGGAGCTCTATCTCCAACAGTCGGACATCAGCTGTTACCGCGGGGTCGATCCCCTGACGGGCCTGGCGGTGCTCATCTACACCTTCCCCGGCCGCCCGACGGCGGCGGCCGGCGGGCTGGAGTCGGAGAACGTCCCCGGCATCCTGGCCAGCGGCGTCGACGACGCCGTCGGCCAGGTCGTCGCCGCCTACTCCCCCCACTACCGACCGATCACGACGGATACCGTCGTCGACGACCGTGTGGTGCTGGAGGTGCTGCGCGGCGTCCGCGACGCCGCCCGCTTCGGCGTACCGCACGGCGACCTGCGGGCGGGCCGCCTGCTCCACGCGCAGGGGCACGTCCTCATCGAGGGCTACGGCGTGCCCTGGCACCCGGTCGACCCCGACGCCACCGCCCCGGAGGTGGCGGCCGGAGCCCGGCCCAGCCTCGCGGCCGACGTCTACGCCGTCGCGGCGACCTTGCTGCAGCTGGGGGGCGAGCACATCAGCAACGCCGTACGCAGGACGTTGCGTACGGCGTTGGCGAGCGACCCCGACGATCGACCCACCGCCAGCGCCCTGTTGACCATGGTGCGGCGCGCGGGCGGCGGAGCGGTGACCAGCCCCTCCCGTAGCTTCGACGAGCTGACCCTGCCGACGGGCGCGGCCGCGCCGGGGGCCGCCGCACCCGATGCGCCTCCGGCCGCCCCCGCGAGCGATGCGCAGGAGAGCCGTGACCGCCGGCTCTCTGCCACCCGCTCGGACTTCCAGCTCGACCTGGACTTCGAGCTCGAGGTGGCGTCGTCCAGCGCGACCGGCACGCAGGAGCAGGCGAGGGCCGCCCCTCAGGCACCCGCTCCGGTGAACGTCGACGCGGCGGATCGCTACGACGACGAACCGGACCCGATCACGCTCCACAGCGATCCCGGCCTCGACGGTGAGGGCCCGGTGATCGGCAAGCACCCGACCTTCGTCAAGGCGCCCCCGCCCGGCGCCACCTACCGTGCCGGATCGGTAGACGAGACCGTGCCTCCGGCGCCCATCCGTCTCGACCTGCCGCCGCCAAAGGAGCGGCGGCGTTCCTGGCGCGGTCCCTTGCTGCTGCTGGGGGCACTGGTCGTCGGCGGCGGGCTGGCGGCCCTGGCCTTCCTGTGGCAGGGCGGCACCGCACCGGCACCGAGCGCCGGCAACGGCCTGAACTACATCGTCTCCGTCCAGGTGCAGCCTGCCAACCTGCCGCCGGTCGACCTGTACGTGGCCAAGAGCCCGCCGGGCTCGGGAACGCCTGCCGGGACGATCCTCTGCCGCGCTCCCTGCAAGGTGGTGCTCGACCGCAAGGGCGACTGGCAGTTCGTGGCGCAGTTCCAGGGCCGCCGCTCGGCCCCGGCGGACGTGACGCTCCCGGGTCAGCGCAGCGTGGTCGTCACCTTCCCGGCCGGCGCCGGCGTCGGCGGAGGTGGCTGAAGATGAGCGCGGGCACGCCGGGCATCGCGGTGCTGGATTACGGCTCGCAGTACACCCGTCTCATCACCCGCCGCCTTCGCGAGCTCAACGTCTACTCCGTCATCGTCCCGCACAGCGCCTCCCTCGACGACATCCTGGCCCACCAGCCGCGGGGGGTGATCCTGTCGGGTGGCCCGCAGAGCGTCACCGACCCGGGGGCGCCGGCACTGCCGGCCGGGCTGCTCGACGCCGGCCTGCCGGTCCTGGCCATCTGTTACGGCATGCAGCTGGTGGCCCGCGAGCTGGGGGGGCGGGTCCAGCCCAGCTCGGTGAGGGAGTACGGCAAGGCCGAGCTCGATGACTACCACGGGGAGCTCTTCGACGGCGTGGAGGGCGAGTTCGTGGCTTGGATGAGCCACGGCGACTCGGTCGCCGAGCTACCGCCCGGCTTCCGGGTGTGCGCGGCCACCGCCGCCAACCCCGTGGCCGCCATGGAGTCGGCCGAGCGGCGTATCTACGGGCTGCAGTTCCACCCGGAGGTGCGCCACACCCCCAAGGGGATGGCGCTGCTGGAGCGGTTCGTGCACTTCACCGGCATCCCGCGCACCTGGACGCCGGAGAACATCGTCGAGCAGATGACCGCCGAGGTTCGCGAGCGGGTTGGCGACGAACGGGTACTGCTGGGGATCTCGGGCGGGGTCGATTCCAGCACCCTGGGCCTGCTGCTCCACCGCGCCCTCGGCGAGCGCCTGGTGGCGGTGTTCGTCGATCACGGCCTGTTGAGGCTCGGCGAGGCCGAAGAGGTCGAGCGCGCCCTGCGCGACCTGGGCGTGGCCCTGCGCGTGGTCGATGCCTCCGAGCGTTTCCTCGGAGCGCTCGGAGGCGTGACGGATCCGGAGCAGAAGCGCAAGATCATCGGCCGCGAGTTCATCACCGTCTTCGCCGCCGAGGCCCGCGCCGCCGAGGCCCGGCAGGGCCCCATCCGGTTCCTCGCGCAGGGCACGCTCTACCCCGACGTGGTGGAGTCCGCCGGCGGCTTCGGGGCTGCGAACATCAAGTCGCACCACAACGTCGGCGGCCTCCCCGAGGACCTGGCGTTCGAGCTGATCGAGCCCTTCCGCACCCTCTTCAAGGACGAGGTGCGCGAGATCGCGGAGACGCTCGGACTGCCCAAGCACCTGCGCGACCGCCACCCCTTCCCCGGACCCGGCCTGGCCATCCGCGTGATCGGCGAGGTGACGCACGAGCGCCTGGCCGTGCTGAGGCGCGTGGACGACATCTTCATCAGCAGCCTGCGGGAGTTCGGGCTCTACGACGAGACGTGGCAGGCGCTGGCAGTGCTGACCCCCATCCGCTCGGTGGGCGTGATGGGCGACGGCCGCACCTACGCCCACACCGTGGCGCTGCGAGCGGTCAGCAGCGTGGACGGCATGACGGCCGACTGGACCCGGCTCCCGCACGACTTCCTGGCCACCGTCTCCAACCGCATCGTGAACGCCGTGCCGGAGGTGAACCGCGTCGTCTACGACGTGACCTCCAAGCCGCCGGGGACGATCGAGTGGGAGTGAGGCCGGCGTTGCTAGGATGGCCCGCATGAGCGCTGCCTGGCTGGTCAAGAGCGAACCCGACGCCTACAGCTTCGACGACCTGGAGCGCGATGGCCGCACCATGTGGGACGGCGTGCGCAACTACCAGGCCCGCAACTTCATGCGTGATGAGATGAGGGTCGGCGACCCGGTGCTCTTCTACCACTCCAACACCGCCGAGCCCGCCGTCGTCGGCCTGGCGCGGGTCGCGTCCGACGCCTACCCCGACCCCACGCAGTTCGACGAGGCGGATCCGCACTACGACGCCAAGGCCTCGAAGAAGCGACCGCGCTGGTATCTGGTCGACATCGAGCCCGTGCGGGCCCTCGTGGAGCCCGTCACGCTCGCCGCGCTGAAGGACGATCCCGATGTGGAGGGGCTGGCGCTGGTGAAGCGCGGGAACCGCCTCAGCGTCATGCCCGTCGACGAGCCTCACCTGCGTCACATCCTGGCGCTCGGGGGTGTGGATGAGGGGAACCCGGCAGGAAGCTCGTGACACGCTCGGAACGCTGTCCCTGTCGCGGAAGCAGCGACGTCGCGCGCGACCGCGACGTGGTAACATCGGTGTCATGAACGCGCGTCGGACCCGGATCCTGCGTCTGGTCGCCGAGTCCTATATCGCCTCCGCGCACCCGGTGGCGTCCGCCAGGATCGGCGAGCGCCTGGGCCTGAGCGGCGCCACGGTGCGTAACGAGTTCGCGGCGCTCGAGGACGAGGGCTATCTGCAGCAGCCGCACACCTCCGCCGGCCGGGTGCCCACCGCGCGCGGCTTCCGGACCTACGCGCTCGCCTGCCTGCCGCCGCGCAAGCTGCCGGAGCGCCAGCGGTCGCAGCTCGCCAACGAGCTGCAAGCCACCAACGGGGACGGTCTCTTCAGCCTGGTGGCACGCGCGGCCGCCGAGCTCTCCGGCTACGCGGTGGTCGTGCGGCTTCCGGCCGACGACGCCCTGCACATCCTCGAGATCCACCTGAGCATGCTCTCTGCCACGCGCTTGCTGGCAGTGGTGGTGCTCGAGAACGGGATCGTGCGGCAGCTCGGGGTCGACCTCGAGCCGCCGCCGCCCAGCTCGGTGCTCGACGATGCCGAGCGCAACCTCCGACAGCTCACCCTCCCGCTCGGGCAGGTGCCCCGCGCGCTCGACGCCATCGCCGCTCACGCCGACGAGCACCTGGCGCGCACCTTGCGGGCCATCCGCTCGGCGTGGCCGGGCCTCAACCCGCCTCGCATGTTCAGCCAGGGCCTGCGTAACCTCTTCGCCGAGCCCGAGAGCCACGATCCGGAGTTCATCCGGCTCGTCGTCGAGCAGGTGGAACAGGTGGAGCTGCGGCCATCCGAGTGGGACCTCGGCGCGGCCCGGGTCGGCCTCGAGCTCGACGATGCCGTGGCACGCGTCTCGGCGGCGTTCGAGTTCGGTGTCGGCTCGGGTTCCCTGACGCTGCTGGGCCCGGCGCGGATGCGCTACCCCGCGGCCATGATGGTGGCACGGGGGGTCAGCGAAGTGGTCTCGCTCGGACTCCAGGGAGCCTGAGCCAGACGCTTGCCAGGCGCTGTTCGGTTGCCGGGAGCGCGCCGAGGGTGCTGCACTGCCGATGCGGCTGCCCGCCCGGGCGAGGGCCGGCGGCGAGTCCGTCGCGAGGGTGCGGAACGGGGCCGGGACGACCCTCCGGCGGCTGCTGTGACCCGCCGGAAAGCCCATCCCAACGGAATATTTCACAGGGCGGGCGTTCCTCTTGCGCCTATGCTTGAGGTACTGCCGGAGGGCCGTTCTTCAGCCCGGCGCAGCCCGGAAAGGCTGGGTATGATTGGCGCACATGCGGACGACCGGCGCTAGCACGCGAGGGGGGGATGCGGGCGGTGCCAAATGAGGTGTACCTGCGCACGCGGAACGCGCTCGCGACGCTGGTGTCGGAGCGTGCCGCGACGCGTGTGCTCGATGCAGCCTTGCGGCACGCCTCGGTCAGCGCCGACAGCCTCGACGAGGGCGGCGTGCGCACGCTCCTGCTCGGCCCGGTCCAGCGCGAGCTCGAGGGCATCCTCCCCAGGACGGGACTGCGCCGGACGCTGCGTCGTCTGGCGCGTCAGGTGGCCGACGGCGCACCCAGCCGACCGGCCCACCCCACGCCCGTGACGACCGGAGGCCCTACCGCGAGCGGGGCGCCCACGGCGCTGCACCCGGTGCGGCGCTCGTCGGTGTACCTGCCCGACGTCCCGATCCCCGATGACCTGCCCGAGCCAGGGTCGCCACGCGCCCGTTCCGAGCCTCGGCGGGCGGAGGACCCCGCAGACCACGACCCGGATGCGGCCGACTGGGGCCTCGCGGACACCGACCCGGCCCCCGCCCTGGCCGCCGTCGCCCACGGCGGGCGCGGCCCCGACGGCGGCGCGGCCTACGGCGGCGCAGCCGGCGAGCACGCCGCCGACGGACGACCGGCGGCCGCCAGCGGAGCCCGGCGGCGGGGCGCCGTGTCGCCGCAGGCGCCGACGCCCACGGTCGTGCCCGCAGCCTTGCCGCCGGAAGCGCTGGACCGCCTCACCGTCCGCTTCGCCGAGATCGAGGGCGTCAGCCAGGTGATCGGCCTGCGCGACCGCAACGAGCCGCCGCAGGTGCGCGGCGAGGGGCTGGACCCCGAGGCGCTGGCGCCACTGGCGCGCTCCGCGATCCGCCTGCTGGGCAGGCACGGACCGCTCCGCTCGCTCGTCCTGGAGCACGCCGACGGGCTACTCTTCATCTTCCCGCTGGGACGCGACTCCGTCGCCGTCCTCGCCAGGACCGACGTCAACATGGGTGCGGTGTTCGCAGCGCGGGCCGCGCTGGAGGAGGGACAATGAACAGGGGCAAACGTACACTCGTGGCCGGCGTGCTGGCGCTGGTGCTGGCGCTCGGAGCCGCGGCGAGCGCGCAGCAGGCCGATACCACGCTCCAACGCTACGACCTCGCCATGCAGAACCTGGGCCAGGCGGTGGCGGCCGTTCCCAACGACAGCGCCCAGGCGCGGAACGACCTCGACCACGCCGTCAACTCCCTGCTCACGCTGTCTCACGACACCACCAGCGCCACCCTGGTCAAGGCCATGGAGGCCCTGTTCGACCGGGCGCGCGCCGCGGTCGCCAACCAGAGCCGCACCGACATCGCGGTGCAGGCGGCGGTCCTCACGGGTGGCTTCCAACGCCTGGTGATGGACTCCGCCTTCAAGGCCGCCGTCGCCGGCGACATGACCACCGCCAAGGCGCGTCTGGCGCACATCGGCGCCGACATGCAGCTCGACCAGGGAGCGCTCGACGCCATCCAGGCCGCCCGCACGCCCACGGCGCTGAGGCTCCAGATGGAGCAGGGTGTGGCGCGGCTCATCTCCGAGGACATCTCCGTCGCCCGCCGCCTGCTCCCCACCGACCGCGGGGTCGCCTATCAGACCCTGGCCGAGGGGTACGGGGCGTCGCTGCTCGTGCAGGACTCGCCGCGCGTGAAGGCCGGCTTCAACCAGGGCTTCGTGGACGCCGCCAAAGCGCTGGTCGCCAAGGACGATGCCGCCTTCGACAAGGCGACCAGGGACATCGCCGCGTCGGCCGGGCAGCTCGCCGAGGCCGACCGCCTGGCCCTCGCCAGCACGTCCTCCACCACGACCGCCACGACCTCCGGCAACGGCGCCGCGCCTTCGGCCCTGCCGGCGGTCGCGGGAGCCGCGAGCGGAACGGCCGGCAGCGCACCGGCAGCGCGCCCGCCATCGGCCGCGGCGCCGGCGCAGGCACCCGCGTCCGGCAGCGCGAGCGGGGGCCAGGCAGCCAGCCAGGCACCCGCCGCCGGCCCCGAGCAACAGCGCCAGCAGCAGCTCACGACGCTCACCCAGGCCATCGCCAGGACCGGCATGGCCGCCCCGGCAGCGCAGCATCTCGCCGCCAGCTACCTCGACGCCGGCACCACCAGCATCCAGGAGGCCACCAGGGCGGTATACGCGGCCACGGCCGAGGCCAGCGCCTCGCTGATGGCGGGAGACGTCAGCGGCGCCCGCGACCAGGTGAAGGCGGCGTCCAAGCAGTACGACAGCCTGCTCTCCCCCATCGTCGCCTTCAAGCAGCCCGGCGTCGACGCCGACACGCGGGCCACCTTCACGCGCACCGCGTCCCTGGTGGGGCTGCGCCTGCAGGACCTCGACAACCTCACCGCACAGGTCGACGCCGCCGCCCGTGTCATCAGCGGGAAGCCGCAGTCCGGCAACCTGGCGCTCAATCGCAGCCTGGACAGCTGGTGGGCAGGCTGGCCGCGCCTGCTGGTGCTGCTCGTCTTCGGCATCCTGGTGTTCGTGCCGCTGTACCTGCTCAACATGGCCTTCGGAGGCGGCAACCGCAACTGGCAGCTCATCGGCGTGTCGCTGTTCCTGCTGCTCCTGCCGGTGGTGTTCGAGGCGCTCGCCGCGCTCGGCAGCATGCTCGCCAGCTGGACCCACACCGACAGCTTCGAAGTGCTGGCCAACTACTCGATGTTCCAGAGCACCATCGGGCAGGTGGTCTGGGCCGGCCTCATCGTGCTCGCCATCCTGTTCGCCATCCTCGGCCTCTACGGCATCTGCGTGCAGTTCGGACTGCTCGGCCGGGGCAAGCGCTCGGCCGGTGCCGGCACCACCATGACCGCGACCGCCACCTCCACCAGCACCCAGGAGAGGGCGGAAGCGATGGTGGACTGGGACGAGGAGTTCTGAGGACCGGTGACGCCGCGCCGCGAGTGCGCCCGCCTCGTCCGCCAGGGCGGGCGCCGGATGGGGCGCGACTGACATGAGCAACCAGGTCTACCAGACGACCGTCGAAGAGCTCGAGGCGATCCTGTCGCCGCGCGTGGTGTCGCGGTCCCTGCAGGAGGGCCTGCGCCAGCTCGGCCGCTCCCCCGACACGGTGGACTTCGCTGCGGTCGAGAAGATCCTCAAGGCCCAGATCTACCGCCAGCTGCAGGTCACGATGCCCGTCATGCAGGCGAAGGAGAAGATCGAGAGCATCCTGGGCCGGCTCCAGGAGGTGCACGGCGACGGCGCCCAGGCCGTCTCCGCCGACGCCGGGCTCACCCGGCAGCGGGAACGCCTGGAGCAGCTCAAGGCGGCGCTCAAGCCCTTCAACCTCTACTTCGAGTGGCCCGAGGTGCAGAAGCTGCGCGCCCAGATCCAGCTCCTGGAGAACGAGCAGGAGGCCGAGCGGGAGGCCACGTCGCTCGCCGACGACGCCGAAGCGCAGCTGCACATCGTCGAGCAGAAGCTCGAGGACCAGCTCGTCATCCAGGCGCGGGAGCTCGGCGAGCTCAGCGAAGCGCTCGAGCAGGTCCGCTCCCTCGGCGGCCCCAAGGTCCGGCGCCTGGAGAACCTGGTGAACCAGATCGGCTCGGCGCAGCAGGGCCGCCAGCTGGCCCCGGCCGAGATCGAGCGGACCCGGCGCCTGGCCCGCGACCTGCGCAAGCTGGTGGAGTCCAGCGTCTATGCCGAGGAGATGGAAGCGGAGGGCGGGACCGCTGCCGAGTCCCACCCGCGGGCCGGCGACGCGGCACCGGTCGCCGCCGCCGACGGAGCCGGCGAGGGCGGCGTGCTCGACGTGGAGAGCGAGGAGGAGGACCTGCTCTCCATCGACACCGCGGATCTGGCTCCCGAGGTCAGCGCCAGGCTGCTGTTGCTCGACCTGGAGGACGAACGCCACGATCTCGAGCAGCTCGCGGCCGAGAACATGGGCTTGCTGGAGTACCAGCCGAGCCTGCACGACCGGTTCGACGCTCTCCGGGCCAAGCTCGACGCAGACGCCTCCATCGCGGAGGACCTGGAGGCGCTGCGCGCCACGCTGGCCGATGCCTTCGACACCCATCGCCAGGCGCTGCAAGGCGAGCTCCAGGGCATCGAGGCCTCGCTCGCCGACATCCGACCCGACGTCGACAACTCCGAGCTCCGGCAAGCCCTCGGCGTCACGCTGGGCATCCTCGCGACCACCCTCCCGAACCAGGCCGACGTCCAGCACGCCCGCAACCTGCACCGGCTGGCGCTGGAGCAGGTCGAGGCCCTGGAGCGCGCGGAGGACGAGGCCAGGGCGCAGCAGGAAGCGCAGCTCGCCGACCAGGCTGCCCTCCTCGAGCGCCTGCGGGTCACCCTCGAGCGCTACCGCGACCACGGCGACGTGGACGCCTACCGGGAGCTCGAGGCGGAGGTGCGCGGCCTCGCCTCGGCGCACGACCAGCAGCTGATCGACGCGGCCGTGATCGACCGGGCACGGCGCGCCGAGGCGTCGCTGGAGTCGCGCATGGCGCAGCTCGCCGACGAACAGGTCGACCGGCAGCGCGCCGGCCTGCGCAACCTGCTCGCCCAGGTGAAGGCCCTGCCCGCGCTCGACACCGTCGCGGCGCGGATCAGTAGCGTCGTCGCCGAGATCGAGCGCCAGCTCGAGGACCTGGACGGCAGCACCCTCGACGACGCTCAGCTGGACGCCACCGCGGCGTTGGTGGACACGCTCAGGGGCGAGGTCACCGCGACCCTGCGGCGGCGCTTGGAGGTCCTCGCCGAGCAGGCGGGCGAGCTCTCCAGCCCGCCCCTGCTGGAGCGCATCCGGGCCGCCAACGACGGCCTCGAGACGGGCGACTACCCGGACCTGGCGGCGCTGCGGGCGGCCATCAAGCAGGAACGCGAGGCCGAGCGCAGCGAGCAGATCGGGGAGCTGCACCGCCTCGAACGGGAGGCCGCACGCTTCGCCGGCATGGAGGGGCCGACGCTGAGCGCGCTCCAGGAGCACCTGGTCGGCGCGCGCGAGCGTATCGACCAGGGGCTCCTGGCACCCGGGCTGCCCCAGGCCTGGAGCCTGCTGGAGCGATTGCAGGCCGACGCCGAGCAGCGGCTCCGCAACGTATTCCCCCGCCTCGATGTGGCGCTGGAGGCGTTCCGCCCCGTCGAGAAGCTGAACAGCGACGACGTCGCCACCGTCAGACGCATCCTGCGCCACCTCGACTCCCAGCGAGAGGCATTCGAACGGGTCTCCGTGGGCCTGCAGCTGCAGCTCGAGGCTTCGCTGCGGGAAGCCGAGGCGCTGCTGGAGAAGCTCGGCGAGGAGTACGAGGCGACGCGCGTCATCGCGGACCAGCTGGTGAGCGCCAACGTGCTCGACGACGTGCTCGGTTTCCTGGGAGAGGGCGCCGCGAGCGCCGCTCCGCCGCCGCCCGCCGGCGGCTCGGCCCCGCCACCCGACGTGGCGGCGCTGCTCGACCCCTACCTCCACGAGGCCGAGGTGACCGGTGCGGCGCTGCTGAGCGCGGACGGCACGACGCTCGGCGGCCGGCTGCCGTTCGACGGCGCCCCGGCCGCGGCGCTGGTGACGGCGCTGCGAGGCGCGGCCGAGCAAGGGGCCTCCACGCTGGGAGCCTGGCCGGTCCGCATCGCCACCTTCGAGTACGACGGGGCGGCGCTGCTGGCCGCCTGGCCGACGCACGAGCACACGCTGCTGCTGAGCCTGCGCTCCAGCTCCGACGTCGCGCTCCTCTCCGGGCGACTCCGTCGCGATCTGGACGGGCTGGCCGAGGCGCTCGGTGGCGCGCAAGGTGGACCTGCGCACGCTTGATGACACCCGCGAGCTGGCGCGGCTCCTGCTCCGGCGCGCCCCGAGCGGCTCGCTCGTGGTGCTGACCGGACCCCTGGGCGCCGGCAAGACCACGCTCACGCGCTTCCTGGCCGAGGCGCTGGGGAGCGACGCGGCCGTGACCAGCCCCACCTACACCCTCGTCCACGAGTACCCCAGCCCCGAGGGGGTGCTGGTGCACATCGACGCCTACCGACTGCCCGACGCCTCGGCGCTGGAGCAGCTCGGCCTCGACGAGACGCTGGAGCGCGCCCGGCTGGTGGTGGTGGAGTGGGGGGCCGGGCTGCTCCGCGCCCGGCCGGACGCGCTCTGGCTCGAGCTGAGCCGCCACGGCCACAGGCGCGAGGCCACCCTGCGGGACGCCGCCGGCAACCGCCTAGGATGGCAGGCGTGAGCCGGCTCTACCTGGGTATCGACTGCGCCACCCGCTACCTCGCGCTCGCCCTGTGGTCCGAGGACCGGGGCGTGCTGGCGAGCTTCGCCGAGGACGTGGGCCGCGACCACGCCGCTCGCATCGTCACCGAGCTCGACGCGCTGTTCACCCGCGCGCGCGTGCCGCGCGGCGCGGTGGCGGCGATCGGCGTGGGCATCGGCCCCGGCTCGTACACCGGCGTCCGGGTGGGCGTCGCGACGGCGCGCGGTCTGGGGCGCGCCTGGGGGGTGCCGGTCGCCGGAACCTCCACCCTGGCCGCCATGGCAGCGGCCGCGCTGCCGCCCGGCGGGACCGGCGTGGCCACGCTGGACGCCCGCCGCGGCAACGTCTACGCGGGCCTCTACCGGCGCCCCCGCGACCCGGCCGACCTGCGCATGGAGACGGTGGCAGCGGCCACCAGGCTGCCCCGCGAGGATCTCGTCCGTCGCTTCGGGGACGCGCCCGTGGTCGAGGACGCGGCGCCGCTGGCGGCGGCCGCGGCCGCCGCGGCCCGCGACGGCGCCCCGCCCGAGCCGGTGTACCTGTGAGCGCTCCCCCGTCGAACGGATCCGGCCCGCTCCGGTCGCGACGGGCCCGAAGCACGCCTGGACGCCCCAAGGTATAGTGTTGCGTCGTTGCGAACCATCCCTACGAGGGCCGCTCGGGTTGGAGAGAAGATGTTCTTCAGGTTGGGACAGGAGATCGGGATCGATCTAGGGACGGCCACCGTCCTGATCTACGTCAAGGGCAAGGGCATCACCCTGCGCGAGCCCTCCGTCATCGCCATGGTGCGCGACACCGGCGACGTGAAGGCGGTGGGTGACGAAGCCTACAGGATGCTCGGCCGAACCCCCGGCAACATCGTCGCCGTCCGCCCCATGCGTGACGGCGTCATTGCTGATTACGACCTGACCGAGAAGATGCTCAAGGCGTTCGTGCGCAAGGTGATCACCGGGCCCGGCCGCCTCTTCAAGCCGCACATCATGGTGTGCGTGCCGTCGGGCGTCACCGAGGTCGAGCGGCGGGCGGTGCTCCAGGCCACCCGCGAGGTGGGGGCGCGCAAGGCCTTCCTCATCGAGGAGCCCCTGGCCGCAGCCATCGGAGCCGGGGTGGACATCGCCGAGCCCACCGGCTCCATGATCGTCGACATCGGCGGCGGCACCACCGACATCGCCATCATCAGTCTGGGCGGGATCGTCGTCTCGGAGAGCCTGCGCATCGCGGGCAACGAGTTCGACGAGGCCATCATCCGGCACATCCGCCACAAGGAGAACCTCCTCATCGGCGAACGCACCGCCGAGGACGTGAAGATGAAGGTCGGGGCGGCCGTGGTGCGGAACCAGGAGGACAACCGGGAGCTCGACGTGCGCGGACGCGATCTCATCAACGGCCTGCCCAAGACCATCAAGGTCACGACCGAGGACACCGTGGAAGCGCTGCGCGAGCCCATCCAGAAGATCGCGGACGGGGTCCGTCGCGTGCTCGAGCTGGCGCCCCCGGAGCTGGTCTCGGACGTGATCGATCGCGGCATCATCATGACCGGCGGAGGCTCGCTATTGAGGAACTTCGACGAGCTGCTGCGGCAGACCACCGGCATCCCCGTGGTGGTCGCCGACAACGCCACCGACTCGGTGGCGCTCGGCACGGGCCAGGCGCTCGACATGATCCACGTGCTGCGCGACGCGCTCATCTCCGACAACTTCCTGCGGCGCTAGCCATGGCCGTCTGCTCTGCGGGCCCCGATGTGCCCGCCCGTGCCGCCACGACGCCGGCACGGGCGGTGCGCGCGCCGCTGTCGAAGCTCTCGTCGGGGTGCCTGGCGCTGGCGCTCCTGCTGTCGACCGCGCTGGCGGTCACCCCCCCGACCTCCGCGCCGGACATGGCCCTGAGCAACGTCACGCCGGGCATGCAGGGCTTCGCCATCACCGCGGGGCCGGGCAACGCCCTGGTGCAGTTCTCGGTGAGCGTGCTGTCGGTCCAGAACGACGCCGGGCCGGGCTTCCCGCTGGTGCTGGTGCGCGCCTCCGGGGCCTTCATCGACGCCAGCGGCGGCGTGGCAGCCGGCATGAGCGGCACGCCCGTCTACCTGTCGACGCCCCAGGGCCCCCAGCTGCTGGGCGCCATCGGGTACGTGTTCCCCTCGGCCGACCACCACCTGGCGCTGGTCACGCCCATCGGCGTCATGCGTGACGCCACGTCCGGCGCGGCCGCGGGAGCGGGCCCGGGGCCGGTGGCGATCGCCGGCATCGGCACCGCCGTCCCGGCTGCGACGCCGGTCCTGCTGTCCGGCCTGGCGCCGCGGGCGGCGGCACTGCTGACCCCGCTGTTCCACGATCCACGGCTCAGTCCCTTCCCCGCCCAGGCCTCCGGCACGCTGCCCGCCGGCGAGACGCCCCCCTACACGCTGGAGCCCGGCAGCGCCATCAGCGTGGAGCTGGCGCGCGGGGACGTGACCATCGGCGCGGTCGGCACCGTCACGGCCGTCGATGGCGACAAGATCCTGGCCTTCGGGCACCCGCTGCTGGGGCTCGGCAAGGTCGCGCTGCCGCTGGCGCCGGCGTTCGTCACCGCCATCGTGCCCAGCTCGGTGGTGCCCTTCAAGCTCGCGAACAGCGGCCAGAAGCCGCTCGCCACCGTGTCGCAGGACCGCCCGGCCGCGATCTCCGGCACGCTCGGCGACGGCCCCCCCATGATCCCCGTCACGCTCACCGTGGACGCTCCGGGCGGGGCGACCACCTACCACGAGCAGGTCGCCGCCGACGCCCGGCTGTACCCGCAGCTCATCGCCTCGGCCGGCCTGCAGCTCTTCGATCGCAGCCTGTCCGAGACCACCGGGGGGTACGCCCAGATCGGCTGGGAGATCGACCTGTCGGGCGGCACGCAGCTCAACCTGGTGGAGCAGGTGGACGACCCCGGCGACATCGCCACGGCGGCCGCCCGGCTGCTCGCCGCCCCGCTCAAGACCCTGGCCGACAACGCCTTCGAGGCCCCCGGGGTGAGCGCCGTCAAGGCGAACGTGCACCTCAGCGCGACCCAGAACACCGCCGAGATCGTCGACGTGGTCGCCGAGAACCCGGACGTCAAGGCGGGCACCTCGCTGGTGGCGCACGTGCGCTTCCAGCCGTACCGCCAGGATCCCGTCGTGAAGACCGTCACCGTCGCCATCCCAGATTCCCTGTCCGGGAGCGTGACGCTCACCTTCCGGGGCGGCGACGTCAAGCCCAAAGGGCAGAACAGCGAGACGCCCGCCAAGAACCGGCCCCGGTCGTTCCTCGAGCTGCTGGACGCCATGCGCCAGAAGCCGCAGGCCAGCGAGCTGGTGGTGGAGGCGCCCGATGCCGAGGGACACCCGCAGCGGCTCGAGCGCCTCTCGCTGCCGTACGTCGTGACCGGCAGCCAGACGCTGAAGATCACCGTCGAGAACGCCAAGAAGCCTTCGCCGCCGGCGCCGGAGAGCTCGGGCGGCGGCAGCGAGACCGCTTCGCCGCCGCCGCCGCCGG
This sequence comes from Trueperaceae bacterium, assembly GCA_035266525.1. GTDB lineage: Bacteria > Deinococcota > Deinococci > Deinococcales > Trueperaceae > JASBRS01. The sequence continues at coordinate 31,828 of DATFNF010000077.1, read as the reverse complement.
CGCCGCCCCCGCTGAACCAGCCGCCGAGCGGCGAGCCGCCGCAGCCGCCGGGCGGGCCGGCGCCCAACGGCGACGGCTCCTCGAGCACCTCGTCCCGGGCGGGGGGCCCGGGCGCATGACGCCGGGCGAGGTCACCGCCGGCACCCTCGCCGAGCATCTGGGCGGTGCGCTGACGGGGCCCGACACGGGCGTCACCGGCCTCGCGGACGCGGCCCAGGCCGGTCCCGGCCTGGCGGTGGTCGCGGGCGACGCCCGGAGCCTTCGCGCCGCGCTGGCCGGCGCTCCGGCGGCCGTGGTGGTGCCGTCCGGCCTGCAGGTCCCGCGCCAGCCCGGCTGCGCGGTCATCACCGTGCCCGACGCGCGGCGCGCCCTGGCGCTGCTGAGCGCGCTGTTCGACGATCGCCCCGAGCCCGAGCCGGGCATCCATCCCACCGCCGTGATCGCCACCGGCGCGTCGCTGGGAGAGGACGTGACGGTGGGCGCGTACAGCGTCGTCGACGCCGGCGCCGAGATCGGCGCCGGCACCGTCGTGGGGCCGCACTGCACCATCGGACACGGCGCCCGGATCGGCCACGGCTGCCGGCTCTTCGCCGGCGTGCGCGTGTACGACGGCGTGACCGTCGGCGACCGGGTGCGGCTGCACAGCGGCTGCGTGCTCGGCGCGGACGGCTTCGGCTACGCGCCGGGGCCGGGCGGCGCGGAGAAGATCCACCACCTCGGCGGCGTGGTGATCGGCGACGACGTGGAGATCGGCGCGAACACCGCCGTCGACCGCGGCACGCTGCAGGCCACGCGCGTCGGGGCGCGCACCAAGATCGACAACCTGTGCCAGATCGGGCACAACGTGCACATCGGCGCCGACTGCCTGATTGCCGCGGTGGCCGGCGTGGGAGGCAGCTCCAGGCTCGAGGACGGCGTCGTGCTGGGCGGCTGCGTCGCGGTGGCGGACCATGTCACCATCCACGCCGGGGCCCGCGTGGCGGGCCGCAGCGGGGTCACCAAGGACATCCCGGCGGGCGAGACGTGGGCCGGCTTCCCCGCCCAGCCCTACCGGCGGTGGGTGCGCGGGCTCTACCTGCAAGGCAAGCTGGAGCGGCTGTGGCAGGCCTTCAAGGGGCACGATGACGAGCCTTGAGGGGATCGGGGTGCACACCGGCGTGCGGTGCCGGGTAACGCTGCACCGCGTGGACGGCCCGGTGCGCTTCCGACGCAACGGGACGGATATCCCGGCGACCCTGGACGCCGTCGTCGACAGCCGGCGGGCCACCACCCTGGGTGTGGGGCGGGAACGGATCGCGGTGGTGGAGCACCTGCTGGCCGCGCTGGCCATGCGCGGCTTCTGGTCGGGCGTGCTGGTGGAGGCGAGCGCCCCGGAGCTGCCCATCCTGGACGGCTCCGCCCGCGACTGGTACGCGCTGGCGGGCGAGCTTGCGGACCGCCCTCCGCCACCGCCCCCGCTACGTCCCGATGCGTCTCTGACCCTCCACATCGACGACGCACGGGCCGAGCTGCGGCCCGGGCCCGCGGAGCTGTGCTACGGGATCGCCTTCGACCACCCCGCCATCGGGGAGCAGCACTGGTGCGGTGGCCCGGACCGTTATCCCGAGCTGGTGGAGGCCCGGACCTTCGGCTTCCTGTCGGAGCTGGAGTCGTTGATTTCACAAGGGCTCGCTTCCGGCGCCAACCTCGGAAATGCTATCGTCTTCGGGGAGGAGGGCCCGCTGGTACCTTTGCGCGCTGAAGACGAGCCGGTACGCCACAAGGCCCTCGATGCTCTGGGGGATCTCTTCCTGCTGGCACGACCGCTCGACGCCCGCGTCGCTTTCTGGCGAGGCTCGCACAGGGTGCACGTCGCCTTCATGAGAGAGCTGGTCGCTTCCCACTCCCACCCCCGGTCAGGACCCGGTCAATGAGGAATCTGCGCGTCGCCGTCGTCGGAGCCGGCGTCATGGGGCGGTACCACGCCAACAACTACGCGGCGCTGCGAGGCGTCGACCTCGTCGCCGTCGCCGATCCCGAGCCGCTACGGCGGGCGGAGGCACTGAGCTCGTTCGATTGCCGCGCCTACCGCACGGTGGACGAGTTGCTCGCGAGCGAGTCGATCGACGCGGCCAGCGTGGCGGTGCCCACGAGCCTCCACTTCGCGGTCACCAAGCGCCTGCTCGAAGCCGGCGTGCACGTCCTGGTCGAGAAACCGGTGGCGACCGAGGTGGCCCAGGCCAAGGAGCTGGCAGCGCTCTCCAGAGACCTGGGGCTGGTGCTGCAGGTGGGCCACATCACGCGCTTCTACCGGGCCGTGCAGCTCCTCGGGGAACGCGTCCGGGAACCCTACCTGATCGAGGCCCGCCGCACCGTCCCCTACGCGCGCATCAAGGACGTGGGCGTGGTACTCGACCTCATGATCCACGACCTCGACATCGTGCTCAGGATGATCCCGGGCGATCCCGTGGAGCTGTCCGTCGTCGGGCGGGCGCTCAACGGCACCCCGCTGGAGGACGTCGCCGCCGCCCAGATCACCTTCGCAGGCGGCTGCATCGCGCGCTTCCTGGCGAGCCGGGTCGCGCCCGACGCCGAGCGCAGCCTGGTCATCTCGGAGCCGCATCAGACGATGCGGCTCGACTTCGCCAAGGAGCCCTACACCGAGATCGCCATCTACAAACGCCCCGATGCCGACTCCGACACGGGGCACGTCCAGCTCGACCGCCACGTGGTGCACGAGGACAACCCGCTGCGTTCCGAGCTCGAGCACTTCCTCGCCCGCATCCGTTCCGACGCGCCCCCCATCGGAACCCTGGACGACGACCTGCGCTCGCTGGCGCTCGCCACGCGCCTGCTGACCAGCATCGAGCGCGAGCGCGCCGCGGTGCTCGCCTGACCCGCGGTCGGCCGCGAGACGCGGCCAGGACACACGATTCCTCTCTGCGATAGACTACGCCCATGACCGTGGACGTGCGCGCCATCCTGCCTCACCGCTACCCCTTCCTCATGGTGGACGCCTTCGTGTCGCAGCAGGGCGACGCCTTCGAGTGCGTGAAGAACGTCAGCAGCGGGGAGCCGTACTTCGAAGGGCACTTCCCGAACGAGCCGGTGATGCCCGGCGTGCTCATCCTGGAGGCCCTCGCGCAGGCGGCCGCCGTCGGCCTGAGCGTGCGGGAGGGCGACCTGGAGAACGGCGCGGCCGGCTACCTGGCGGCGGTGGACGCGGCCAAGTTCCGACGCAAGGTGGTGCCCGGCGACAGGCTGCGGCTCACCGGCGAGATCCTGCTGTTCCGCCGCGGCCTGTGCAAGGTCGCCGCGAAGGCGCTGGTAGGGGACGAGGTCGCCGCCGAGGCGACGCTCTCCTTCATGTACGCGCGGTGATCCCGTGACCGTGCCGAACGCCGCCGTTCACCCCAACGCGACCGTGCATCCCGACGCGCGCCTGGCGAGCGGGGTCGTGGTCGGGCCGGGCGTGGTGATCGAGGCCGACGTGGAGGTCGGCGAGGGCACCGAGGTGCTGCCGGGCACCGTGCTCCACGCCGGCGCGCGGCTGGGCGCCCGCTGCCGCGTGGGGCCGTACGCGGTGGTCGCGGGGCTGCCGATGGACCACCACTTCCACGGCGAGCCGACGCTCGCCGTGGTCGAGGACGAGGTCATCATCCGCGAGTTCGTCACCGTTCACCGCGCCACCGGCGAGGGAGCGGAGACCCGCATCGGCACCGGCTCCCTGGTGATGAGCTACGTCCACGTCTCGCACAACACCCGTATCGATCACCACGCCATCATGACGGCCGGCGCGCAGCTCGGCGGGCACGGTCACATCGGTCACCACGCCGTGGTGGGCGGCGGCGCCCTGCTGCACCAGTTCTGCCGCGTCGGCGAGTACGCCATGTTCGGAGCCGCCAGCGCCGGCAACATGGACACCCTGCCCTACACGATGGCCCGCGGCAACCCCGCCAGGCACTACGGGCTGAACCGCGTCGGCCTGCAGCGCAACGGCATCGAAGGCGAGCGCTACGCCGCCCTGGAGCGGGCGGTCCGCGCCTTCCGGCGCCGCGACCGCGAGGCGCTCGATGCCCTGGCCGAGGCCAGCGCCGACGTGCGCCGCATGCTCGAGTTCGCCGCGGGCTCCGAGCGCGGCGTTGCGCGGTTCGCGGGCGGAGGCTGACCATGGCGGCCGAGGCCGTTCTCGTCGCCAACGGCCCGGGCGAGCTGTACACGTGGGCCCGTCCGGTGCTGCAGGAGCTGCGGCGGCGCCGGCCCGACATGCGAGTGGCCATCAGCCTCATCCCCTGCCAGTTCGCCAGCGGTCACGAGACCGACATCGCGCGCGGCTTCGGTGCCGACGTGGTGACCTCGCCCGCGCAGTACCTGCGAGCGACCGCCACCGGCGGCCTGCCGGCCGGGCTCGGGACCGCGAGGGACGAGGGCGCCGGCTTCGTGATCAGCCTGGGGGGGAACGCCGGGATGGCGGTGAGCCTGGCCAGGCGCTTGCAGCGGCCCGCCTACCGCTACAGCTTCGAGCCGGCGTTCGACCGACGCCTGCGCATGCTGTTCGTTCCCGACGAGCGCACGCTGCGGCGTGCCAGGCGCGGCGGCGCCCCGGCCTCGCGCGTCAAGGTGGTAGGCAACCTGGTGGCGGACGCGGTGCGGCTGGACGCTCCGGCTCTGCGACCGGGGGCGCCGCACATCGTCCTCTTCGCCGGCAGCCGGGACGCCTTCTCCGTGCACCTCATCCCCCTCTTCATCGCCGTGGTGGACCGCCTCGCCGCGGCGCTGCCCGGCGCCCGCTTCGTATGGCCCGTCAGCGACATGCTCACGCCCGAGACGCTCGCGGCCGGCATCGGCGGCCGCGAGCGGGCCACCCTCGGCGGCGTCGCGGGCCGGCGGGTGGGCGACAGGGTGATCACGCCGTCCGGCGCCGCCATCGAGATGGTGCCTGAGGGGGAGCGTTACGCCCACATGCGCGCCGCCGACCTGGCGCTCACCATCCCCGGCACCAACACCATGGAGCTGGGCGTCACCGGCGTGCCCGCGGTGGTCCTGCTGCCCCTGAACCGGCCGGAGGTCATCCCGCTCGAGGGCGTCGGCCACTGGCTGGGGCTGGTGCCGCTCATCGGCCGCTACCTGAAGCGCTACGCCGTGCGCCTGTGGGTGGAGGGGCTGTCGACGCCGGTCTCGCTCCCCAACCGCTTCAGCGGCGAGGACCTGATGCTGGAGATGAGCGGCCGGCTCGACCCCGAGGCCGTGGCCGACCGCACGCTGGCGCTCCTGATGGACGAGAGCGACATGGCCCGGCGGCGCAGCGGCCTGCTGCGGACCATGCCCCGCGCGGGCGCCGCGAGGGCACTGCTCGACGCCGTGTTCGACGATCTCGGGTGGTCGCGGGCCGCAACCATGGAGGCGGCGCCGTGAGTCGCGAGCCAACCGCCAGCGCCGCCGGCGGCAGGGCCGAGACCCCGCCACGCCCACGCGAGCTGCCGTCGCTGTTGCTGCCGACCACGCCGTGGGCCGTGGTCGGCGCGGCAGCCGCCCTGATCGGAGCGACCCTGCGCGTCGCGGTCATCCCGCTCTTCGTCACGCCCGTCTTCGATCAGGTCCTGCACCAGAACGACTACTCGCGACTCCCGATCATCCTCGCGACGGCGGGCGCCGTCGCGGTGGTCGGCGCCCTCGCGCTGTGGGCCCAGGACGCCCTCCTCGGCCGGGCCGCGGCCGACCTCGTGGCCGCCTGGCGGCGCGGCCTCTACCGCCGACTGCTGGCGAGGCAACCCGGCCGTTTGCCGGGCACGTCGGGGGGCCTGGCGAGCCGGGTGCTGACCGATCTGAAGGAGATCGAGACCTACTACCACTTCGGCCTGGGCACGCTCATCGCCGAATCGGCGACGATCCTCGCCATCCTGGCCTACCTGTTCACCACGAACGCGCTGGCATCGTTGCTCCTCATGGCGTTCGGCGCTCCCACGTTGCTCGCCCTGCGCTGGGTGGGCAGGGCTCTCGAGGCGGTCGCCGAGCGCTCCCAGGTAGGCACGGAGGCGCTCGGACGCAATCTCCAGGAGGGCCTCAAGCACCATGAGACGGTGCGTGCCTTCAACGCCGAGGGGATGATGCTCGAACGCTTCGAGTCGGAGAACCTGCGCACGGCGCGCGCGATGAGGCAGCGAAGCCTCATCAGCGGCGCTCAGATCCCGATCACCCAGATCCTGCTGTTCGCAGCGGTGGGGCTGCTCGTGGTGCTGTTGGCGGGCGCGGTCCATCGCGGCGGGATGACCTCGGGGCAGCTCGTGTCGTTCGTGACGCTGGTCGCCCTGCTCTCGACACCGACCCAGCTGCTGCCGAAGGGCTACGCCCTGCACCGGGAAGCCCGGGCGGCCGACCGGCGCCTGCGAACGCTGGCGTCGGACCGGAGCGCCGCCACCGCGGCGGAGACTCGCTGCGGGGACGCCCCGCGGGCGCGGGGCCTCGTGGTCCACGGCGTCACCTTCGCGTACGACGGCGGCCCCACGGTACTCGACGGGATCGATGTCGTCCTCCCCGAAACCGGCCTGGTCGCCATCACGGGGGCGAGCGGGAGCGGGAAGACGACGCTGTTGCGATTGCTGCTGGGCTTCCTGGAACCGGCCGCGGGGTGCATCTGGCTGGACGGCGAGGTCCTGTCTGCGATGTCCGAACGCGACCTCCGCGCTCGCGTCAGCTACGTGCCCCAAGGACACGAGGTGCTGTCCGGGCCACTGCTCGACAGCCTCGTCATGGGGCGGGACCTCAGCGAAGAGCAGGTGTGGAAGGCCCTGGAGTCAGCCGGCCTGTCCGAGGTGGTCCGCGCCCTCCCGAACGCGCTCGCGCACGAGCTGGCCGAAGACGGGGCGGGCTTCTCGGGAGGGCAGCGGCAACGTCTGGCCGTTGCCCGGGCCCTGCTCACCGACCCCCGCGTCCTGCTGCTCGACGAGCCAACATCCAGCCTGGACGAGAGTAGCGAGGCGGCGCTGGTCGCGATGCTGCGAGAACAGGCCGCGCGCCGGCTGGTCGTCGCCATGGCGCACCGGCCGGCGCTGGTGCGAGCGGCCGGCACGGTGCTCCGGCTCCGCGACGGGAAGATCGCTCCCGCCTCCGTGACGAGCCAACGCGGGCCGTTCGTGTGAACATCGGCCTCCTGCTCACCTACAACGAGATCGACATCATCGACGAGATGATGGCGGCCAACCGCGGTGGCGTGGACGCCATCTTGGCTCTCGACGGCTCGGACGACGGCACGTACGAACGCCTGAGACGCTACCCCGAGGTGGCGCTGGTGCTCCGCGACGAGGCCGTGGCGGGCGCCGGGAAGGTGCGGGACCACCACCGGCAGGCGCTCCTCGACGCCGCCCGCGAACGCTACGGCCAGGGGCACTGGTACACCCTCATGCACGCGGACGAGATCTTCCACGACGATCCCCGGGCCGTCACCGCCGCGGCCGAGCGCCAGGGCGCGCAGCTGGTGAACTGGGCGGTCATGCAGTTCTTCCTCCACCCGGACGATGCGGGCCAGGACGAGAGCCTGCCGGTGCAGACGCGCCTGCGCTGGTACTCGCCGTTCTGGGTGGAGGTCCGCCAGTTCCGCGACCGCCCGGGGGCCGCGTACCGGAACGGAGAGCACGGCCGCGTCTTCCCTCGCGGCACCGGCCGGCGCCCCTACGGGCGGATGCCCATCGTGAAGCACTACCCCTATCGCACCGAGGCTCAGGCGCGTCAGCGCCTGCGGGTCATGGCGGACCGAGGCTTCGCCGGCAGCGCCACGGCCGGTGAGGCGCTGCGCACCCGTTACGAGCCGCGCTACCGACTGGCGCGGCGCTTCGACGGTGACTTCCGCGAGCTCGAGATGGCCCGCCAGGGAGGCCTGCTGGCGATGTGGTGGCGTTGGAAGCGCTGGACGCGGGGGTAGGGGACGCGCCGCCGGCGGACCGGCCCGCGGTCCTCGCTCAGCTCGCGGTGATCCGCTCCTTCAAGGCCAGATCCGGCCAGCTCAGCAGCCACGCCTCGGGCATCTGAAGGCTGCACCACAGCTCGAACGGATCGAGGCCGTTGGGGCCCGCCACCAGCAGGCTCATCACGGTGCCGTGTGCGACCACGGCCGGACGCTCCACATCTGCGCGTGCCAGCGCCCGCTCCAGCGCCGCCCCGAAGCGCAGCCGCGCCTCGTTCGCGGTCTCGCGTCCGAACACCAGCACGTCGGGATGCCGGAACGAGCGCCTCACGATGTCGTGCCAGGCGTGCTCCTCCAGGAGCGGCACGTGGCCGCGCTCGTGCTCGTGCAGCCTGGGGGCTGAGGTGTAGGGGACGGCGAGGCACGCCGCCAGTCCGCGTCCGGTCGCCACCGCCTTGGGCTCGGCACTGGCCACGATGAGGTCCACCTGCAGGGGAGCGAGCTGCTCGGCCAGGGCGCGGATGCGCTCGCCGGCGCCGGACGACGGCCGCCAGGCGGCGGCGGGGCGGCCGGGCTCGGGTTGCGAGGGAGCATGGCGCACGAGCACGAGCTCCTTCACGGCCTCCCGCTCACGATCCCGCGCTCACGACGGCGCGGCCTCGGGCGCCATGGCCTGGAGGGCGGCGGCGGGTCCGGCGCCGAAGGCGACCGGGCGACCGAGCGCGCGCATGGCCTCCTCCAGCGCGGCGGCCAGCGTGACGACGTCGAAACGGTCGCAGTACCCGAGCACGCTCGGCCTCAGGAGGTGTGGCCTGGCGGCGTCCTGGCCCGCGCCGATGCGGATCCCCTGATCGGCGAGACGGCGCGTCACCTCGGGCGCGGCCACGCCCGCCGGCGTGCGGAGGGCGGCAACCGCGGGGCTGGGGCGCTCGGCGTAACGCGCCAGGCCCACCGCCTCGCCGGCGCGCAGCAAGGCCTCGTTCAGCAGCGCGCGGCGCCGCCACACCGCCTCGATGCCCTCCTCCAGCAGCATCCCCAGCGACACGTCGAGGCCGGCCACCAGGCTGACGGCCGGCGTGGCGGCCGTCTGGCCCTCCCGCTGGCGCTCGCGCTCGCGCCGCAGGTCGAGGTAGTAGCTGGGCACCAGCGAGCCCTCCGCCGCCAGCGCGTCGCTGCGCTCCCAGGCGCGCGAGGACAGGTAGGCGAAGGCCAGCCCCGGCGGCACCATGACGCCCTTCTGCGAGCCGGAGAAGACCGCGTCGAGGCCCCAGGCGCGGGGCCGGAGCTCGGCGGCAGCCAGGCTCGTCACCGCGTCCACCACCATCAGCGCCTCGGGGGCCTCCTCGCGAACCACCGCCGCGATCGCCTCGACATCGTGCAACACGCCTGTCGACGTCTCGGAGTGGGTGGTGGTGACGGCGTCGACGTGCCCGGCCGCGCGAAGCGCGGCCCGCACCCGGTCGGGGTCGAAGGCGGTCCCCCATGCGCCCTCCAGCTCCACCACCCGGTAGCCGAAGCGGCGGGCGAGGTGAGCCCAGCGCTCCCCGAACTTCCCGGCGTTGAGGCTCACCACCGTACCGCCGGCGGGAACGATCGCCAGGAGCCCCGCCTCGAAGCCGGCGGTGCCGCTCCCGGTCACGACCAGCACCTCCTCGCCGGGCACCATCGCCACCTCGGCGAGGCGCGCGCGCACGCGTTGGAAGAGCGCCTTGAACTCCGGGCTGCGGTGGTGCAGGACCGGCCGCGCCATCGCCTCCAGAACGGCGGGCGCGACCTCCACCGGACCCGGCGCGAGCAGCCGGGGCTTGGTCGCCGGCACGACTAGAGCCTCACCACGCGCAGGCTGCGGATGACGTCACCGAGGTTCAGGAGCACGTCGACGACCTGGTCCCCGGGCACCTGATCGAGGGTGAGCACGAACATGGCCAGGCCGTCCTCGCTGGTGCGCGAGAGCTGCATGCTATTGATGTTCACCCCCGCGTCGCCCAGGATGGTGCCGACCCGCCCGACCGCCCCCGGCCGGTCGTAGTTGGTGCAGACCAGCATGGTTCCCTCTGGGCGGATCTCGATGGGGTAGTCGTCGATCGACACGATGCGCGGCTGGTCGCCCAGCACGGTGCCGCCCACGCTGGTGCGGCCTTCGGAGGTCACCGCGGTCACCAGCACGTGGGTGGTGTAGCCGCGGCTGCGGGACGCCGTGGCGCGCGAGACGCGGATGTCGCGGTCCCGCGCGATGGAGGGCGCGTTGATGTAGTTGGGAGGATCGTCCAGGAACGGCTCCAGGAAGCCTTTGGTCACCGCCGTCGCGACCGGGTCGGGATCGATCGGGAAGGCTCCGGCGAACTCGACCTCCAGCTCCCGCACGCGGCCGTGCGCGAGCTGGGCGGCGGTGCGTCCCAGCACCTCGCCGAGCTGCAGATGCCGGCCGAGTGCGCTCATCACCTCCGGCGCCAGCGCCGGCGCGTTCACCACGCCGCGGGAGTAATCGCCCTCCAGGGCCAGGACGGTGCGCTCCAGGATCTCGGTGCCGATGCGCGCCTGCGCCTCGGCGGTGTTGGCGCCGAGGTGCGCGCTCAGCACCACGTCGTCGCGTTGGAAGAGCGGCTGGCTGGGGTCGGGGGGCTCGGACACGTAGACGTCGAGCCCCGCCCCGAAGAGCTTGCCGGACTCGAGCGCGGCCAGCAGCGCGGGCTCCTGGATGATGCCCCCGCGCGCCGCATTGACCACCACCGCCCCGTCGGGCAGCCGCCCCAGCTCGTCCGGGCCGATAATGCCTTCGGTCTCCTCGGTGAGCGGCGTGTGCACGGTGAGGAAGTCCGAGCGCGAGAGCATGGCGTGCAGCTCGTCGAACAGCTCCACCTTGAGCTCCTCCGCCCGGCGACGCGTGATGTAGGGATCGTAGGCCATGACGGTCATGCCCAGGCCCTGGGCCCGCCTGGCGACCAGCGAGCCGATACGCCCCAGCCCCACGATGCCCAGCCGGCTGCCCTTGAGCTCGCGCCCCAGGAACTTGCGGTCCCAGGTGCGCGCCCGGATGAGCCGGTCGGCGCGGGCGACGCCGCGCGCCGCGTTCAGCATCAACGCGATGGCCAGCTCGGCGGCCGAGACGTTGTTCGCCTCGGGCGCGTTGACGACCAGGATGCCGCGCCGGCTCGCCGACTCCAGGTCGATGTTGTCCACCCCGACGCCGCCCCGGCCGATGACGCGGAGGCTGCTGGCGGCGCGGATGAGCTCGTCGTCGACCTTGGTGCGGCTGCGGGTGATGATGGCGTCGAAGTCGGGGATGATCCGCAGCAGCTCGTCGCGCTCGATGCCGGCGCGGTCGACCACCTCCATGCCGGGGTAGTCGGTGTCACCCAGCTGAATGTTGTCGGTGACAAGGATTCTGGCCATATCGGGGAAGGATAGCACGCGTGGGCCGCGTCAGGGGACCTCACGATGCGCGCTCACGAACCCGGTGATCTCCCACTGGGGCGGCACCTCGAACGAGTCCACCCCCAGCACGTCCATGTAGAGCCTGCCCTCCACCGCGAGCAGCGTGGGCACCCCCTGGAGGGCGGCCTGCAGCGCATCGCGACCGGGAGCGTCCAGCGAGCCGAGCGAAGGGTAGAAGGCCAGGTCGATGCGTCCGTCCTGGCCCGCCGCCAGCGGTACCGGCCGCATGTCCTGCCTGGCCAGCGGCTCGCCTGCCAGCGTGACGGCCAGGTCCTTGCCGTACAGGAAGTAGCCGATGTCGCCCGGGTTCGTCGCCTTCACCACCACCTGGATGACGGGCACGTCGGGACGCAGCATGAACACCCGGGTGGCGGCCTCGTCGAGGGTCAGCCTGGGCGGCGCGACGGTCTGCCTGGCGAACGTGGAGCCGGCCAGGAGCAGCGTCTTGCGCGTCTCGAAAGCGTAGCTCGCCGACGAGAATCGCAGCGTGCCCTCGATCCGGAACGGCAGCGGGGTGTCGGAGAACGCCCGCGCCACCGCCCGAAGCAGGCCGCCCTTGCCGCTGAGATCGGCGTGGACCTGGAAGGAAAGGGCCTTCTCGCCCTCGGCGTCGAGCTCGAGTCGTGGCTCGAGCGTTCCCGTCGCCACCCGGTCACCGTGAAGCACCACCTGGTAATCCACCGCGTCGAGCGACACCGGGAAGGCGTTGGGGTTGTGCACCATGGTCGCCACCGTCATGGCCAGTCCTGCGCCCGCCCCCGGCGGGTCGAAACGGTCGATGGTGGTCCTGACCGGGATGAGCTCGAACACCGGCGGCTTGATCTCGCCGAGCGGGGTGGCGCTCTTGATGGCCGCCCCCGGGGCGCAGGCAGCGAGCAGCGCGAGCGTGGCGACCGCGCTCAGGGCCCGCGCCCGCGGGCCCACGCGGCGGAGGAGCCGTCGGTTCCGCACGACCGCAGTCTAGCAGACCGCCCGCCCGGCATGCCCGGCGGGAGCGCCCTCGTGGACGGCCTCAACGCCGCCGCCAGGGCCACCCGGAGCGGCGCGAGCCGGCGGGTGCGGCAGCGGCGCGCGGCGCGAACGGCAGCAGCGCCGCGGTGGCGAACGCGCAGGCTCCGGCGTACGCCGCGGTAGGCACGATATCCAGGTCGATGCCGGAGCGCCTCAACGCCAGCGACAGCAGCAGGAAGGGACCCACCCCGTAGGCGACGCCGAGCGCGGCCGGCATCAACGCGGCGAGGAGCCCGCGCGCCCGCGTCAGCCGCCGGCCCGTCACCACGGCGGCGACGGTGAGCCCGGCGCCGACGGCCAGGAACGCCGCCACGCCCCACGCGGAGAACCCTCCGGTGAGCGCCCGGACGCTGACGTAGCCGGCATGCAGTAGCCAGGGAAGGGCCAGCGCCCAGGCGAGCAGCAGGCCGAAGCGGCGGCGGCCCAGGACCAGCCGCATCGCCAGCCCCACCACCACGCCCGCGGCCACCAGCCAACCGCCCAGACGCGTCACCACGCTCATGGCACAGCCCTCGGCATCACACCACCTCGCGGAAGGCGACCGCACGGCTACGGCGCTTCAGCTCTTCTCGCAACCGGCTCGCCCATGGCGCCGTCAACGCCGGGTCCTCCTCCAGGATGCGCTTCGCCAGCTCCCGCGCCTGCTCGATGATCTCGCCGTCGGTCGCGAGATCGCCGACCGACAGGTCCGGGAGACCCGACTGCCGGGTCCCGCGGAGCTCGCCCGGACCGCGCAGCTCGAGGTCGTACTCGGCGATCTTGAAGCCGTCGCCGTTCCTGGCCACGATCTCTAGCCGCTTCTGGGTCTTCCGGCCGCGCTCGCCCGCGATCAGCACGCACGTGCTCTCCGCGTCGCCGCGCCCGACCCGGCCGCGGAGCTGGTGGAGCTGGGAGAGGCCGAAGCGCTCGGCGTTCTCGACGATCATCATGGTGGCGTTGGGGATGTCGACGCCGACCTCGATGACGGTCGTCGACACCAGCAGGTCGAAGGCGTGCCGGCGGAAGCGCTCCATCACGGCGTCCTTCTCCTCCCCGGGGAGCCGGCCGTGGAGCATCTCGATGCGGCACGCCGCCGGCAGGATCTGGCGCAGGTCGTCGGCCATCCGGGTGACGGAGACGACCTCGTCCAGCGCCTCGCTGTCCTCGATGAGCGGCGTCACCACGTAGACCTGCCGGCCCTGCCGGATCTGCTCCCAGGCGTCGTGATAGACCTCGCGGCGCCTGGCAGCGTTCACCAGGCGCGTCGCGACCGGCTTGCGGCCCGGCGGCAGGGCGTCGATGACGCTGAGCTCGAGGTCGCCGTAGTACGTGAGCGCCAGCGACCGCGGGATGGGCGTGGCGCTCATGACCAGCACGTCCGGCACCATGCCGCGGAGCAGCTTGCGACGCTGCTCGACCCCGAAGCGGTGCTCCTCGTCCACGATGGCGAGCCCCAGGTCGGCGAAGCGCACGCCGTCCTGGATGAGCGCGTGCGTGCCCACCGCCAGGTGCGCCTCGCCCGAGGCCAGCCGCGCCCTCGCCTCCCGTCGCTCCCGTGCGGTCATGGCGCCGGTCAGCAGCTCGCTGCGCACCCCGAGCGGGAACAGGTATGCCTGCAGGTTGAGGAAGTGCTGGCGGGCGAGCACCTCGGTCGGCGCCATCAGCGCGGCCTGTGCCCCGTCCCTCACGGCCGCGTACACCGCCGCCGCGGCCACCGCTGTCTTGCCCGAGCCGACGTCGCCCTGCAGCAGGCGGGCCATCTGCCGCGGCTGCGCCATGTCCGCCAGGATCTCGGAGAGGGCTCGGTCCTGCGCCCCGGTGAGCTCGAACGGCAGGCTGGCGCGGAAGTCGGCCAGGTCCGCCTCCCGGACCGAGAAGGCGCGGCCCGTCAGCGACGGATCTCGGCTGCGCAGCACCGCCAGCTCCAGGAACAGGAAGTCGTCGAACTTCAAGCGCCGGAGCGCCGCCCGTAGGGCCTCCTCGTCCGGCGGGAAGTGGGCGTGGCGCAGCGCCTGGTCCAGCGGAACCAGGTCGTGCCGCTCGGAGAGCGAGCGGGGCAAGTAGTCGGGCAGGGCCGGCAGGGCGGCCAGCAAGCGGTGCGCACCGCGCCGCTGGTAGGCCTGGCTGAGGCCCTGGGTGCCGCGGTAGATGCCGACGATGCGGCCGAAGGACAGCGACTCCCCTGCCTCGTCGACCTCGAAGCCGGAGACGTGGATCTCCAGGTTGCGCCCGCGCCGCTTCACGCGCCCGCCCAGGATGAGCCGCTGGCCCGGGAACAGCTGGCTCTCGACCCAGGGCTGGTTGAACCACACCGCCGTGGCGCGCTGGCCGGAGCCGTCCTCCAGGGCCGCGCGCAGGACGTGCATGCCGCGCCGGCTGCGCATGCCCTTGCGGCTCAGGACGGTGCCGGTCACGGTGGCCACCTGGTCGGCCTGGAGGGCGGCGAAGCGCGGCAGCGCCCGCCGGTCCTCGTAGCGTCTGGGGAGCGACCAGAGCAGGTCGCGGTAGGTCCTCACCCCCACCTCGGCGAGCTTCTTGGGCGCCTGCGCTCCCACGTCCACGAGCCGCTCGCTGAGGGGGAGGTCGAGGTCCCTGGCCGCCAGCAACGCGCCCGGCGCGTCCGGCGCCACGCCGGGGGCAGCGTTGGAGGCGGGGTCCGAGGCAGCGCTCGAGGCGGGGGCCGGCGCAGGGTTCGAGGCGGGCTCCGGCGCTCGGCTCGAGGCGGCGTCCGGCGCAGGATCCGGCGCAGGGCCTCGCGCGCCGGCCGCGGCACCGCCGGGGCCGTCCGTCCCCGCCCTGCCGCCGCCGGGCTCGCGTCCCACGGCCGGAGTGGTGCCACCCGCTCCGCCGCGGGGGTCGGCCTCCAGCAGCTCCAGCGCCCGCTCGAGCCGCGCGCGCCGCGCCTCCACCGGCAACGCGCCGTAGCCGTGCAGCAGCTCCCCCACCGCCGCGAACGGCCGGGCCAGTCCCTCGGTCAGCCGCTCTAGCCCGCCGACCACGACCTGGTTCCGGCAGCCGTCCTTGAGCTCCTGCGCGAGCGGGCGCCGGAGTCGCTCGCGCATCTCGGAGACCCGCGCCACGCCGCCAGTCTACCGTCGGGCGAGGGCAATTCGTCCCCTGTGGGGCGTGCGGCCCGGCGTCTAGAATCGGGCACGAGCCACTGGAACCGGAGGTCGGAGGGGGCTTCCGCGCAACCAGCGGGGCGGGCGTCGGGCAGGCGGCCCCCACGGGGTCGACCTTAGGTCGGTGGGCGGCGGGGGCCGTCCGACAGGGAGGTGACGCTCGCAGCTCAGACCAGCCACGGATCGATCGCGCAGAAGTGCCTGCAGGCACTCACCTTAGGAAGGGAAGCGACATGAAGAGACTGCTGACGCTCATCGCAGCACTGGGCCTGGTCGCCGGCATGGCGCAGGCGCAGGGCAAGCTCGAGATCTTCTCCTGGTGGGCGGGCGACGAAGGCCCGGCCCTGGAGGCCCTGATCAAGCTCTACAACCAGCAGTACCCCGGCGTGGACGTCATCAACGCCACCGTCACGGGCGGCTCCGGCGTCAACGCGCGCGCCGTGCTGAAGACCCGCATGCTCGGCGGCGACCCGCCCGACAGCTTCCAGGTACACGCCGGCCAGGAGCTCATCGGCGACTGGGTCGCGGCCAACCGCATGGAGGACCTGACCTCGCTGTTCCAGCAGCAGGGTTGGCTGGATGCCTTCCCGCAGAACCTGATCGACCTGATCAGCACGCCGGACGGCATCTGGAGCGTGCCGGTGAACATCCACCGCGCCAACGTGCTGTGGTACGTGCCCGCCGATCTCGAGAAGTGGGGCGTCACCGCGCCGGCCTCGTGGGAAGAGTTCCTGGTGCAGTGCCCGAAGCTGCAGGCTCAGGGCGTGACGCCGCTGGTGGTCGCCGAGAACTGGACGCAGGTCCAGCTCTGGGAGACCATCGCCATCTCCACGCTCGGCCCGCAAGGGTGGAACGACCTGTGGACCGGGAAGGTGGCCTTCACCGACCCCAAGGCCGTGCAGGCGTGGGACACCTTCGGCAAGGTCATGCAGTGCGCCAACAGCGACGCCTCCGGCCTCACCTGGCAGCAGGCCACGGACCGGGTCGTCAGCGGTCAGGCCGCCTACAACGTGATGGGGGACTGGGCCGCGGGCTACATGACCACGACCCTCAAGCTCACCCCCGGCACCGACTTCGGCTGGGAGGCGACCCCGGGCACGCAGGGCGTCTTCGACATGCTGGCGGACTCCTTCGGCCTGCCGAAGGGCGCCCAGGACCGGCAGAACACGCTGAACTGGCTCGAGCTCATCGGCTCCAAGCAGGGGCAGGACACCTTCAACCCCTTGAAGGGTTCCATCAGCCCGCGCCTGGACTCCGACCTCAGCCTGTACAACGCGTACTCGCAATCGGCCGCCAAGGACTGGCAGGCGGACACCATCGTCGGCAGCCTCGCTCACGGCGCGGCCGCCAAGACCGCCTTCCTGAACCAGTTCGCGGACGTCATCGGCATCTACTTCAGCTCCGGGAGCAGCGAGCAGGCCGCCAATGCGGCGCAGGCCATCGCGCTCCAGACCGGGCTGTACCAGTAGCTTGACGTGCGCTGACGGGGGCCCGGGTCGGGCCCCCGTCAGCCCGCCGCGCCCCCCTGCCGGCACGTTCGCGACCGCGCCAGGCACACGCTCCGGACCGCGATCCGCATGAAGATCACGCGCGACCGACTCATCGCCATCGTGATGCTGCTGCCCTCCGCGGCGCTCATCGCTATCTTCGTGTACGGCTTCATCGGCCGCACCTTCTATGTCTCCCTGACGAACTGGGGGCAGGACGCCACGCAGGCGCTCGCCCTCCACCCCAAGCTGAAGTTCATCGGCCTCGCGAACTACACCGGCCTGTTCGGCAACTTCATCGAGACGCGCTTCCGCCAGGACCTGGTGAACACCTTCTTCTTCACCATCCTGTTCCTGGCCGGCTGCCTGGCGCTCGGGCTGGGCCTGGCGGTGCTGCTCGACCGCGGCGTCAAGGCCGAGGGCCTGTTCCGTACCATCTTCCTGTTCCCCTTCGCGCTCGCCTTCATCGTCACCGGCACCATCTGGCGCTGGATGCTCCAGCCCCAGGGCGGCATCAACGTGCTCCCCACCCTGGTAGGCCTGCCGCCGGCACGCTTCGGCTGGCTCACCAGCCGGGTGAGCGTACTGCGCTTCGATTGGAACCACCTACCGCTCATCCTGGGCGTGGCGGTGGCCGCCATCCTGGCGCTGGCGGCGTGGCGGGGCTACCGCGCGGGCCGCGGCCTGGGCCCCAGCATCGCCGTGGCGCTGGCAGCCCTGGCGCTGCTGTGGGCGCTCACGCTGGGCCGGAACGCGCACCCCCTGCCCTACCCCGAGCAGCACGGCTTCAACCTCGCCTTCATCGGCATCATCATCGCCGCCGTGTGGCAGATGTCGGGCTACACCATGGCGCTCTACCTCGCCGGCCTTCGCGGCATCCCCGAGGAGCTCCGCGAGGCAGCCCGGGTGGACGGCGCGACGGAGTGGCAGCTCTACCGCTTCGTCATCCTGCCGCTGCTGGGGCCCATCTCGTTGTCGGCGATGATCATCCTGGGGCACATCAGCCTGAAGATCTTCGACCTGGTGTTCGCCATGACCGGGCCGGACAACGCCCCCACCGACGTGCCCGCGCTGCTCATGTACCTGCGCAGCTTCCGCGCCAACCAGTTCGCGCAGGGAGCCGCCATCGCCATGGTGCTGCTGGTGATGGTGGCCGCCGTGATCATCCCCTACCTGTACAGCAGCCTGCGCGGCGAGGTGCGCCGGTGAGCGCGCGCCCGTTGCGCCGGAGCGGCAGGGCCCCGGGCCGGCGCCGTCCCCAATGGGGGACCTACCTCCTGCTGGCGCTCGCGGCGGCCTTCTTCCTGCTGCCGGTGTACCTCGTGCTCGTCACCAGCCTCAAGCCTCCCGCCGAGATCAACCTCAGCGGCACCTGGCTCCTGCCCACGCACTGGAACTGGGCCAGCTACGCCACGGCCTGGCAGGCCTTCGCCCCGAAGTTGCTCAACAGCCTGATCCTGGCGATCGTGGCCACCGCGGCGTCGGCGCTGATGGGCTCCATGAACGGCTACATCCTGTCGAAGTGGCACTTCCCGGGAGCCAACATCGTCTTCCCGCTGATGCTCTTCGGCATGTTCATCCCCTACCAGTCGATCCTCATCCCGCTGTTCCAGTTCCTGCGCAACATCGGCCTGTACGGCTCGCTGTGGGGCCTGATCCTGACCCACGTGGTGTACGGGCTCCCCATCACCACCCTCATCTTCCGCAACTTCTACGCCGAGATCCCCGACGAGATGATCGAGGCCGCGCGCATCGACGGCGCCGATTTCTTCGGCATCTACGGCCGCATCATCTTCCCGCTGTCGATCTCCGGCTTCGTGGTGGTGATCATCTGGCAGTTCACCCAGATCTGGAACGAGTTCCTGTTCGCCGTCACCCTCACCAGGCAGAGCACGCAGCCGATCACCGTGGCGCTCGCCCAGCTCGCCGGCGGGGAGGCGGTCAAGTGGAACCTGCCCATGGCGGGCGCGGTGCTGGCCGCATTGCCCACCTTGATCATCTACATCGTGCTGGGCCGCTACTTCATCCGGGGGCTGCTGGCCGGATCGGTGAAGGGCTGAGATCCGCTCGCTCGAAGCGCGCCGGCTCGGACACGGCGCAGCAACGCAACCCGTTCACCCGCCACCGCCGCCGCTGCTTGCGGGCACTATGCGCCAGCGGGTATTCTCTTTCACGACTCCATGCCTATAGGGGAGAGATGATGAAACGAGTTGCAGTCCTACTGACCAGCCTAGCCCTCGTGGCCATGCTCGGCGCCGCCTTCGCGGCCGACCTGGGCGGCCGCACCATCACCATCGGCTCGGACACCACCTACCCGCCGTTCGAGACCGTCAACGACGCCGGCAAGATCGTCGGCTTCGATGTCGACCTGATGAACGCCATCTGCAAGATCGAGGACTGCGTGGCGAAGTTCCAGACCACCAACTGGGACGGCATCCTGCCGGCGGTCAACAACGGCGAGTTCGACATGATCGCCTCGGGCATGACCATCACCGCCGAGCGCGCCAAGCAGGTCGACTTCTCCAAGCCCTACAAGAGCGTCGACCAGGCCATCGCGGTGCGCACCCAGGACTCGGGCCTGACGCTGCAGGACTTCACCAAGGACGGCAGCAAGCTGGTCCTGGGCTCGCAGACCGGCACGACCAACGCCATCCTGGCCGAGAAGCTGGTGGGACGGAACCGCATGCAGCTCTACAACGACTTCAACCAGGCCGTGCAGGCGCTCCTCAACGGGGACGTCAACGGCGTGGTGCTCGACGACGTGGCCGCCGACGCCTTCGCCCAGCAGTACGCGGGCAAGCTCGTCGTCGACATCCGCGGCGTCAAGTCGGGCGACGAGATCGGTTTCGCCGTGCCCCAGGGCGACCCGAAGGGGTTGCTGCCGGCGCTGAACGACGGCATCGCCAAGCTCACCCAGAACGGCACGCTCACGCAACTCCAGAACAAGTGGTTCAAGTAGGCCAGTGATCGCTGAAGCGCGGCGCGCGCCTGCCAGCGAGGCAGGGCGCGCCGCGCCGTCTGTCGACGGCGCCGCCGTCTCCTCGCCACCCTCATGAGTCAGCGTCCCGCAGCCGGTCCACCGCGCAACCCCTTCAAGCGCATCCGCCCCAGCTACCTGATCCTGCTGCTGCTGGTGCCGGTGGTGATCTACTTCTTCGCCACCACCGCCAGCTACCAGCGGGCGCTGTCCTTCCTGGTGCCGGGCCTCTACGTCACCGTGGTGGCCACGGTGCTGGCGTACGTCTCGGCCTGCATCCTGGGCATGATCCTGGCCGGCCTCGCCAGCCTCAACATCGGGGAGCGCACGGTGTTGCGCTTCACCATCGCGGGCGTGGTGCTGCTGGTGGCGGCGGTGGTCCTGTTCACGCGCCCCAAGGTGGAGTACGTGCTCATCGGGCAGACCGGCGGCAAGGTCGCGATCATCGAGGGCACCCCCAGCGGCCCGGCGGACACCGTCAAGAACGGCGCCTTCCCCGGCGCCGAGGGCAGCATGCCGGTTCGTGCCGCCATCGACCCCTCGGCCGGCTTGAAGCTGCTCCAGAACGGCACTGTCCAGGCGGCCTTCATCCCCGCCGCGGAGGCCCCGGCGGGGGCCCATGTGCTGTGGACCACGCACTTCCTCTCGCCGAAGCTGATGCAGCCGGCGATGGCGCTGCTGGTGTTCGCCGTCGGCATCCTGCTGCTGTCCTTCGGGGCGTGGCAGAGCGGCCGGCACCCGCTCAACATCTTCGCCGAGCTCTACATCGACGCGCTGCGCGGCATCCCCATGCTCGTCATCATCCTCTACGTCGGCTTCCCCTTGCAGGGCGCCATCCGCGACGCCACCGGCGGCGTGATCAACATGTCGCGGCTGACGCGCGGGGTGGTCGGCATCGCCCTGGGCTACGCCGCCTACCTGGCGGAGATCTTCCGGGCCGGCATCGAGGCCATCCCCCACGGCCAGACCGAGGCGGCGCGCAGCCTGGGCCTGAACGGCTGGCAGACCGCCCGCTACGTGGTGCTGCCGCAGGCGCTCCGCATCGTGGTGCCGCCGCTCGGCAACGAGTTCATCGCCATGCTCAAGGACACCTCGCTCCTGTCCGTGCTGTCCGTCCGCGACATCACGCAGCGGGCGCGCGAGTTCCAGGCCGCCACCTTCCAGGTCTTCCCGCCCTTCAACACCGTGGCGCTGCTGTACATCGGCCTGACGCTGGCCGCCTCCAGCCTCGTCAAGTGGCTGGAGCGCCGCACCAGCTGGACGCGCTGAGCCGGCGCGCGGCGGACGCGGCCACACCCGGTATGCTTGACCCCATGCAGGACGGTGCGCAGCCTCGAGGGACCGGCCGGGGAACGCCGCGAGGCGACCGGACCGGCGACGACGCCGGGCTGGAGGGTCCGGTCGCCACCATCGACCTGGCCGCGCTCGAGCACAACCTCACCCGGCTGCGCTCCTACCTGCGGCCGGAGACCGGCGTGCTTGCGGCGGTCAAGGCCGACGCCTACGGCCACGGCGCCGCGGCCGTGGCCGCGCGCCTCCAGCGGGCGGGCGTGACGTGGTTCGGGGTCGCCACGCCGCGGGAGGCGCTGGCGCTGCGCGAGGCGGGCATCGACGACGACATCCTGCTCTTCGGCCCGGTCTACGACGGCGCGACCGTCCGGCGGCTGGCGGACGCGGACGTCGCCCTGACGCTGGCCGACGCGGACGGCCTCGCCGCCTTGCAGGCCGCCCGTGCCGGGCGGGCCGTCCGCGTGCACCTGAAGGTGGACACCGGCATGGGGCGGTTGGGGCTGCCGTGGCCGCGCGCGGCCCGGGTCGCCCAGGCGGCCGACCGCGCCGCCGACATCGCGTTGGAGGGGGTGTGGACGCACCTGGCTCGCGCGGACGAGCCGGGCCGGTCGCCGACGCTGACGCAGCTGGAGCGCTTCGAGCGCCTGCTCGCCGCCCTTCGCCAGGACGGCATCGAGCCAGGCCTGCGTCACGTCGCCAACTCCGCCGGCCTCATCGCCTTCCCGGAGGCGCACTACGACCTGGTACGACCCGGCATCGGCCTCTACGGCTACCACTCCGGCGACGCGGTGGCCGCTCTGGAGCAGGACCTGCGCCCGGTGATGCGGCTCCGGGCACCCGTCACCTTCGTGAAGCGCGTCGGCGCCGGGACGCCGGTCTCCTACGGCGGCACCTGGGCCGCGGACGAGGAGACCACCATCGCCACCGTCCGCGCCGGTTATGCCGACGGCTACCCGCGCCTGCTCTCCAGCAAGGGCACCGCCGGGCTCCACGGCCGTCAGGTGAGCGTGGTCGGGCGGGTCTGCATGGACCAGCTCATGCTCGACGCCGGCGACCTCGACGTCCGGCCCGGCGACATCGTGACGCTGTGGGGCCCGCTGCCCGGACCCACGGCCGAGAGCCTCGCGCGCGGCATCGGTACCATCGCCTACGAGCTCCTTACCCGCGTCTCGCCCAGGGTCCCGCGCCGCTACCTGGGCTGACGCAGGCCCATCCCCTCAAGGCCGGATGTCGTCGGCCACAGGGTCGGGGAGAGGCCCGGCCACGGGCGGGAGCCGGAGGGTGCGGGCGTAGACGGCGACCGCCGCGACCAGGAAGCCGGCGCACACCGCGAACGCCCAGGGCATCGTTCACGCGGCGCCTGGCGATCTCGGTAGCGGCGAGGCTGAGGAGCATGGCCGCCGCGGCGACCGCCCCGAAGAAACCGGCCGTCCCCAGCGTGCCGGCCAGGGGAAGCGGGTGCTGCAGCATCCGCGCCTGCCACAGCCGGTCGAAGACCTCCGAAGCGGCCCCGGCCAGCAGCGCGATGAGGAGGATCCAGCGCACCACCGGGCGCGCGCGAGCAGCGGCCACGCCAGCCCCACGCGCCCGAGCACGGTGGCCAGCCCGATGCCCGCCAGCGAGGCCACCTGCCCGACCTGCACCGCGCGCATGAAGGCCGCGGCGGCTCGCGCCTCGCCCACCTCGTCCGTCACCCAGGCGTCCACCGCGCCGCTCTCGAAGGTGCTGCCAACGCCCCACAGCAGCTGTGCCAGCAAGATGGTGCCGAACAGGGGCAGCGCCCCCTCCAGCAAGTGCCCGGCGCCGGTCAGCGCCAGCCCCACCAGCACCGACAGCCGGCGGCTGACGGCATCCGCCAGCACGCCCGTGGGGACCACACCGCCGCCTCCAGCGCCGTCCCCACCAGGACGAGCTGCAGGGCGTCCAGGTGGGCGACGCGGATGCGGTAGACGTTGGCGAGGGTACCGTAGCTGGCGAAGAACAGCGCGCTCCCGCCGGCGTACAGCAGGTAGGCGGCGAAGGCGGGCAGGCTGCCGCGGCGACGCGGGCCGTCAGGCAAGGCTCAGGCCTCGGCCTCGTTCACCGTCTCGTCGGGCGGCGCGGACTCCTCGCGCCACGCCAGCACCGTGATCACGCGCCGCTCGTCCGCCTGCTCGACGATGAAGCGCATGCCCTGGTGCTGCAGCGACTCGCCGACGTGCGGGATGTGCCCGAACTCGTCGATGAGGAAACCGGCCAGGGTGTCGTACTCGCCGTCGTCCTCGAACGTCAGGCGCAGGTCCTCGGCGACCGTCTCCAGGTTGGTCGAGCCCTGGATGCGGTAGTGGCCGTCCTCGAGGAGGACGATGTCCTCTTCCTCCTCCTCGTCGGTCTCGTCGTAGATCTCGCCGGTGATCTCCTCGATGATGTCCTCGAGCGTCACCAGCCCGGCGGTGCCGCCGAACTCGTCCACCACGATGGCCATGTGGTTCTTGCGGATACGCATGTCCCGCAGCAGGCTGAGGATGGAGAGCGTCTCGGGCACGTACTGCGGCGGCGTCATGAGGTCGGCCACGCGGGTGGTATCGAGCGCTTCGGGCCTGCCCAGGTAGGGCAGCAGGTCGCGGGCGTAGACGAAGCCGCGCACGTAGTCGATGGTCTCGCCGTACACCGGGAGCCGGCTGTAGCCGTGCTCCGTCGTGAGCCGCAGGAGCTCCATCATGCTGGCGTCCTCATGGATGGCGACCACGTCCACGCGCGGCGTCATCACCTCGCGCACCACCGTCTCCTCGAGATCGATGATGCCCTTGATCATCTCCTCCTCCTGCGCCTCGATGACGCCGGACTCCTCCGCGCTGCGCAGCATCAGGCGCAGCTCGTTCTCGGTGAGCAAGGGGTTCCCGCCCGGCTCCAGGCGGAACAGCCGCAGCACGCTGCCGGTCAGCCAGGCGAAGGCCAGGCCCACCGGGTAGAGGACGATCGACATCACGTACACCGGACGGATGACGGCCCGCGAGAACCCGACGGGGTGGTGCACCGCGATGGACTTCGGCGTGATCTCCCCGAAGATCAGCACCAGCAGCGTGGTGATGCCGGTGGCGTAGCCGACCGCCAGGGAGCCCCCGACACCGTGACGCTGGGCGGTCTGGATGGCGATCTGCGTGATGAGCGAGGCCGCCGCGATGTTGACCAGGTTGTTCCCGATGAGCAACGTGGTGATGAAGCGCGTAGGCTGCCGCGCGAGCAGCGCGAAGGCTCCGGTGGGGTCCTTGCCCTCCTCGCGGATCTGGCGGATCTTCCACTCCCCCAGCGCCGTCAGGGCCGTCTCGGAGCCCGACATCAGACCGGACAGCAGCAGCAGCGCGGCGATCACCAGGACCTGACCGACACCGATGCCGCCGCCGTGCGCTGCCGGCGTCTGCGCGATGACCACACTGAAGAGGGGAAGGGCGAGAACCAAGAAGAGGAGACGGAGGGAACGGGTAGATCGGTCCGCTGGATTGTCTTCCATCAGCTAGGGGGATTGTAGCATAGCGCTCCTGACGGCCCCGAGGCGCGTCGTACGGACGGCATAGGGCGCGTGAGGCGCCTCTGCCGACCGTCCCGCCCGGCTATACTCGGGGCCAATGGGCAGGCGGGGTCATGGCCACCATCGTCGTTGAGGGACCGATCGGCGTCGGCAAGACCAGCCTGGCCCGCTACCTGGCCGAGGAGCTGGGCGCTCGCGCGGTGCTCGAGGTGGTCGAGGAGAACCCGTTCCTGGCCGGCTTCTATCGGGACCGGGCCCGCTACGCCTTCCAGGCGCAGGTCTTCTTCCTGCTGTCGCGCTTCCGGCAGCACATGGCGCTCGCCCAGGAGGCGCTGTTCGAGAGCGACACGGTGAGCGACTACCTGTTCGAGAAGGACTTCATCTTCGCCTCGTTGAACCTCGCCGGCGCCGAGTGGGAGCTCTACCGCCAGCTCTTCGAGCAGCTCCGGCCGCGCATCACCCCGCCCGACCTGGTGGTCTACCTGCGGGCCGCCCCGGAGCTGCTGCTGGAGCGTATCGCCAGGCGCGGCCGGCCTTTCGAGCGCGCCATCGAGCCCGCGTACCTCCAACGCATCGGCGACGCCTACGATGCCCACTTCCGCCACGCTCCCTATCCCGTCCACGTGGTGGAGGCGGCCGAGCTGGACTACGTGGGCAGCGAGCAGGACCGGGCCACGGTGGTGAGCCGGGTCATCCGGCTGGCACGGGCCGCCTGATGGCCGGCGGCATGAACGCGGCGGGCATGTACGTGGCGGTGGCCGGCAACATCGGCGCCGGCAAGTCGACCCTGACGGACATCCTCTCGGAGCACTACCATCTCGAGCCGGTCTTCGAGGCGGTCGACGACAACCCCTACCTCGAGGACTTCTACCGCGACATGCGGCGGTACGCCTTCCACTCCCAGATGTTCTTCCTGGCCACGCGTCTCCAGCAGCACCTGCGCCAGGTGAACCCGGGCATCCGCGTCATCCAGGACCGGACCGTCTACGAGGACGCGGCGGTGTTCGAGCGCAACCTCCATCTCGAGGGTGTCCTGGACGAGCGCGACCACCGCAGCTACCGCACCATGTACGAGGCGGTCAGCGCGGCGCTGCGCCCGCCGGACCTGCTCATCTACCTGCGCGCCGGCCTGCCGACGCTGAGGCGCCACATACGCCAGCGCGGCCGCGCCTACGAGACCACCATCGAGGACGCCTACCTGCTGCGCCTCAACGCCCTGTACGAGGCGTGGGTCGGCGCGTACGAGCTCTCCCCCGTGGTCGTGGTGCCCGGGGACGACCTCGACTTCGTCAACCGAACGGCCGACCGCGCCGAGACCCTGGCCATGATCGAGCGGGGCGGCCTGGCGGCGCCCCTGGTGGGCTGAGCCTCGTGCGCCTGTCCGAGCTTCTCGCGGACGCCCTCGGGGTGCGTCTGGCCGGCACCGGCGACCCCGAGGTGACGAGCGTCGTCCAGCGGCACGACCGCGCGCGACCGGGGGCGCTGTTCGTGGCGCGCAAGGGGACCCGCTTCGACGCCCACGCGTACATCGAGGCGGCGATCGCCGCCGGCGCCGTCGCCGTGGTCGGTGAGGCGGAGCTCCCCTCCCCGCTGCCGGGGCACGGCGTCCCGTACCTGCGCGTGGCCGACGCGCGGCTGGCGCTGCCGCAGCTGGCGGCCGCCTTCTACCGCCACCCGGCCCGGGGCCTCACCGTGCTGGGCGTCACCGGCACCGACGGCAAGACCACCACGGCGACCCTCCTCCACCACCTGCTCGGGGCACGCCGGCCGGCCGCCCTCATCAGCACGGCCGGTATCCTCCTGGGCGAGGAACGCGTGCCGTTGGAGGGCCACTTCACCACGCCGGAGGCGACCGAGGTCCAGGCGCTGCTGGCGCGCTGCCGCGATGCCGGCCTGCGCGACGTGGTGCTGGAGTCTAGCTCGCACGGGTTCTCGCTGCACCGCCTCGACGCCATCCCGTACGCCGTCGGGGTATGGACCAACCTCAGCCCCGAGCACCTCGACCACCACGGCGACCTGGAGGCATACCGCGACGCCAAGGCCACCCTCATGCGTCGCTCGCTGGTGAGCGTCCTCAACCGTGACGAGCCCGACTTCGCCTACTTCGCGGCGGCCGCCCGGCGCGTCGTGAGCTACGGCGAGGGCGCCGGGGCCGACGTGCGCCTGGAAGGCGTGACGAGCGATCCCGGCGGCGTCGCCTTCGTGGCGACGTCGGGCAACGAACGTGTCGCGGCACGGCTCCCCGTGCCCGGCCGCTTCAACGCCTGGAACGCGCTGGCGGCGCTGGCGGCAGCGCGCGAGGTGGGGCTGCCGCTCGCCGTCGGCGCCGCCCGGCTCGCGACCTTCCCGGGCGTCCCGGGCCGCATGCAGCTGCTACAGCGCGAGCCGTTCGCGGTGATCGTGGACTTCGCGCACACGCCGCCGGCGCTGGCCAAGGCGCTCGAGGCGGTAACACCGGCCCCGCCGGGACGTGTGCTGGTGGTGATCGGCTCGGCGGGCGAGCGCGACCCCGGCAAGCGCGCGCCCCTGGGGGAGGTCGCCGCACGGCACGCCGGCAAGGCGTTCTTCACCGAGGAGGACGCGCGCTCCGAGGACGTGGGGGCCATCCTGCAGGCGATGGCGGCGGGGGCGCGACGGGCCGGAGCCCGGGAGGGCGAGGACTTCCTCCTGCTGCCGGACCGGCGCGAGGCGATACGCCGCGCGCTGGCCGAAGCGAGGCCCGGCGACGTGGTGCTGCTGGCCGGCAAAGGGCACGAGGCGACCCTGGAGCGCGCCGCGGAGACGCTGCCGTGGGACGAGGCCGGAGAGGCGCGCCGCTGGCTGTGACGCCGGCCGGCGGCCAGCGGCCGGGACGGGACAGGTCGGGACCGGCGGCCGGGCGGTGACACACACGCGTCGTAGCATGGGGCCATGGCCTCCGCGAACGTGCGCCCCGTCGACATCATCCTGGAGAAGCGCAGCGGCGGCGAGCACGACCCGGAGCGACTCGAGGCCTTCCTGACGGGCTACCTGCAGGGCGACGTGCCCGACTACCAGGTCGCCGCCTGGCTGATGGCGGTGTGCTGGCAGGGCATGACCGACCGCGAGACCACGGCGCTCACGCGCATCCTGGCCGCATCCGGGGACGAGCTGGACCTCGGCGCCCTGCGCCACACCGTCGACAAGCACTCCACCGGCGGCGTGGGCGACAAGACCAGCCTGGTGCTGGCACCGTTGCTGGCCGCCGCCGGCGCCACGGTGGCGAAGATGAGCGGGCGGGCGCTGGGCCATACCGGCGGCACGGTGGACAAGCTGGAGAGCATCCCCGGCTTCCGCAGCACCCTCGACCAGGACACGTTCCTGCGCCAGGCGCAGGAGGTGGGTATCGTGGTGGCGGGGCAGTCGAAGGCGCTGGCGCCCGCCGACGGGTTGCTCTACTCGCTGCGTGACGCCACCGGCACGGTGCGCTCGCTGCCCCTCATCGCCAGCAGCATCATGAGCAAGAAGCTCGCCGGCGGCGCGCGGTCGATCGTACTGGACGTCAAGGTGGGGAGCGGCGCCTTCATGCGGACGCCCTCGGAGGCACGCGCGCTGGCCGAGACCATGATCGCCATCGGGCGTCAGGCCGGGCGCAACATGCGCGCCGTGCTGAGCAGCATGGCGCAACCGCTGGGCATGGCGGTCGGCAACGCGCTCGAGGTGCGCGAGGCGCTGGCCTGCCTGCGCGGCGAGGGCCCTTCGGATCTGCTCGAGCTGTGCCTGGTGCTGGCCGGCCAGGTGCTCGAGGCCACCGGCCTGCCCACGCCGGAGGCGCAGCTCCGCGCGCTGGTGGAGGGGGGCCAGGCACTGGAGCGCTTCCACCGCTGGATCGCCGCCCAGGGCGGCGATCTCGCCGCCTTCGAGCGCCTCGAGCTCGCCCCCGACCGGACGCCGGTGCGGGCCCGCGAGGGCGGCGTCCTGGCCGAGGTGGACGCCCTGTCCGTCGGCCAGGCGGCGTTCGTGCTGGGCGCCGGCCGCAGCCGCAAGGGCGACCCCGTCGACCCCGGCGTGGGCGTGACGCTCCACGCCAAGGTGGGCAACGCGGTCGGCTCCGGCGAGGTCCTCGCCACCCTCTACCACCGCGGCGGCAAGGGCGTCGAGGAGGCGATGCGGCTCATGGAGCGGGCCCTGCGCGTAGCCGAGTCCGCGCCTGCCACACCGCTGATCCTGGAGACGGCGCTGGCCTGACGCGCTCCCCATCGCCGTCCACACCGCGGTCGTAGACTGAGCCATGTTCACACGCGAACAACTGGACCGCTACGCCAGGCACATCATCCTGCCCGGCGTGGGCGCGGCCGGGCAGCGACGCCTGCTGGGTGCGCGCGTGCTGGTGGTGGGGGCCGGCGGCCTCGGTTCGCCCATCCTGCTCTACCTGGCCGCGGCGGGGGTGGGCACCATCCACCTCGTCGACGACGAGCGCGTGGAGGCGAGCAACCTGCAGCGCCAGGTCGTGCACGGCCTCTCCGCGGTCGGTACCGGCAAGACCGCATCCGTTGCGGCCAGGCTGGCGGACCTCAATCCCGACGTGACGCTCGTCGCCCACCCGGAGCGCCTCACGGGCGCCAACGCCCGCGGGCTCGTGCGCGACTGCGAGCTGGTGATCGACGGCAGCGACAACTTCCCGACCCGCTACCTCGTCAACGACGCCTGCGTGCTCGAAGGCAGGCCCCTCGTCTACGGCGCGCTGTCACAGTTCGAGGGGCAGGTGAGCGTGTTCGCAGCCGAGCAGGACGGCGCGCGCGGCCCCTGCTACCGCTGCCTGTTCCCGCAGCCGCCCGAGCCTGGGAGCGTACCGAGCTGCGCCGAGGCGGGGGTGTTCGGCGTGCTGCCGGGCATCGTCGGGAGCTTCATGGCCAACGAGGCCCTCAAGCTGCTGCTCGGGCTCGGCGCGCCCCTGGTCGGCACGCTGCTGCACGTGGACGCGGCCGGCGCCGAGGTTCGCCGCTTCGAGCTGGCGCGCGACCCGGGCTGCCCGGTGTGCGGTGACGACCCCAGCGTGACCGAGCTCGTCGACTACGAGGCCTTCTGCGGCGTCGCCTGACGCCCCGGTCTGCCGACCCGGCGCGCGCCGCCCGCCTCGAGGTGTGGCGGTCGCCGGAGAGCGTCGCCACACCGCTCCTTGACACCTCCGAGCGCCCAGAGCTACACTGGCTTTTGCTGCGCCGCGGGGTGGAGCAGTCTGGTAGCTCGTCGGGCTCATAACCCGAAGGTCGTTGGTTCAAATCCAACCCCCGCAACCAAGGCACGGAAGGGGCCCCTCGGGGTCCCTTCCTTTTTGCGCTGCCGCCCGCGCCGCGCGTACGGCACAGCCAACCGGGCGGGCTTCGCTGCCGCCGCGGCGCGGCGTCGCCCCGGCGGCGTTTAGCATGGGAGTGGCGGTCGGCTGCGGGCCGGTTCGCGCGGAGCCTACCCTGTGGGCTGCGCCTCGCGCCGGAGCGGATGGCAGGCGCCTGCACACCGGAATGGAGAGACGGGCACCGTGACGGACCTGAACTCTGATCACCTCGAAGACGACCCCGCAGCGGCCGGCAGCCGCGAAGACGAGCGGCCAGGCAGCCCCGCAGGAGACACCGCAGGCGACGCCGCAGGAGACGCCGGCGGCGCGGCGCAGGAGGCCGCCGAGCCCACGCGGTCGGGGTTCGTCGCCATCCTGGGGAAGCCGAACGTCGGCAAGTCCACCCTGCTGAACACGCTGCTGGGGGTCAAGGTGGCTCCCATCACGCCCAAGCCGCAGACCACCCGCCGCGGGGTGCGCGGCATCTACACCCGGGAGGAACGGCAGCTCGTCTTCGTCGACACGCCCGGCTTCCACCAGAAGGGGCACTCTGCGCTCGACGAGTTCATGCGCCGCCAGATCCGGGACGCCGTGGCGGACGTGGACGTGGCCCTGTGGGTCGTCGACCTGCGCCACCCGCCCACCCGTGAGGACCGCGAGGTGGCGCGCCTGCTGCAAGGCCTGCCGCCGGCCACCCAGGTGATCCTGGTGGGCAACAAGGCCGATGCGGCCAAGTACGGGGACGAGGCGCTCTCGCTCTACAAGGAGCTGTGCCCGCAGGCGGCGCGGGTGATAGCGATCTCCGCCCTGAACGACCCCAAGGCCGTCTACGCGCTGCGCGACGACCTCATGGAGGACCTCCCCGAGGCCCCCTTCTTCTTCCCGGCCAACATCCGCAGCGACCAGTCACGCGAACAGTGGGCGGGCGAGCTGATCCGTGAGAGCGCGATGCTCCATCTGCGCCAGGAGCTTCCGTACGCGGTCGCCGTGCTGGTGGTGGACTGGAGCGATCCCAAGCCCGGCGTCGACGAGCCGGTCGTGATCACCGCCGAGATCTGGGTGGAGAAGGTCGGCCACCGCCGCATCGTCATCGGCAAGGGCGGGCAGATGATCCGCGACATCGGCCGTACCGCCCGCAAGCAGCTCGAGATCTTCCTCGACCAGCGCGTGTTCCTCGAGCTCGAGGTGGTCGTGAGGCGGGAGTGGCGCGAGGACCGCGAGGCGCTGCGCGAGCTCGGCTACGAGCCCTGATCGGGGCTGGGTGCCGTGGGTATCGCCGCACGCTGGCGCCGCATCGATCGTCTGCCGCCACGTCGCGGCCGCGACGCCATGCCCGGAGTGTACGAGCTGGCCGACGCCGAGAAGCGCGTGATCTACGTGGGTCAGTCCGCCACCGACGTTCCCAACCGCTTGCGGCAGCACCTCGCCGGGCGAGGTTGCGTGGCGGAGCGCGCGGCGTACTGGCGCTACCGTTACAGCCGCGTGCCGCAGGCCGAGGAGGCGGTTCTGCTCGACGAGCACAAGCGGAGGTCGGGCGCCCTGCCGGACTGCAACCGGCAGACGCCGCAGCCGCGGGATGCGCGGCGCCGCATCGCCGAGCGCTTCGGCGGCAAGTGACACTTCTCACCCCTCTCCCACTTGCGGACCCTCGAAAAATGCGATAGGCAAGGCAACCGTGTGAAGTTGCCTACTTGTGACGCAAGTTCCATTGTGCTATAAACGGCGCAGGCGAGGAGACCGTCCTGATCTTCTCAATCTCGTTTTGGAGGGATTGCATGCGCAAGGTTCTGTTTGCACTGGTCACGGCCGCTCTGTTGGCAGGTGGCGCCGCGTTCGCCCAAGGGATG
>DATFNF010000076.1:0-9266 GCA_035266525.1 Trueperaceae bacterium | reverse complement strand
CGTGCCCTTCCTCACCGTCAGCGCCTCGGAGTTCATGGAGATGTTCGTGGGCGTCGGCGCCAGCCGCGTGCGCAACCTCTTCGAGGAGGCGCGCAAGGCCGCCCCGGCCATCATCTTCATCGACGAGCTCGACTCCATCGGCCGCCGGCGCGGTGCCGGCATCGGCGGCGGTCACGACGAGCGCGAGCAGACCCTGAACCAGATCCTGTCCGAGATGGACGGCTTCGAGAAGGACACCTCGGTGATCGTGGTCGCGGCGACCAACCGCCCCGACATCCTCGACCCGGCGCTGTTGCGGCCGGGCCGCTTCGACCGGCAGGTCACCATCGGACTGCCGACCCAGAGCGAGCGCGAGGACATCCTCAAGGTCCACATCCGCAACAAGCCGGTGGGCGAGGACGTCAACCTCAAGCGGCTGGCCGAGGCCACCCCCATGTTCTCCGGCGCGGACCTCGAGAACCTCACCAACGAGGCCGCGCTGATCGCGGCGCGCTCGAGCAAGCAGATCATCTCCTGGACCGACTTCAACGAGGCGCTGGACCGCATCACCCTGGGTCTCAGGCGCGGCAGCCTGGTCCCCACCGAGGACGAGCGCCGCATCCTGGCCTTCCACGAGGGCGGGCACGCCGTGGCGTTCGCGGTGCAGCCCGAGCTCGGCGACATCCGCAAGGTGACCATCATGCCTCGCGGGGGCGCGGGCGGCTTCATGGCCCCGCTCTCCAAGGAGGAGATGTTCTACAACGTCGACCGCTTCCGCAGCCAGTTGATCGTGGCGTTCGCGGGGCGCGTGTCCGAGAAGCGCGTCACCGGCACGATCTCCTCCGGCGCCAGCAACGACCTCAAGCAGGCCACCGACCTCGCCAAGCAGATGGTCCTGGACATGGGCATGGGCCAGCAGGAGTTCGTGGCGTGGGGGTCGGACCAGGGGCCGGTGTTCCTGGGCGGCGAGATCTCGCGGCGCAAGGACTTCAGCGAGGAGACCGCGCGCGAGCTCGAGCGCGAGGTCACCAACATCCTCGAGTCCACCTACCACGCCTGCGAGCAGCTCCTGGGGGACAACTGGCCCGCGGTCGAGGCCGTCGCCAACGCCCTGCTGAAGCGCGAGACCATCGATGGCAAGCTCATCCACGCCGCCGTCGACAAGGCGAAGAGCGGCATGGCGCCCGAGGACATCACCGACTGGATCGTCGGCGAGGCCGACGAGGCGGAACGCCGGCTCGAGGAGCAGGAGCGGCAGCGGCGCGCCGAGGAGGAACGGCGCCGCAGCGCCTCCGAGCACGGCCGCACCACCCCGCCGACGCTCGAGCCGCGGCCCGCCTCCGAGACCGGCAGCTGAGGTCCGCCCGGCGGCCGACCGGTCCCCTTCTCCTCATGGCTGGGAAGGTATCATTGCCCGCGAGCCCGGTCCGGGCCTGGGGAGCGCACCAGGGTGTCCTTGCTCGACGGTAAATACGAGATCATCAGCCAGTCCGCGGTGGACGGCGGCCGTACGCTCATCGAGGCCACCGCCCCCGACGGGACGCTGGTGCGCATCGAGTGGTTCGACCTCGAACCCGCCAAGGAGGCGGCGTTCGAGCGCTACCGGCGCCTGCTCAAGCGCCTCAAGCGCGATGGCAAGGCGGCCGTCTACGATGTCATCTCCCGACCCGGCGCGCACTACGTGGCATGGGAGACCGCCGTCGACGCGTCGGCGCACGCCCACGACGCCGCCATCGAAGCCGCCCTCACCGAGCACGGCTTCGACCCTGCCGCCGCCGACGTGCGGCGCAACGGCCGCCACGCGCGCCTCTACGGCCTCTCCTGGGACGGCAGCGCCGCCCTGGTCCAGGCGCCCCGGGCACCCGAGCCGCCGGCGCTGCAGCGCCGGAAGCGCCCGACCTTCCCGGCACAGGCCCTCCCCTGGGTCCTCACGGTCCTGCTCATCGCCGGCTCGCTGGCGCTCCTCGGCGGCGGCTTCCTGCGCCGTGCCAACAGCCGCCTGGTGCAGGTCCCCAACGTCGTCGGGCAGAACGTGAACGATGCCCAGCGCGCTCTGGCGGGCCTGGACCTCCGGCCGCAGCCGACGCCGCTGGAGTCGGACAAGCCCGCCGGCACGGTGCTCTCCTCGCAGCCGGCGCCGGGCTCGCAGCTCCGCCCGGGACGCGCGGTGCAGCTCGCGTACGCGCTTCCGCAGGGGCAGCTCGCCTCCACCAAGGTGCCCCAGCTCGTCGGCCAGAGTTACCCGGGTCAGGTGACCGGCGCCTTGCAGGCGGCGGGGCTCGACCTGGGCACGGTGGCGCACATCCACGCCGGCACGCCCGCCGGCGTGGTGCTGGCCCAGTCGGTACCTAGCGGCACCAAGCTCGCCCAGGGCGAGGCGGTGAACGTGCTGATCAGCCTCGGCCCGACCCAGCAGGAGACCTTCCTGCCGCGATTGGTGGGGCTGTCGGTCGACGACGCCCGCTACCTGGCCGGCGTCGCCGGGCTGGCGCCGGACCAGATCCTGGTGGACAAGGTCAACGCCCCCGACGGCTACCCGGGCGAGGTGCTCAGCCAATCGCTGGCGCCGCACCTGGCGGAGCCCCTGAACGAGAGCATCCTGCGGCTGGTGGTGCAGCAGGGCACGCCCAGCGGCCCCAACCAGCCGCCCGCCACGGTGCCGTCGCTGATCGGCATGAGCCCGCAGGAGGCCCAGTCCGCCGCCTCGGGCTACACCATCACCTCCACCACGGTGGAGTCCCCGCTCCTGCCGCAGGGCGTCGTGCTGCAGTCGCCGGCGCCCGGCGCCGACCCCGGCAACCACACGCTGGCGCTCACCGTGAACGTCCACCCTGTCAGCCTCACGCCCCCGGGGGCGACCGCGACCGTCAAGCAAGCGCAGCTCCGGCGCGTGCCCTACGCCTGGAGCATCCAGCCCGGCATCCCGCAGCAGGTCGCCACCGTCTACGCGCAGCCCCTGAGCGGCCAGAAGACACTGGTCGACCGCACCAACGTCAGCGGCGGGGACGTGCTCCAGGGCAGCTGGCTCACCACCTACCCGGGCCCGGTCACCTTCACGCTGGAGCTGAACGGCCAGCCCTACGGCTCGCCCCTGTTCGTGCCCTGACGCCGGAGACTGTCGCCACAGGCCCCACCGAACGGCCGCCGGACGCGGTATGGTGTCGGCCGGCCGTGCGCCTCCCCGTGCGCTCACCCGGACGGCGCCACGCGCGGCCCACGCTCGAGGGCGCCGCTGCGACCATGGTCGCAGACGTCCATGCGCCACAACGCCGAGGCACCTGGGGGCCGCCACCCGTCAGCATGCGAGGGGATGCTCGCCGCAACGGGTGGCATCCGCGTCCGCCCGTGGAGGAACCGTGTTAGTCGAGACCATCCGCAACCTGTCGATCTACGTGCGCCGGCATGGCCGGGCGTACGCGCTCGGCGTGGCGATGATGGTCGTGAACGCGTTCTTCACCACGCTCACGCCGATCATCCCCGGCATGGCGATCGACGCGCTCAAGCAGGGCACCATGACCCTGCCTCGCATGTGGCTGTACGTCGGCGGGCTGCTCGGCACCGCCGGCGCCGGCGGGCTGGCCATGATCCTGGTTCGGCGCAGCCTGCTGGCCGCGAGCTGGGAGATCCAGTTCGACATCCGGCGCGACCTCTTCAAGCACTTCGCCCGGCTCGACGCCAACTACTACGACAACCACCGCGTCGGCGACCTGATGGCCCGGCTCACCGCCGACCTCAACGCCGTGCGCATGCTGGTGGGCGTAGGCGCCTTCCAGGCCATCAACACCGTCCTGCTGCTCGGCTTCACGCTGACCCGCATGGCGCGCCTCAGCGGGGGCCTCACGCTGCTCACCGCCGCCATCATGCCGATCATCTCGCTGACGTTCTTCTTCTTCATGCGCATCATCCACCACCGGTACCAGCGCGTGCAGGAG
The DNA here is from genome assembly GCA_035266525.1 of Trueperaceae bacterium. Lineage (GTDB taxonomy): Bacteria > Deinococcota > Deinococci > Deinococcales > Trueperaceae > JASBRS01. The sequence goes on along the minus strand of DATFNF010000076.1, from coordinate 5,355 downwards.
CAGTTCAGCGAGGTCTCGGCGATGGCGCAGGAGAACTTCGACGGCATGCGGGTGGTCAAGGGCTTCGGGATCGAGGACCGCCACGTGACCACCTTCCGGCGCCTCAACGACGAGTACATCCGTCGCTACCTGGCGCTGACCCGCATCGACGGGCCGCTGAGCCCGCTGATGGAGGCCCTCTTCGGGCTCACGGTGGCCGTGATGCTGCTCTTCGGCGGCCGCTACGTGCTCGGCGTCGGCGGCCACCTCACCATCGGCGAGTTCTCCAGCTTCGTGTTCCTGTTCAGCGGCGTGCAGTGGCCCCTGCAGGCGCTGGGCTGGATCGCCAACATCGCCCAACGCGGCTCCACCTCGTGGCGGCGGCTGCGAGAGATCCTCGACAGCCAGCCCCACGTGGTGGACGGGCCCGACACCGACTACAGCCTCACCGCGATCCGCGGCGACATCGAGTTCCGCCACGTCAGCATCGCCTTCGACGGCGTGCCTGCCCTGGAGGACGTGAGCTTCCACCTGCACGCCGGCGAGAGCCTGGGCATCACGGGCCGCACCGGTGCGGGCAAGACGCTCATCGCCAGCCTCATCGCGCGGCTGCTCGATCCCGACGCCGGCGACATCCTCATCGACGGCGTCGACGTCAAGCGCTACCCGGTGGCGGTGGTGCGCCGCTTCATCGGGCTGGTGCCCCAGGAGCCCTTCCTGTTCAGCGACACCATCGCCGAGAACATCACCTACGGGGTCCCTGAGGCCGACATCGCGGAGCTCATGCCGCGCGTGCGCCGCGCGGCCCGGCTGGCACAGCTGGACGGCGACGTGACCGGGTTCCCGCGCGGCTACGAGACGCGGCTGGGCGAGCGAGGGGTCACGCTCTCGGGCGGCCAGCGCCAACGCACGGCGATCGCGCGCGCCATCGTCCGCGACCCGCCCGTGCTCATCTTCGACGACGCCCTGTCGGCGGTCGACACCCAGACCGAAGCGCACATCCTGGAGGGGCTGGGGCAGGTCCAGCGCGGGCGCAGCACCCTGATCATCGCCCACCGCATCAGCGCCTTCCAGCACTGCGACCGGGTGCTGGTGCTGGAGCGCGGCCGCATCACCGAGGAAGGCACCCACGAGCAGCTCCTCGCCCGCGACGGCTGGTACGCCGACATGCACCGGCGCCAGCAGCTCGAGGCCGACCTGGAGGCCGCCTGATGGCACTGCGTGGCGCGCCCGGGCCACGGGCCGTGACCGACATGGACCTGCCCGCGTACTCCGTGGAGGACGCGAAGGCGGAGTTCAAGCGCCGCCGCCCCTCCACGCGGAAGCGCATGCGCGAGGAGAGCAAGCTCGACGAGGACGGCGAGGCCTTCGAGAAGGCGTTCGACTGGCAGATCATGGCGCGCTTGATGGCCTACCTCAAGCCGTACCGGATGCAGCTCGGGGTGGCGGTCACGCTGCTGCTCATCTACAGCGCGCTCACACCGGCCTTCCCCACCCTGCTGGCGCTGGCCGTCGACCGCTACATCGTGGCGGACAAGGCGCCGTACAGCGGCTTCAGCATCGACCAGCGGCTGCACGGCCTGACCGTCATCGTGCTGATCTACCTGGGCCTGCGGCTCGTCAACTTCGCGCTGCGCTACGGCTACACCTACCTCGTGGAGTGGCTGGGGCAGCACATCATCTATGACATCCGGCGCGAGGTGTTCGGCAAGATCCAGCGCCTGCACATGGGCTTCTTCGACCGCACCCCGGTGGGCCGGCTGATCACCCGCATCACCAGCGACGTCGAAGCCGTGCAGACGATGATGACCGACGGGGTAGTGGGTCTGGTCGCCGACGTGGGCATGGTCGCCGGTCTGCTGGTCTACATGTTCAGCATCAACTGGCGCCTCGCGCTCATCACGCTGACCGTGATGCCGGTGCTGTTCTTCGTGCTCAACCTCCTGCGCCGGCGCATCCGCGACGCCTACCGCGCCGTGCGGCTACGCACCTCGCGGTCCAACGCCTACCTGGCGGAGAACCTGTTCGGCATGCGCACCGTCCAGCTGTTCAACCGCGAGGCCCGCAACGGCCGCGCCTTCGACCGCCTCAACCTGGATCTGCTCGACGCCTACGCCGAGCAGATCCGCTGGTTCAGCCTGTTCTGGCCGACGGTCAGCATCCTGTCGGCGGTGTCGATGGCCCTGATCCTCTACTACGGCGCGCTGGAGATCGTGGGGCCGGGTCTGTCGGGCACGGTGACCATCGGGGTGCTGGTGGCCTACATCCAGTTCTCCAACATGTTCTTCCGGCCGCTCCAGGACCTCTCGGACAAGTTCAACATCATGCAGGCGGCGATGGCCTCCTCGGAGCGCATCTTCGGCCTCATCGACACCCCCGAGCGGATCGTGAACCGGCCCGACGCCAGCCGCTTCGACACCGCCTTCAAGGGCGAGGTGGCGTTCGATCACGTGTCGTTCGCCTACGACGGCGACGACTGGGTGCTCCGCGACGTCGACTTCACCATCCGCCCGGGCGAGTCGGTGGCGTTCGTCGGCCACACCGGGGCCGGCAAGACCACCATCATCAGCCTCATCAGCCGCTTCTACGATGTGCAGCGCGGCGCCGTGCGGATCGATGGGCGCGACGTCCGCGACTACGATCAGGTGGAGCTCAGGCGGCACGTCGGCATCGTGCTGCAGGACCCGTTCCTGTTCAGCGGCACCGTGCGGAGCAACATCACCCTGGGCGACGACAGCATCCCCCCCGAGCAGGTCGAGCAGGCGGCGCGCTTCGTCAACGCGCACGGCTTCATCTCGCGGCTCCCGCAGGGCTACCACACCGCCGTACGCGAGCGCGGCGCCGGCTTCTCCACCGGGCAGAAGCAGCTCATCGCCTTCGCGCGCGCGCTGGTGCAGAACCCGGACATCCTGCTGGTGCTCGACGAGGCCACCGCCAACATCGATACGGAGACCGAGGAGCTCATCCAGGACGCGCTCCGTAAGCTCATGCAGGGACGCACCAGCATCGTCATCGCCCACCGGCTGTCCACCATCCAGGACGTCGACCGCATCATGGTGATGCGCAAGGGCAGGCTCATCGAGGAGGGCAGCCACCTCGAGCTGCTCAAGCAGGACGGCTACTACCGCAAGCTCTACGAGCTGCAGTACCGCGAGCGCCCGACGGAGAGCTGACCGCGGGGCCGCGCCGCGGCGCCGGGCGCCGGGCGGAGGCTAGAGGCCGGCGAAGAGGTCGCCGACGGGGGGCGCGGGGAAGGCACCGCGAACGCCGCCGAGGGTGAAGGTCTCGCGCTCCATGAACGCCCGCCAGCCTTCCGCCTGATCCTCCCTGGCGGCGAAGCTCGAGCGCGGCCCCACCTGGCTCCGGTGCGCGCGGATGGCGCGCTCCTTGACGTCCATGAAAGCGCCGACGTCCAGCACCGCGGCGAACGAGTCCTCGCTGACGGCGTAGCGAGCCGGGTCGAGGCCGTCCATCGGGCCGTTCCGGCGCGCCTCCTGCAGCCTGCGCATACGCTCCAACGGCATGGCGTTGTAGAACAGGCGCCTCGGCGCCTCCGTCACCAGGTTGCCGGACGACCAGAAGGCGGCGGTCGCAGCCCGCTGGATGCGGATGTGGTCGATGTGGCCGTAGCCGCCGTGGGGGTCGAAGGTGAGCAGCACCTGGGGCCGCAGGCGCTCGAACCAGGGCAGGAGCGCCTCCTCGAGCTCGAACTCGTCGACGTTCATCAGCGCCTTCGGGTCGTCGTAGCGGGTCCGCTCGTGACGGCCGGAGTCGTGGTAGCCCAGGAAGATCGGCTCGCCGATGCCCAGGTGGCGGCACGCCTCGCGCAGCTCCCCCTCGCGCAGCGTCGCCAGGTCGCTGGCGGGGTCGATGTCGGGGTCGGTGATCTTGCCGGACTCGCCGCGCGTGGCACAGATGAGGCGGACGTCGACGCCCGAGGCCGCGTAGCGCGCCAGGGTGCCGCCGGTGCCGAAGGCTTCGTCGTCGGGGTGGGCGTAGATGGCGAGGAGCGTCATGCCTGATGGTACGGCGGCGGCGGCGCGGCGCGTGCCGGCCGGGACGCAGCGGCACCACCGCGAGGTCCGCCGCGCCCGCCAGGACGCCCCTGCCACGTGTCGCCAGGGACGTGCCTCTCGGCGGCGCCTGCCGCGAGGGCCGGAGCGGAAGGAGCGCTACCTCACAATCCTCACGTGGTCTTCAAGGGAGCCTCAGCCCCCGGCGCTATGGTTCTAGGTGCAGGGCAACGTCGTAACACCTCCTAGAGACACGTGACCCCTCCACGAAAGGCCGGACCGCCCTCGCCGGCCTTTCAATTTTTTGGCTTGGTGCCGCGCGCCGGGGTCTGCGGGCGAGGGCGACCGCGTGGCCCACGGCGGCAGGCCGGCCGGCGTCGCCGGGTCGCGCAGTCGGCGAAGGCAAGCCGGCGAGTTCATGCCACGCGCCGGCCAGCCCCGGCCCGCGCAAGAGGGCGGCCGGGGACGTCCGCGGCGCGATGGCGAGAGGCCCGGGCGGTGCCCGCTTACCGGCTCCCCGTCGCTGCCGCCGTCACTGGCTCTGGTTGAGGACCTTCACCCGGTAGAAGAACGGAACCTCCTGCCCGGGCTCCAGGCTGGTCAGCACCGTCCAGCGGACGTTGGTGTAGCTGGTGGGCTCGGCCACCTTCTTGGTGCCGCCGCTGGTCAGCAGCACCGGCGGCTTGGAGAAGGTCGTGCCGCCGTCGGCCGAGAACTCGGTGAGCAGCTTGTCGCTGGAGGGCGTCGCGGAGTTAGGCACGTACTGCATGCCCTTGGGCACGGGCGTGCTGATGACCACCACGCCGGGCGGCAGGGTGGTGCTGCCCACGTTCTTGGCGAACAGCCGGTACTCGACGATCTGGCCCGGCCGGGCGCTGTCGGCCTTGGTGAGCTTCTCACCCGTGGAGCCGTCCTTGTTGGTGACCTGGCTGACGATGTAGATCTCGGTGCGGAGCTGGATGGGGTTGCTGTTGCTCGTCTGGCTGCTGCCGGACTGGGAGCTGGAGTCCTGCGCCACGGCGGGACTCAGCGCCAGCACCGCGAGCAGCGCCGCCGCCAGCGGGAGAGCGTACCTTCTGGATATCATCGCCCAAGGATACCAGGGCATCATGACGCGCGTTTGAAGGCTCCCTGAAGGGACGGCCAAGACCTCGCTCGGGAGCGCGGCCGGCGGGAGCGCGGCCGGGGCGACGCCTCAGGGCGCCGCGTCCGGCGCGGCCGACGGGGCGTTGCCTGGCGGCGCCGCGCCCGGCTGGGTGTTCGTACCCGGCCGCCCGCCTGCGGGCTGCGCCGTCGCCCCGGCGTCGGAGCCGGCGGACGAGCCCGCGAAGGACACGTACGGGCGCGCCTCCGCCACCCCGTT
>DATFNF010000075.1:0-14527 GCA_035266525.1 Trueperaceae bacterium | reverse complement strand
GCCGAAGCCCTGCCACCACGTGACGTTGCTGGGATCGGGGGCCGACGGCACGCCGCCGCTCGGCGATGCCGGGAGGAGGCCCTCGACGAACGACTGCACCTCGGCCCCGGCGACCTGCAGCATGTGGTCGCTCAGGCGCTGCACGATCACGGTGCCGAGCAGCCACGACAGCACCAGCACCGGGATGCCGACGAGCACGACCATGGTGAAGAGGTAGCGGCGGAAGGGGTCGCTCAGCGGCCTGCCGCGGCGCGCCCCTCTTCGCAGGAGCCCGAACATAGGTGACCCGTATTCTGGCACGACCCCGTGAGAACGGTGGTAACGCTCGCGGATCGGCGGCTGCCAGGGGTGCGCCGGAGCGGCTCGCGAGGCGTTCCGCGCGCGGGTGCTGCGCTATGATGGCCGGACTGCTCGGATTAGAGGCGATCCCATGCGAATCCTGGTGAGCAATGACGACGGTGTGTTCAGTCCCGGCATCCGAGCGCTGGCCAGGCTGGCCCAGGAGCTCGGAGAGGTGCGGGTGGTGGCACCCGACGTCGAGCAGTCGGCCATGAGCCACGCCATCACCGTGCGCACCCCGTTGCACTACCAGCGCACGCCCATCGACGGCCTCGAGGCCTATCGTGTCGACGGCACCCCAGCCGACTGCGTGGCCCTGGGCGCCCACCACTGGGATGCGGTGGATCTGGTGCTCTCTGGCATCAACCTGGGGCTCAACATCGGCCACAACATCTGGCACTCGGGCACGGTGGCGGCGGCCAAGCAGGCGGCCTTCCTGGGCATCCCCGCCATCGCCTTCAGCGCGCCGTACAGCGACGACGTGCCCGACTACGGGGTGTACGAACCGTTCGTGCGCGACATCATCCGGATGTTCCTGGATCTGCCGGAGACGCCCCTCCTGAACGTCAACTTCCCCCACGCCCCGCGCGGCCTGCGCTGGACCCGGCAGTCGGTGCGGCACTACGAGGGCATGGTGGTCCCGGGTGAGGACCCGATGGGGCGGAAGCACTACTGGTTCTCCGAGAAGCCGCGTCGTCAGGTGGAGGGCGGCACAGACCGCTGGGCGGTCGAGCATGGGTTCGTGTCGCTGACGCCGCTCCGGCTCGACCTCACCGACGACGCCGCACTGGCCCGTGCCGAGGCCGAGCTCGACCTCGGGCCGACCTCCTGACCTCGACTCAGCCCGGAAGGGCCGGGAAGGGCAGCGCCGGCTGTTCGATCCGGCTCTGACGCGGGTGCAGCTTGGACACGGTCACGCCGAGCAGGCGGATGGGCCCGGCGGCACGGTTCGGGCCGAAGGCGAGGTCGAGAGCGGTGGCCAGCAACGCCTGCTCGGCGGACACGCCGCCGTCCAGGGTGCGGCTGCGCGTGATCACATGGAAGTCGGCGTAGCGGATCTTGACCGTCACGGTGCGGGCGCTCATCTCGGCGCGGGCGAGCCGCTCGGTAAGCTCGTGGCAGAGCGCCTCCAGGACGGGCTCGAGCTCCTCGCGTCGGCGTCGGTCCTGCGGGAAGGTGGTCTCGGCGCCGAGCGACTTGCTCGGCCGGTCGGCCACGACGGGGCGCTCGTCGACCCCGCCCGCCACCGCATGCAGGAAGCGGCCGACCCTGCCGAGGAGGCGTGCCAGATCCTCGACGTCACGGGCCCGCAGGTCGGCTCCGGTGCGGATGCCCGCGGCCCGAAGCCGTTCGGCGGTACGCGGCCCGACGCCATGGAAGCGCTCGACGGGGAGCTCTGCGAGGAAGGCGCCCGCCTGCTCGGGCGTGATCACGGTGAGCCCGTCGGGCTTCTCCAGCCCGGAGGCGATTTTCGCCAGGAACTTTCCGCTCGACACGCCCGCGGAGGCCGTCAGCTCCGTCTCCGCCAGGATGGCTGCCTTGATCTCGCGGGCCACCAACGTGGCCGAGGGTGGGCCGGTCCTGGGGTGGGTGACGTCCAGGTACGCCTCGTCGAGGGCGAGGGGTTCCACGAGGTCGGTGTACCGCGCGAAGATGCCGCGTACCTGGCGGGACACGCTGCGGTAGGCGTCGAAGCGCGGCGGCATCACGACCAGCTCCGGGCACTGCCGCAGCGCCCGGGCCATGGGCATGGCCGAGCCCACGCCGAAGCGGCGCGCTTCGTAGCTGGCCGTCATCACCACGCCGCGGGGGCCGGCGCCGCCCACCGCCACGGGCCGGCCCTGCAGCTCGGGCGCGTCGCGTTGCTCGACCGCCGCGTAGAAGGCGTCCATGTCGACGTGGATGATCTTGCGCACGTCGCCCAATGGTACTGCCGTCCGGCCTCTCGCCTCGGCCGGCCCTCGCCCTGCTCGGGGGCGTACCGCCTCAGCGGGCGGTAGCGGCGAAGGCCGTCAGCACCGCCAGCGTGAGCCTGGCGTCGTCCGTGCTGCGGTGGCGCTGTGTGCTTGACAGCACGCCTTGCTCCGCGGCGGCGCTGGCGAGCTTGCTGCGGCCCCCTGCCAGCCCACGGGCGACGGCATAGGCGCGCATCGCGCACTCGAAGGCGGGGAGCCCGGGCCGGACGCGCCACAGGCGGCTCGACTGCTGGACCATGCGCTGATCGAAGGGGGCGTTCCAGGCGAGCACCCGGCGGCCCTCGAGGAGCGCTTGCAGCTCGGGCAGCACCTGCGGCCAGGTAGGCGCCCCGGCCAGTTGGTCGATGGTGAGGCCATGCACCCGGGTGGCGCCCTGGGGCACGGCGCCGCTATGCGGCCACACCAGCGTCTCCAGCAGGGTGGCGCCGCCGGCGTCGACCACACCCACCTCGATGATCTCGTCGCGCCGGCCCAGGCCGGTGGTCTCGGTGTCCAGGACGATGAAGTCGTCCTGCAGCAGCTCGCTCAGCCAGGCGCCGGCCGCCTCGCTCAGGGTCGCCTCGCGACGCTGGCGTCGGCAGCTCGGGCACACGCCCGCGATGAGGCCGAGGGCGTCGCGTCCGCAGTCGCGGCACGTGCCGGCGAGGGCCTCGCCGGGTTTGGGCGCCCGGCCGCTGGCGAGCGCCGACACCACGTCGCCAGCGCGCCCCGAGCCGGCCGCGCTGCCGGCCCGGCGCCACATGCCGTCACGCTGCCGCCGCGCCTCGCTGGTGCTGTAGAGGGCGACCTCCTCGCCGTCCAGGATCAGGCTGGCCCGCTGGGGGCCGAGGCTCTGGTAGCCGCGCTCGGAGAGCTCGGCGGCCGTGCGGAGATCTCGCGGTACCTCCCGGCGCTGTAAGTAGCGAGGCAGTGGAGCTTCGGGCACGCTGGCCGCAGTGTACCGGCCCGTCCGGAGCAGCGCCGTCGCTCCCGCCGGCCGTCCGCTGGCGCCGGCGTTACGGGCTGGTCGCGCGGCGCCGAGAGGCGGGACGGCGGCCTGCCGTCAGTCGCGGTAGGCCACCCACGCCAGGGCGCTGACGCGGCCGCCCTGGAAGTGCACGCGGAGCTCGAAGGGCGCGCCGTCACGAGGCTGCGTGCGGCGGTACCGCCACAGCGAAGGCGACCTGGCGCTGGGCGCCCCGAGGACGGCGCGTACCTGGCTCGCGGCCAGTCCGACCCGGAGGCCGTCGGGCGCGCGGAAGCGCTTCCCCGTGACCTTGACGGCCACGGGGAAGCGCTTGCCGCTGGCGCTCACGCGATAGACGGTCACCGCGATGCCCCGGAAGACCAGGGTGCGGAGCGTGTCCTTCCGGCCCGGATCCTGAGGGTTGCTGACGCTCCGTTCATGGACCGCGCGGGGCGGCGGCAGCGAGGCCAGGAAGGCCTGGGCGGCCCCGGGCCCTGATGGCCTCAATGTCGCGTCCAGCGCGCGTTCCAGCGAGATGTCTTCGGGTGCGGTGCCAGGGGCGGCCAGGGCCGTGCCCGACGCGTCCGGGCTGCCACAGCCGACGAGCGCCACGGCCAGGGCGAGGACGAGCGCGCGCGGCGCCGACGATGCGGCCGGGCAGCGCCGCCGGGCGGCACCGTGAGGTTGGCTGCGGTTCATGGCGACCTCCTTTCGGGAGCGGCTCCGCTGCCTCGTGCAGCGTTTCGGTCCCCCAGGAGACGGTCCCCAGCCTAGACCGCCGCCCGTGTGGCGGGCGTGACCGCGCGATGAGTTCTCTCCGGGCTGTCGGCTATCTGGCCCCGCCGCCGCCGGCGGCCCCTAGAATGGTGTCCAATTCCCGGTCACGAAGGAGGGGCCCATGGAGGCGACTACGAACGTGCGGCAGTTGCTCCAGAGCAAGGGAGCGCAGGTGTGGAGCGTGGCACCCGACGAGAGCGTCTTCGAGGCGCTGGAGCTCATGGCCGAGAAGAACGTGGGCGCCCTGATGGTGGTGGAGGGGGGCGCGCTGGTAGGCATGTTCTCCGAGCGCGACTACGCCCGCAAGGTCATCCTCCACGGTCGTGCCTCGCGCGACACGGCCGTCCGTGAGGTCATGAGCGAGCGCGTCGTGACGGTTTCACCGGAGAAGACGGTGGCGGACTGCATGGTGCTGATGACGGAGAACCGCATCCGGCACCTGCCGGTGGTGGAAGGCGACCGCACGGTCGGCCTGGTGTCGATCGGCGACGTGGTCAAGGCGATCATCTCCGAGCAGTCGTTCGTCATCGACCAGCTCCAGAACTACATCCAGGGGGCGACCTGAGCTGACGGCGCGACCCCGTCCGTCGCGAGGCGTCAGCGCTGGGTCATCATCGCGGCCAGGGCGGAGGCCACGCCGCCCAGGCCCGCGGCCAGCGTGATGGCCAGGGTGATGGCCCGGAACGCCCCCGCCGGCGTCCTGCGGTGCAGCCGGCTACCGACGGCCCGTCCCGCCAGCGCCACCGGCGCCAGGAGCAGGGCGACCAGCCAGGCGTGGGGGGGCGTGCTCCCCTGCAGCAGGAGCGCCACGAGGCCCAGAGGGCTGGTGAGCGCGAAGTAGGCGGCGAGGGTGGCTCGCGAGCGGTCCTTGTCGGGGACGGCGGCGCTCATGAGCAGCACCACCGGCGGCCCGCTCAGGCCCACGGAGGTCGTCAGCACGCCGCTGGCGCCGCCGACGAGCAGCGCCCGGCCGGCTGGAGGTCGCCCGGGAGCGCCCCGGTACACCGCGAGCAGCCCGGTGAAGACCACGACCAGCGCGCCCGCCGTCAGCTTCAGGACGTCCGCGTCGAGCCAGCGCAACACGAACGAGCCGATCACGATGCCGACGGCCGCACCCGGCAGCAGCGCGCGCAGCACGTGCGCCTCCACGTGCTTCCTGGCGGTCAAGGCGTTCACCGCGCTGGTGACCTGACCGATGACGAGAACGGTGGTGACGACGCTCGCCGGGTCCATCACCAGCAGCAGCAGGGGGACGCTCACCAGCGCGAAGCCGAAGCCCGTCAGGCCGGTCACGACCCCGGCTCCTGCAACGCTCGCGGCGGCCAGGAGGACGGGGACCACGCTCGGCATGCTCCCCAGCTTCCTTCAGTGGCGCCCTCCTGTAAAGGGCGTGAAGTTTTGGCGGCCAGCGTCCGGCGGCATCCCTAGCATGGGTGGGAGAGGAGGTGGTGCCGAAATTCGGCCCGGGTCGATCCGCCCAGGACACTCCCATCGGCCCGACTCGGCACTACCCCTCCCATTCCAGGTCCATCCCGGGTCAGCTTGTCGTGCCGGCTGGGGCAGCCCTCACGCCGCCTCGGTCGCTTCGGCCTCGCGTCGCATGTGGGCGCGCCCCCAACGGTCGATGGCGGAGATCACGCCTTCCAACTCGCGCCCGGCCGGCGTGAGCTCGTACCGGCTCCGCGGCGGCATGGTCGATTCCACGGTCTTGTCCACGATGCCGAGGCACTCCAGCCGCTCGAGGCGTTGCGACAGGGTGGTGGCGTTCGCCCCACCCACCGCTCGGGCCAGCTCGTTGAAGCCGTGCGGCCCCTCGAGCAGGGAGCGGACCACGTGCAGCACCCACTTCTCCTGAAGTAGCTCGATCGATGCGTACACGGGGCAGTAATCGTGTTCCGGCCGCGCCACGTGCTGAGCATAGCACGAATCGGTTGGCCCAATCGAGTAGTTGACAATGTGGAGCGGTCTAGAATATCGTCTACTAAGCCGCGTCGCATGACCGGCTCGGGGCGCATGCCGCCCTCGACCCAGACCCAGCGCGTCCACGTGCAGCGTCGGCGCCGAGCGCCCGGCGTGGGTGGGATGAGCTTCCCGGAAGGAGAGCACGGATGAGATGGAATCTGGACCCGGCGCATAGCAGCGTCGAATTCTCCGTTCGTCACATGGGTTTCGCGACCGTCCGCGGGCGTTTCAAGGAGTTCTCGGTGGACGTCGAGAGCGACGACAACAGGCTCAGCCGCCTGTCGGCACGGATCGAAGCGGCCAGCATCGACACCGGGGAGCCGCAGCGCGACCAGCACCTCCGCTCCGATGACTTCCTGGCGGCCGAACGGTTCCCTGAGCTGCGCTTCGAAGGCTCCCGGATCGAGGTGACGGGCGAGGACCGCTACCGCGTCAGTGGCGACCTCACCATCCGTGGCACGGCGAAGCCGGTGAGCTTCGACGTGGAGGTCCAGAAGCCGATCAACGATCCCTTCGGCAACGTACGGGTCGCGGCCGAGGCGACGGGCCGGCTGAACCGCAAGGACTGGGGCCTCAACTGGAACCAGGTGCTGGAGGCCGGCGCGCTCCTGGTGGGTGAGGAGGTCCGCTTCACCATCGACCTGCAGGCCATCGCCGCCCAGGAGGCGGCCGTCTCGCGTTGACGGCAGGCTAGCGGACGGATATGGGCAGGTGTCGCCGTGTGGGCGGCGCCTGCCCCGCCTTTCCGGCCCGGATGGGGCGGTTCCGGTGAGAGCCCTTGACGAATAGGGAATACCAGGGTAGGTTGAAGGTATAGGCGCGCACGGGTAGTGGGCGTTTTTTCGTGGTCTCGATTCAACTCATGGGATCCCCGCTCACGGGATCCCCGCTCATGTGAACACCGCGGGCGCCCGGGGCGCTCACCCGTCGAGGCGGCCCTGCTGTGCCAGGAGCATGCCCCGGTAGGTCCCTGGCGCGGCCGCCAGCTCGGCGTGGCTGCCTCGCTGGGCGATCCGGCCGGCGTCCAGGACCACGATCTCGTCGACGGCCGCGAGCCCGACCAGGCGGTGGGTCACGAGCAGGACGCCGCGGTCGGGGCGGGCCTCGAGAAGCCGGTCGAGGATCCGCCGTTCGTTGTCCGCGTCCAGGTGCGCCGTGGGCTCGTCCAGCAGGAGCAGCGGTGCCGGTTTGACCAGGGCCCGCGCAAGCGCGAGGCGTTGCCGCTCGCCGCCCGACAGGCGGTTGCCGAACTCTCCGATCAGGGTGTCCAGGCCCGCTGGCCACGACGCTACAGCCTCGGCCAGCTCCGCATCCTGCAGCGCGCGCCACAGTCGGGCGTCCTCCGCACCCGGGTCTGCCATGCGCAGGTTGGCGCGGACGCTGGCGTGGAACAGGGCGACGCGCTGCGGCACCACCGCCAGCTGCGCGCGCAGGTCCTGCTGGCGCAGGGTGCGCACGTCGCGGCCGCCGAGCGAGACCGTGCCTGTCTCGGGGTCGGCGAAGCGGGCCAGCAGGCGCAGCAGCGTGGTCTTGCCGGAGCCCGATGGTCCGACCACGGCGCGCCGTTCCCCCACGGCCAGCGTGAGGTCGATGCCGTCGAGGACGGGCCCGTGGCGGTAGCCGAAGCGCACGCCGCGCAGCGCGAGCGTCGCGTCGTGCGGCACGGCTCGCGGGCGCGGCGGGTCGGCCACGGGCGGCTCACGCCTCAGGACCTGCTCCAGCCGCTCGCCGGCGCGGCTCGCCCGCCCCCAGCGCTGCAGGCCCTCGGCCAGCGGTTGCACCGCTTCGAAGGCGCCGGCGACACCCAGCGTCAGCGGCACCAGCAGCAGGGGCTCGAGCCCGCCGGCCGACGCCTGCGGCAGCGCGGCGACCAGGGCCGCCCACGGCGCCGCCAGGGTGAGGAACACGGTGGCGCTCTCGCGCGCGCCGTCGAGCTTCGCCTGCACCGCGCCAAGGCGCGCGAGGGCGGCGTCCAAGCCGTCCAGCCGCCGCCGGAACGCCGCGCCGCGGCCGAAGACCCACAGCTCCTGGGCTCCCTGGATGGCATCGTGGAGCACGATCCGTCGGGTTGCCCGCAGGCGCGCCTCGCGCCGTCCCAGCGTCCCGCCGAGCCCTCGCAACGTGAGGGGGAGCGCCACGCCGGCGACGAGGAGCAGCACCAGCGTGGTGATCGCAGCCGGCACGTCGAGCCAGGCCACGAGGCCCACCGACACCACCATCACGATCACAGCGGCCAGGACCGGCGCGAGCATCCGCAGTCCCACGGTCTGTAGCTCGTCGACGTCCTCGACCAGCCGTCCCATCAGGTCCGCGGAGCGGTCGCCGCCGAGCCCCAACGGCGCGAGCGGCAGCAGGCTCGCGTAGACCAGGCGGCGCAGCCGCTGCAACACGCGCAGGGTGAGGTCGTGGGAGACGAGGCGCTCGACATAGCGCAGGGCCGCCCGGGCGAGGCCGAAGAAGCGCACCCCGGTGACGGCCACCATCAGCGCCAGCACCGTGTCGGGATGCTGAGCGGCGCGCGCGATCAGGTAACCGGACGTCGCCAGCAGACCCACGCCGGCGAGCACCATGGCCGCCGCCAGGCCCACGGCGGCGCCGAGCCGCGCCGGATGCGCCGCGAGCAGCCCCATCACCGTCCTCACGGGACCTCCGCCGGGCTCGGCGCCTGGGGCGCGCGCCCGAGGAGGCGCGCGTAGGCGCCGCCGCGCGCCAGCAGGCCGTCGTGGTCTCCCTGCTCGACGACCGCACCTTCGTCCAGGACCACGATGTGCCGGGCGCGGCGTACCGTCTCCAGTCGGTGCGCGACGACCAGCAAGGTACTCCGCTGCGCCAGGCGCGTCACCGCCCGTGTCACCGCCGCCTCGGTGGCGGCGTCGAGGTAGGCGCTGATCTCGTCCAGCACGACCAGCTCGGCTCCTCGCAGGAAGGCGCGGGCGATGGCCAGCCGGTGGCGCTCGCCGCCCGACAGGTCCATCCCGTCTTCGCCCAGCGGCGTGGCGTAACCGCCGGGCAACCGCTCGATGAAGGCATCCGCCTCGGCCAGTCGCGCAGCCGCCACCACCTCCGCCATGGTGGCTGCGGGCCGGGCCAGGCGCAGGTTGGCCAGCACGCTGCCGGCGAAGAGGTGCGGCTGTTGGGGGACGAGGGCCAGGCGCGCGCGCCAGGCCTCGCTGCGGGCCGGGACGACGGGGACACCGTCGGCGAGGATGCTGCCCCGTTCGGCGTCCAGCGTCCCGACGAGCAGGCGCGCGACGGAGCTCTTGCCGGCCCCGCTGTGGCCGACCAGGGCCGTCAACGCCCCGGGCGCCAGCTCCAGGCTCACGCCGCGCAGCGCAGGACGATCCTGGCCCGGGTAGCGAGCCCAGACGTCGTGGAGGCTGACCCGTGGCCCGCGCGGCGAGCGCGCGGCCAAGGTGGCCGGCTGGGCGGCAGGAGCGGCCGCCGCCTCCACCCGCGAGGCCGGCGGGACGCCCCACGACTGCGCGGCCGCCGCGGCTTCCGGCCGCGAGGGCAGGTGCGCCAGCAGCTCCCGCAGCGCAGCCACGCCTTCCATGCCGGCGTGATGGTGGGCGCCCAGGCGCCGGAAGGGCAGGTAGAACTCCGGGGCGAGCAGCAAGGTGGTCAGCGCCACCGGGAAGGCGATGCCCCCCGTGGCCAGGCGGAGGCCCACGCTCACCGCCACCATGGCGGTGCCGAGCATGGCCAGAAGCTCCAGCGCGAAGCCCGACAGGAAGGCCACGCGCAGCACGTCCAGCGTGGCCCGCCGGTACCGCTCGCCCACCCGGTCCAGTGCCGTTTCGTGCTCCCGCTCGCGGCCGAAGAGGCGCAACGTCTCGAGCGCCTGGAGGGCGTCGAGCGCCTGGGCGCTGAGCAGCCCGAGCGCGCGCCACTGGCGCTGGGCGCGTTCCTCCGCCAGGCTGCCCAGCAGCCACAGGAAGAGCGGGATGAGCGGTCCCGTGACCAGCAGGATGATGCCGCTGAGAGGGTCGAGCCACAGCGCGTACAGCGCGATGCCTGCCGGTACGACGGCGCAGACGGCGGCCTGTGGCACGAACCGCGCCACCACCGGGCCGACGCGATCCACGCCCTCGATCGCCTCGGTCCCCAGCCTGCCGGTGCGCCGCGCTTCCAGGTAGCTGGGTTCCCGCCCGAGCAGGCGCTCGCCGAGCTCGGCGCGCAGTTCGCGCGTGACCACCCCCGCCGCGCGCCCGCCGGCGTAGACGCCGGCGCCCTCGGACAGCGCCCTGAGCGTCACCACCAGCAGCAAGGCGGCCAGCGCCCCCGCCATGGTCTGGAGCGTGCGCCCGTGGAGGAAGGCGCCGTCGAGCACGCGTGCCAGCACGGTGGCCTGAGGGATGGCGAGCAGGCCGCCGGCGGCCAGCGCGGCCGCCGCGGCCAGCGGCCATGCCGGACGGCGCCGCACGCGCGTCAGCAGCGCTCGGCGTGCAGCGCCCGGGCTCACGGTGGCGGGCCGCGGAGCCTCGGAGGGCGCGGTGCCCGGGGGTGTCGCCGGCTCCCCCACCGGCTCCCCCACCGGCTCCCCCGTTGCGGAGGTCACCGCCCGGCTCAGCCCAGGCTGCGGCCCGTGACGCGCCGCCGGAACACCCAGTAGCTGTACGCCTGGTAGGCGAGCACGATGGGCACGAAGACGATCGCCACGACCAGCATCACGTGCAGGGTCAGGGGGCTGGAGCTGGCGTTGTAGACCGTCAGATCGTACCCGGGCCCCAGCGACGAGGGCATCACGCGCGGGTACAGGCCGTGGAAGGCCACGACCGTGGCGAGCACGATGGTCAGGCCGGTGGTGGCGAACGCCCAGCCGCCATAGCGGAGGCGCGCCAGGACCACGCTGGCGACGAACATGATCATCGCGAGGACCGGCAGCGTGCCGGGGACCAAGCCGGTAGCGGTGAACAGGTCCGTCTGGGAGTAGCTGAAGATGAAGAAGCCGAGCAGCACGACGGCCGCCGGCCACCACAGGCGCAGCGCCAGGCGGCGCGCCCGCTCGGCCACCTCCTCCTCGGCCCGCAGGTTGAGGAACAGGGCCCCGTGCAGCGCGAACACGCTGAGCGAGACCAGTCCGCCCAGGAGCGAGAAGGGGTTCAGCAGCGTGAGCAGGTTGCCCTGGAACTGCATGTCCGGCCCGATGGGCACGCCGCGGACCAGGTTGGTGATGGCCACGCCCCACAGGAAGGCGGGCAGCACGCTTCCCACCACGATGGCCACGTCCGCGGCACGGCGCCAGGCCGCGTCGGCGAGCTTGCCGCGGAACTCGAAGCCCACGGCGCGAAGGATGAGCGCCACCAGGATCAAGAAGAGGGGCAGGTAGAAGCCGCTGAAGAGGGTCGCGTACCAATCCGGGAAGGCGGCGAACATCGCGCCGCCGGCGGTGATGAGCCACACCTCGTTGGCGTCCCAGAAGGGACCCACCGTGTTGATGACGATGCGCCGCTGGGTGTCGTCGCGGGCGACGAACGGCAGCAGCATGCCCACCCCGAAGTCGAAGCCCTCGAGGAAGAAGTAGCCGATGAAGAGAAGAGCGATCAGCGCGTACCAGATGGTGTTGATGTCCATGCTCGCGACTCCTGTCCAGAACCCTGTCTAGTACGCGAAGACGTCGCCGAGGCCGGTGTCCTGCTGCCCCTGCTGGACGTCGGTGACCGGTCTCGAGAAGCGGTACAGGAGGAAGAAGTCCAGCACCGCCAGGACGCCGTAGATCACGGTGAAGCCGACGAAGGTCACCAGCACCTCGGCGCCGCTGACGTTGGGAGAGACGGCCGAGGAGGTGCGCAGCAAGCCCTGCACCACCCAGGGCTGGCGGCCCATCTCGGTCGTGATCCAGCCCGCGAAATTCGCGAGGTAGGGGAGGAAGACGAACACCATCGCCACGCGCAGGAACCAGCGGCGCTCGAGATGGCCGCGCCACCACAGCACCAGGCCGGTGACCGCCAGCAGGATGAACAGGATGCCCAGGCCCACCATGGCCCGGAAGGTCCAATAGACCACCGCCACCGGCGGCACGTAGTCACCGGGGCCGTACTTCGCGACGTCCTCGGCCTGCAGCTCATGGATGCCCTTCACCTCGGAGGTGGTGTTGTTGTAGGCGAGCACGCTGAGCAGGTACGGCAGTTTGATCTCCCGCGTGCTGGTGCCGTCCTTCTGGTCGATGCTGGCAAACAGCGAGAAGGAGGCCGGCTTCTCGCTGGTCCACAGCGCCTCCATCGCCGCCAGCTTCATGGGCTGCGTGCGGGCGGTGTGCTGGGCCTGGGCGTGGCCGCTGGTGGCGGTCAGCAAACCGGCCACCGCCACGATCACCAGGGCGATCTGCGCGGAGCGCATGAAGAGCTCACGATCGTGCCGGCGCACGAGGTGCCACGCGCTGATGCCGAGCACGAACAGGCCCCCCGTGGTGAGGGCCGCCAGGATGGTGTGGGGCGCCTCCACCAGCAGTCGCTCGTTGAGGAACACCGCCACCGGGTCGGAGAGGCGCGCGCGGCCGTCGACGATGGCGTAGCCGACCGGCTGCTGCATCCAGGAGTTGGCCATGAGGATCCAGATGGCCGACACCAGCGAGCCCAGGGCGACCAGCCAGATGCTGAGCAGGTGGACCGCTCTGGGCAGCTTGTCGCGCCCGAACAGCCACAGCCCCAGGAAGGTCGACTCCAAGAAGAACGCCATCAGCGCCTCGATGGCGAGGGGAATGCCGAAGATGTCGCCGACGAAGCGCGAGTACTCCGACCAGTTCATCCCGAACTGGAACTCCTGCACGATGCCCGTGACCACGCCCAGCGCGAAGTTGATGACGAACAGCTTCCCCCAGAAACGCGCCATGCGGTCGTACATGGGGTTGTTCGTGCGGTAGTGGAAGCTCTGCATGATCGCCACGATCAGGCCCAGGCCGATCGTGAGCGGCACGAATATGTAGTGGTACGCCGTCGTGACGCCGAACTGCCAGCGGGCGAGTAACAGAGGGTCCATGCTGCAGATTCTTGGCCCCTGCGGGGGTCGCCCACAGAGACAATCGTCCCTTGCGGCAGCCCCTCGCCGGGCCTTCGCGCGTCGCCTGGCAGGACATTCAGCACCTGGACCGGCCCCTCGAGGACGCGTAGCCTCGAGGTGGTACACGGTCCGTCGTGGAACGGCACAAGCCGTCAGGTCGAGGGGAGGCCAAAGGTGGAGAGCCTGCTGGAGGTCCCCACGTCAGCGTCGCGGCTCGAGCAAGCGCTGGAGCGGCGGTGGGCGAGGGCTCCGGGGTTCGTGGCGGAAGCCGGCAGCGTGCTCGCCAGCTTGGAGCCGCTGCTGGCGCGCGCGCCCGAGCTCGCCTCGGAAGGGGTGCTGGAGCGCCTCGTCGAGCCCGAACGGGTGGTGATGTTCCAGGTCCCGTGGCGAACGGACGACGGGCGCGTGCTGGTCAACCGCGGCTACCGCGTGCAGTTCAACAGCGCATTGGGCCCCTACAAAGGGGGCCTGCGTTTCCACCCGCAGGTGGGCCTCGACCTGTTCCTGTCGCTGGCGTTCGAGCAGACGCTGAAGAACAGCCTCACCGGCCTCCGGCTCGGAGGCGCCAAGGGCGGGGCCGACTTCGACCCCCGCGGCCGCTCGGACGCCGAGGTGGCCCGCTTCTGCTCCGCCTTCATGACCGAGCTGCAGCGCCACATCGGCGAGCAGGTCGACGTGCCGGCCGGCGACATCGGTGTCGGCGGGCGCGAGATCGGGTACCTGTTCGGCGCCTACAAACGGTTGCTGGGCCGCTTCGCGCCCGGGGCGCTCACCGGCAAGGACCCCGGCTGGGGCGGGTCGCTGGTCCGGCGCGAGGCAACGGGCTACGGCCTGGTGTACTTCGTGCGCGAGATGCTGGGCGCGCGCGACGAGAGCCTGGAGGGCAAGCGCGCCGTGGTGTCCGGGTCGGGGAAGGTCGCCATCTACGCCATCGAGCGGCTGCAACAGCTCGGTGCCCGGGTGCTGGCGTGCTCCGACCGGGCGGGAGCCGTCGTCGACCCCGACGGCATCGAGCTCGCCACGGTCAAGCGCATCAAGGAGCGTGAGCGCGGAGCCCTGGAGGCCTATGTCGAGGCCCGGCCGCGCGCCCGCTTCCTGCCCGGCGCCAACGTGTGGGCGCAGCCGTGCGATGTGGCGTTGCCGTGCGCCACGCAAGGGGAGCTCGGCGCCCGCGATGCCCGCCGCCTCATCGCCAACGGCGTGCGCCTGGTGGCCGAGGGCGCCAACCTGCCCTGCACGCCCGAGGCGGTGCGCGCCTTCCGGGAGGCCGGCGTGGCGTACGGGCCGGGTAAGGCGGCCAACGCCGGCGGCGTGGCCACCTCGGGCCTCGAGATGCAGCAGGACGCTTCGCAGCAGGCCTGGACGTTCGACGAGGTCGACGTGCGCCTGCAGGGGATCATGGCCGGCATCCACCGCCTCGCCAGCCGTGCGGCCGAGCGCGCCGGCGTGCCCGGGGACCTGGCCGCGGGCGCCAACATGGCCGGCTTCGAGCGGGTGGCGCGGGCGATGCTCGACCAGGGGGTGGTCT
>DATFNF010000074.1:0-43548 GCA_035266525.1 Trueperaceae bacterium | reverse complement strand
GCGCACTACCCGCCCGCCCCGGCCGGGCCGCTGGCGCGTAAGGCGACACCCCGCACCGAGCTCGAGAAGGCCTTCCTGGCCTTGGGAGAGGGCGCCGAGGCGTGGCTCAGGGCCGCGGCACAGGCTGGCGCGTTGAAGATCCGCGCCAAGATGCAAAGCGCCCTCGACCTCGCCGACTACCTCGGCCAGAGTGAAGTCGACGCGGCGCTGGCGGCCGCCGCCAGCTGGCAGCGCTTCGAGCACGAGGACCTCATCAGCATCCTGAACCACCGGCGCGCCGCCGGCCCGGGAGCTCCCACCGCGGCGTTCGAGGCGCCCAGCCTGCAGGCGGGCACGGGCGCCTGGGAAGGCTTCGGACGATGAGCAGCGGCAGTCACGAGGCGTTGCAGGGGCAGGTCGAGAAGCTCGCCCGGCGCTTGCGGCTGCCGCACCTGCGCGCCGCCGCCCCGGAGGTGCTCGCCACCGCCCGCAGCCAACGCTGGGACCCCGCCGAAGCGCTGCGGGTGCTGCTCGAAGAAGAAGCCGAGGGGCGCGACACCAGCGGCCGCGAAATGCGCAGGAGCCAAGCCGGCTTTCCCAACCACAAGACCTTCCACACCTGGAACGAGGCCGCCAGCAGCATCCCCCAAGCCACCCAGCAGGCCCTCAGGACGCTGGAGTGGGTGACGCGCCGCGAGAACCTGGTTCTGTGCGGGCCCAGCGGCACCGGCAAGAGCCACTTCCTGGAAGCCCTGGGGCAGCAAGCGATCGACTTTGATTTGAAGGTCGCCTGGTTCAAGCTCGAGGACCTCGGGAACCTCATGCAGCGCCACCGCATCGACGACAGCCACACCCGCGCCATCAAACGCGTCACCAAAGCCGACCTCATCTGCATCGACGACATCGGCCTGCTGCCCGCCAGCGGCGACGCCACCGAAGGCTTCTTCCGCCTCATCGACGCCGCCTACGAACGCCGCAGCCTAGCCGTGAGCAGCAACCTGCACCCCAGCAGCTTCGATCAGATCATGCCCAAGACCCTCGCCACCGCCGCCGTGGACCGACTACTCCACCACGCCCACGTAGTGCTCACCGACGGCGACTCCTTCCGACTCGCCGAAGCCACCAACGGAAAGGGGGTCACAAGCCTCAACCACTGAAGGCGGGGAAATCCCATGGCCACCACTGGGGAAAACCCGTGGCCGCCAGCGGGGACGTTACCTGACCGCCAGTGGGGAGAAACCGATGGCCGTTGACAGCGTGGCATACCTGGCACCCCTAAATCTCGTCTCGCGCCGCCGTGCGGAGCTGGAGCCACCAGAAGGCTGCAAGGCATTGCGGATCTGCTCGTCAGGGACGCCAGATGTCTGTGTGCCTCTTGTGTGCCTCCTGTGTGCCAACTCGGCGCAGCAGCCCAAACTCACGGGCACTCGCTCAAAGTGATCATGCCGATAAATCCCGTCTCACACGAGCTTCCGCCACTCGCCGCACCTCGGGCCATCTCATCGAAAATAGGCGGTTACGCATAAGCGGTAGGTCGAGGGTTCGAGTCCTTCCTGGTGCACCATGTTCGATCGACGCTCCTGGTCGGCCACTGTAGGTCCTTCGTCCGGGTCGCCGCGCTCCTGCTAGGATGACTGCCAACGCAAACAGCAGACAGTCCGAGGAGGGCGCGAGCGTATGGCAAGACCCACTCTGCTTGCAGTGGACGACGATCCGCAGGTCCTGCGGGCCGTCACCAGCGACCTGAAGCGCCGGTACGGCGACCGCTATCGTGTGGTCTCGGCCGACTCGGGCGCCGCAGGCCTCGAACTCGCGCACAAGCTTCGCCTGCGCAACGACGACGTTGCCCTGTTCCTGTCGGACCAGCGCATGCCTCAGATGTCGGGCACGGAGTTCTTGACGCAGTCCAGTGGGATCTTCCCGCGGGCCAAGCGCATCCTCCTGACCGCTTACGCCGACACCAACGCCGCCATCGAAGCGATCAACCGGGCCGACGTCCACTACTACCTGCTCAAGCCCTGGCACCCGCCGGAAGAGAAGCTCTTCCCTGTTCTGGACGACTTCCTCGACGACTGGCAGGCCCACTACCGGCCGGCGTTCGACGGGCTGCGGGTGCTCGCGTACCGCTGGACCCGCGACGCTCACACGCTGAAGACCTTCCTCGCCAGGAACCAGGTGCCGTACCGTTTCCTCGACGTCGAGCGCGTGGCCGAGGCCAAGAACCTGCTCGCCGACGCGGAACTCTCCGACAGCGAGCTCCCCGCCGTGCTGTTCCCGGACGGAACGGCGCTCCCGAACGCCGCTCCGTCGCAGGTGGCCGAGCGCCTCGGGCTCAAGACGCACGCCGACGCCGAGTTCTTCGACCTCGTCATCATCGGCGCCGGCCCTGCCGGCCTGGCGGCAGCCGTCTACGGCGCCAGCGAGGGTCTGCACACGCTGCTGGTCGAGCGGGACGCTCCCGGCGGTCAGGCCGGTGAGAGCTCCCGCATCGAGAACTACCTGGGCTTCCCCGCGGGGATCGCCGGCAGCGAGCTGTCGCGGCGTGCTACGACGCAGGCGCGACGCTTCGGCGTCGACATCCTGTGCCCCCAGGAAGCCGTGTCGGTCGAGGTCGACGGCCCCAGCCGTCGGATCGTCTTCGCCGACGGCGGCGAGGTCCTCTGCCACGTGCTGCTGATCGCGAGCGGTGTTTCGTATCGCCGCCTCGAAGCTCCCGGGCTGCTCGAGCTCACCGGAACCGGCGTCTACTACGGTGCGGCCGCAACCGAAGCACCGACCGTCGAGGGGCGGGACGCCTACGTAGTGGGTGGAGGCAACTCGGCCGGCCAGGCAGCCATGTACTTCTCGCGATTCGCTCGTAGCGTCACGATCCTGATCCGGGGAGACGACCTGACGTCCTCGATGTCGCAGTACCTCATCGATCAGATCGATGCCACACCCAACATCACGGTGCGCAACCACACCCGGGTGGTGGAGGCGCGGGGCGAGAAGGGCCTCGAGCAGCTCGTACTCCGGCACGACCCCACCGACACCACCGACGTCGTCGAGGCCGCGGGCCTCTTCGTGTTCATCGGCGCCCTGCCCCACACCGAGTGGCTCGACGGGGTGGTACGGCGCGACGCAAAGGGCTTCGTGCTGACCGGCACCGACCTGGTCGGCGACGATGGACAGCTGCGGAACTGGCCCCTGGAGCGCGACCCCTACCTGTTCGAGACCAGCGTGCCCGGGATCTTCGCCGCCGGCGACGTGCGCAGCGGATCGGTCAAGCGGGTGGCATCGGGGGTGGGCGAGGGCTCCGTGTCGGTATCGTCGATCCACCGCTATCTGGCGACCCTATGATCGATCTGGAGGAGCTCAGGAAGGTCCATGCCTTCGCCGACCTCGCTGACGACGAGCTGCAGTGGTTGGCCGAGCGAGCCGAGATCCGAACCTTCGAGCCCGGCGAGGTGCTGCTGGCCGAAGGCGAACCGATCGATACCATGTACGCCATCCTCGAAGGCGAGCTTCGGTTTCGCCGTGAGCAGGGGACGCCCGACGACCGCAACATGGTCCGCCGCGGAGGCGACATCACCGGGATGCTGCCGCTGTCGCGAATGACGCACACCCCGGTGACGGTGCGGGCCGTGACGCGCACCCGCACCGCGAACTTCGAGGCAGCGGGGTTCCCCGCCATGCTCGAGCGCATCCCGGAGCTGCAGCTGCGCCTGGCCTCCATCATGGTCGATCGCTCGCGGGAGTTCACGCGGCACGACGCGCAACGCGAGAAGCTCATGAGCCTCGGCAAGCTGTCGGCCGGGCTGGCACACGAGCTGAACAACCCGGCCGCGGCCATCCAGCAGCGAGCGGAGGCGCTGGCGCGGCGCGTCGACGACCTCAGCGCCATGGCGCTCGGCGGGCTCGATCGGAGTACGGCCGAGGCGCTCAGGGACCGCGTCCGCCTGGTCGTAGAGGCCGCGTCGACCGGCCAGGTTCCGTGGATCGTGGACGCGCTCGACCGAAGCGATGCCGAGGAGGCGCTAGCCGGCTGGCTCGAGGCTCGCGGACTGCCCGACCCCTGGCTGGCCGCCGAGACCTTCGTGGCGACGGGGCTCTCGGCCGCGGACCTCGAGCACTTCACCCAAGGGATCCCCGAGCAGGGGCTCGCCGTGAGTCTGGAGTGGCTCGAGGCGGATCTCGCCGTCCGGCGTCTGGTGGCCGACGTCCGCGACGCCTCGCGCCGCGTCGTCGAGCTGATCGCCGCCGTCAAGAGCTATTCCAACATGGACCGCGCACCCCGCAGCTCCGAGATCGACCTGCACGAGGGCATCCGCTCGACGCTCACCATGCTCGGCCACAAGCTTCGCAGCAAGGACATCGTGCTACGCACGGACTTCGGCGCCGACACCCCGCACGTCACCGGCAACCCGGGCGAGCTCAACCAGGTGTGGACGAACCTGCTCGACAACGCCATCGACGCCGTAGCACCAGGCGGCGAGATCACCGTCCGGACCTCTGCGGCCGCCGGACAGGCCGTCGTGGAGGTTCTGGACGACGGTTCCGGCATCCCCGCCGAGATCCTGGGGCGCATCTTCGAACCGTTCTACACCACCAAAGGCATCGGCGAAGGCACCGGGCTGGGTCTGGACGTCGTGCGTCGTATCGTCGAGAGGCATGCGGGCCAGATGCAGCTGACATCGGAGCCTGGTCGGACCTGCTTCGAGGTCCGCCTCCCCGCGGCCGACACGAGGGCCGCTCCCCGCCCGGTCTGAACCGGGACGGGCGACAACGCCAGGAGTGTGTGCGTATGGCTTGTGTAGGGTTGTGCGTGGGCTTGCGCAACCGTGCGGGCGACCGCCGGTTTCCCCCGCTCGCCGGCGCGCTGCTCCCGCGGTTGCGCGAGTTCCCACGCAGCCGGCCGGTCTGGTAGACTCTTGGTTGCGAGCGTGGTGGATGTAGCTCAGTAGGTTAGAGCATCGGATTGTGGTTCCGAGGGTCGTGGGTTCGAATCCCATCATCCACCCCATCAGACGGGGCACGCCCCGACGCCCGGGAGGGGCCGCCGGATCGGTCCCTCCTCGTGGCGTGCCGCCCGGCAAGGCTGCGTGGGGAACGCCTCGGGGCCGCCTCGCGCGAGGATGGCGGAATTGGTAGACGCGCTAGATTTAGGATCTAGTGGCCTAGCCGTGCGGGTTCAAGTCCCGCTCCTCGCACCAACAAGCTCACGGCCCCGTGGGCGCGACACGGCCGTGCAACCGTGAGCGCCGCGCGCGCGAGCGCCAGCGCGTGGCTGCGAAAGGCTAGGAGATCATGGAAACGCAACTCATCGAGACGCAGGGGGTCAACGCGACCTTCAAGGTGACGGTGCCGGCGGGCGAGGTCGACGCGGCCTTCGACCGCGTGGTCCGCGAGCTCGCCCGCAGCGTGAAGGTCCCCGGGTTCCGCCCCGGCCACGCCCCCCGCGGCGTGCTGGAACGGCGGGTGGGCCGTGAAACGCTCGAGGACGAGGTGAAGGACACGCTGGTCGACTCCGCCTACCCCGACGCCGTCCGCGAGCTCGAGCTCACCCCCGTGCATGCCCACTTCCACTCCGACGCGCCCAAGGAGGGCGAGCCGTTCACGTTCGAGGTCCACGCCGAGCTCTACCCGGAGGTGGAGCTCCCGGAGCTGTCCGAGATCGTCATCGACGCGCGGCCTCGTGAGGTCGACGACGCCATGATCGACGAGGCCGTCGAGCAGCTCCGCAACGAGAACGCCACGCTGGTGCCGGTGGATCGCAGTGCCGAGGGCACGGACTACGTGGTGCTTGAGATGCTCCCCCGCCCGGAGGAGGCC
Source organism: Trueperaceae bacterium (assembly GCA_035266525.1). Taxonomy (GTDB): domain Bacteria; phylum Deinococcota; class Deinococci; order Deinococcales; family Trueperaceae; genus JASBRS01. Next base: position 37,758 of record DATFNF010000074.1, on the reverse strand, counting down.
GGCGACGGACACGCCGCGGCCGGGCAGGGCGAAGGCGGCGGCTCGGTGCAGCCGGTCGACATGGAGACCGCCTCCGAGGAGGTGCGCGGTCAGCTCATGGGCAAGAGCATCGGCGACATCGTCGATCTCGCGCTCAGCGACACGGCCGAGCAGGCCGAGGAGGGCGCCGAACCGCCGAAGCGCACGCTGCGCGTGCTGGTCAAAGACGTCAAGGCCAAGGAGAAACCCGAGCCGGACGACGACTTCGCCAAGACGCTGGGGCTCGACAGCTGGGTCGAGGCGCGCGAAGAGGTGGCGAAGAGCCTCCGCTCGCAGCTCGACCGTGAGGCCTTCGAAACCCAACGCGAGGAGCTCATCGACAAGCTCCTCGAGGCGACCCCGTTCGACGTGCCGGAGAGCCTGGTACGGCGTCGCAGCCAGAGCCTGCTGGGCGACCTCGCCGACGACCTGGGACAGCAGGGCGTCACGCTGGAGAGCTACATGCAGCAGCTCGAAGAGAAGGGCGGCCTGGAGGACTTCGAGAAGGAGCTCCAGGAGGCGGCCGTCAAGAGCGTGCGTCGCGACCTGGTGCTCGAGCGGCTGCAGGAGCAGCGCGGCACCGACGTCAGCGACGAGGAGTTCGACGAGGCCGTGCGTTACATGGCGAGGCGCCGCCGCCAGGACCCGGCCCGCTTCCGTCGCGAGATGGGCGAGCGCTGGCTGACGAACTACCGCTTCCTGCTGGCGCGCGACAAGGCGCTGCGCGAGACGGTCCGCGAGCTCGTGGCGGCTCCCGCCGACAGGGCGGGAGCCGCCGATGCGGCGCCCGATGCCGGCGCGGACGAGGAAGAGGCGGCCCGCGCCTACGAGGAGGCGGCCGAGGGGGCCGACGGCGAGGACGAGGACGAGGCGGAGACGCTGGAGCAGGTGGAGCGCCAGGAAGGCTGAGGCCGACCGGAGTCGAGAGGTCCGTTCCCTGACGGGACGTCTGCCTGCTGATCGCGATGCTAAGCTTGGTAGGTATGCCGCTCGTCCCTTACGTGATCGAACAGACCGGCCGCGGGGAACGCACCTACGACGTCTATAGCCGACTGCTGAAGGAACGCATCATCTTCCTCGGCAACGCCATCGACGCCGAGACCGCCAACGTGGTGACGGCGCAGCTCCTGCTGCTGGACTCCCAGTCGAACGAGCAGCCCATCAACATGTTCATCAACACGCCGGGAGGCGAGGTCTACGCCGGCCTCGCGATCTACGACGTCATGCAGTACATCTCCGCACCGGTGCACACCAACTGCGTGGGCATCGCCATGTCGATGGGCTCGGTCATCCTCATGGCCGGCGAGCGCGGCCACCGCGTGGCGCTGCCGCACAGCCGCATCATGATCCATGCCGGCTCGGCGGGCTTCCCGCGCTCCTCCCTGCCCGACCTGGAGGTCCAGGCGCGCGAGTTCATGGAGATCCGCGAGGCCCTGGAGTCCATCTACGAGCAGCACACCGGCCACCCTCGCGAGAAGCTCCGCAGGGACATGGAACGTGACAACTTCATGGCGCCCGAGGACGCCGTCACGTACGGTCTGATCGACCGCGTCGTGGAACCGCGCCACCTCGGCCGCTTCACCTCCAAGAGAGAGAGCTGACCATGGCGCAGCCACGCTGCAGCTTCTGTGGACGGACGCAGGCGGAGGTGCGCGAGCTGGTGTCCAGCGCCAACGGCACCGCGCACATCTGCAACGACTGCGCCGACCGCGTGAGCGAGGTGCTGGCCGGCGCCAAGCAGCGCGCGCTGCCGCAGCTGCAGCTCCCCACCCCGCGGGAGCTGAAGGCTTACCTGGATCAGTACGTCATCGAGCAGGACGAGGCCAAGCGCACGCTGGCGGTGGCCGTGTACAACCACTACCGGCGGCTGCAGAACCCCGAAGCGGAGATCGAGAAGGCGAACCTGCTGCTCATCGGCAACAGCGGCACCGGCAAGACCCTGCTGGCGCGCAGCCTCGCGAGCACGCTGCAGGTGCCCTTCGCGATCGCCGACGCCACCACCCTCACCGAGGCCGGCTACGTCGGCGACGACGTCGAGAACATCGTGCTGCGCCTGCTCCAGGTGGCCAACTACGACGTGGCCGCCGCGGAGCGCGGCATCATCTACATCGACGAGATCGACAAGATCGCCCGCAAGTCCGAGGGTGTCTCCATCACCCGCGACGTCTCCGGCGAGGGCGTGCAGCAGGCGCTGCTGAAGATCATCGAGGGCACCGTCACGCACGTGCCTCCCCAGGGAGGGCGCAAGCACCCGCACCAGGAGCTCATCGCGGTCGACACCACCAACATCCTGTTCGTCGTGGGCGGCGCCTTCGAAGGGCTGGAGGACATCCTGCGCCGGCGCGTGAGCGTCTCCCGGGTGGGCTTCCAGGCCGAGCCCGCGGTGCTGGGCACGCCCGATCCCGTGCTCACCGCCGAGGTGCTGCCCGAGGACCTGATGGCGTTCGGACTGATCCCCGAGCTGATCGGCCGCTTGACCGTGAGCGTGCGCCTCCAGGACCTCAGCCTCGAAGCGCTGGTGGACGTGTTGACCAAGCCGCGCAACGCGCTGGTGAAGCAGTACCGCGAGCTCTTCGGGCTGGAGGGCGTGGACCTGGAGTTCACCGAGGAAGCGCTCTTCGAGGTGGCGCGCCGCGCCAGCGCCCGCCGCACCGGCGCCCGTGCCCTGCGCTCGGTGCTGGAGCGCTGCCTGACCGACCTCATGTACGAGATCCCGGGCACCGGCGTGAGCCGGCTGACCATCGACGCACCGGACCTCGACGAGCCGCACCGGGCGCTGGATCGCGCCCAGCGACGCAAGACCGCCTGATCGAGCGTCCCCAGCGAGCCCACGGGCTGCCGCCGGCCGTACCCCGCCTCGGACAGGCGGGCTACCTCACGCGGCGACGCCGCGCGCCCGCACGACCGCCTCCGCCAAGGCGGCGGCCGCGCGTTCCGCCTGCGGCACGCTCACCGTGTGCGCGAAGCTGAAGCGCAGGCTGGAACGCGCCTCTTCCCTGCCCAGCCCCATCGCCAGCAGCACGTGGCTCGGCTCCACGCTGCCGGCCGAGCACGCCGAGCCGGCGCTCGCCTGCACGCCCAGGTCGTCGAGGGCCAGCAGCAACGTCTCGCCGTCGGCGCCGTCCACCCGGAGGTTGCTGTGTTTCACCCCGCGCGGCGCGCCGGCAGCGTTGAGGCGCACGCCGGGCACCGCCAGGGCCACGGCCTCGAAGGCGTCGCGGGCGGCGCGCACGCGCTCCCGCCGCGCGGTCCTCTCTGCCCGCGCCATCTCGGCGGCAACGCCCATGCCCACGATCGCCGGGACGCCGTGCGTACCCGGCCGCAGGCCGCGCTCCTGCTCGCCGCCGAACAGGATGGGGGCCAGCCTGACGCCGTTCCTCACGTAGAGGGCGCCCACGCCCTTGGGACCGTGGACCTTGTGGGCCGACAGCGCCAGCAGGTCGACGCCCCACGCCGCGACGTCCACCGGCTCGCTCCCGAAGGCCTGGACCGCGTCGCAGAAGAGCAGCGCGCCGTGCTCGTGAGCCGCTTCGGCCACGGCCGCCACGTCGGTGAGCACGCCCGTCTCGTTGTTGACCGCCATCAGCGCCACCAGGGCGGTCGCGGGCGCCTGCCGCAAGCCCTCGCGCACGGCGTCCGCCGTGATCACACCGCGGGCATCGACCGGCAGATAGCGCACCGGCGTGCCCTCCGCCGCCAGCGCCCGCGCCGTGCCCAGCACGGCGACGTGCTCCAGCGGGCTGGTGAGCAGGCCGCCGCCCGGGTGCCCCGCCAGCAAGCCCCTGAGCGCCTGGTTGTCGGCCTCGGTGGCGCCCGAGGTGAAGTGCACCTCGGCGGGTAGCGCCCCCACGGCGGCGGCCACCTGCTCGCGAGCCGTCTCGACGAGGCGCCTCGCCGCCTGGCCGGCGCGGTGCACGCTGCTCGGGTTGCCGAAGGTCCCCTGCAGGGCCGGCAACATGGCGTCCACCACGGCCGGATCGACCGGCGTGGTGGCGGCATGATCGAGGTAGATCGGCTGGTGGCCCACAGGGGCCCTCAGTTGACGCGGCCGAGGGCCTCGGCTTCCGGTACGGGCCCCAGCGTGAGGATGCGGCGCTGCGCCACCAGGTCCGCCAGCGAGATCGAACCGAGGACCTGCCGCACGGCGGCGTCCACACGGCGCCACAACACTTCGGTAGAGCAGTTGCCGACGCGCTCGCACGTGCCCTCGTCGTCGATGCAGGTCACGGGTGCGACGCTGCCTTCCAGCAGCTCCACGACCTCGAGCGCGGGCACCTGCTCGAGCGGCCTGGCCACACGGTAACCGCCGTGCGCGCCGCGCACCGATTCCACGATGCCGGCCCGGCGCAGGACCGCGAAGATCTGTTCCAGGTACTGGTGGCTCAGGCTCTGGCGGTCGGCCACGGTCTTGAGGCTCGTGGGTTCCTTGCCGCCCAACGCCACCTCGACCAACGCCCGCATGCCGTACTGCGCCTTCGTCGAGATCCACATGGTCTTCCCCTCGCCGAGTCCTCGGAATCATTCCGAGGAACTCACAACCGAGTATAGCCGCGGCGCCGTGCCAACGTCAACGAAATCCGATGCCAACGGGCATTCTTGCCCTCCGGCAGGACGCCCTGCGCACCGCGGCGGCAGGGGCGTCAGCGACGCGCCCACCGGACCGCCCGCGGCCGGCGCGTGCGACGGATGCCGTAGTCGGAGCACACGGCGCAGACTATGGTTGTCGGGTGGAACGGATCCTCGTCATCGGTGCCTCCGGCCACGCCGAGATCGTCCTCGACAGCGTGGAGAAGGAAGGCAGGTACCAGGTCGCCGGCCTGGTCGACGACTACCGCGCGCCGGGCGACGAGCTCCTCGGATACCGCGTCCTCGGTCCCCATCGCGACATCCCGCGCCTCATGGCCGAGGAGGGCGTCATCGGCGGCATCGTGGGTATCGGCGACAACTGGACGCGCCGTTGCATCTGGAACGACGTGCGCCGCGCCGCGCCCGACTTCCGGTTCGTGTTGGTGGTCCACCCCAGCGCCCAGCTGGCGCGCGGCACCTCCATCGGCGCCGGCAGCCTCATCATGGTGGGCGGCATCCTCAACGCCGGCGCCCGCATGGGCGACAACTGCGTGATCAGCACCAACTCCTCCCTCGACCACGACTCGCTGATGGACGACCACGCCAGCCTCAGCGGCAAGGTCGCCACCGGCGGCAACGTCCACATCGGCAGCGGCACCGCGATCATGCTCGACGTGACCATCGCGCACGGCGTCAGCATCGGGGAGCACACCGTGGTGGGTGCGGGCTCGCTCGTCCTCCACGATCTGCCGGCGTACTGCGTGGCCTACGGCACCCCGGCCAGGGTCATCCGGCGCCGCGCGCCCGGCGACAGCTACCTGTGACGGCCTGCGGCCGGGGTGCCGGCGCGGCGGCGGCTCAGGGGCCGATGCCGCCGCGCAGATAGTCGAGAGGGTTCACGGCGCGGCCGTCAAAGCGTAGCTCGAAGTGCACGTGCGGCCCCGTCGACCAACCGGTGGAGCCCGCGAACCCCAGCACGTCGCCCTGGCGCACCTCGTCCCCCACTCGCACCGCGATCCGGCTCATGTGGGCGTAGCGCGTCTGCGAGCCGTCGCCGTGATCGAGGAACACCACGTTGCCGTAGGTGCCGTCCCAGCGCGCCTCCGCCACCACGCCGTCGCGGGCGGCGTGGATGGGCGTCCCCATGGGCACGGCCAGATCGATCCCGGCGTGGAAGTGGTTGCCGTCGACCGACAGCGCGCGCCAGCCGAAGGCGGAGCTGAGCCGCCCGTGCACCGGCGCGATGAAGGTATCCGTCGACAGCCGCACCTTCGGCAGGCGCAGCACCGCCGCGAGGAGCGCGGCGTCCTGCATGGCTTCGAGGCGTGCGCGAGGCGTCGACGCCGCCTGTATGTCCGCCGAGCCGGGCGCCCCCGGACCGCCCCCCGCAGGGCGACCCGACCCCGCCGCGGCAGTGGACGCCGAGGGCTTGGTGGCCGCCGGAGAAGCCGCGGGTGAGGCGATCGCCGCCGCCGCGGCCGGCGCCGGGTCATGCGCCGCCGCCGGGTCGTGAACCGGCACGGCGCCCGCCGGGAACAGCACGTCCTGCCCGACCTGCAGCGGCGCGGACGGGTCCATGCCGTTGACGCGCGCGAGCTGGCCGGCCGACACGCCCGCCCGGCCGGCCAGCGAGGCGAGGGTATCGCCCCGGGCCACGACCACGGTGATCCCCTCGGCCGGCGGCACCGATACCGTGGCGCCGGCGCGTACGCCGTCGCGCGCCAGGACCGGGTTGGCGGAAGCCAGCGTGGGCACCGTGCGGCCCAGCCGCGCCGCCAGGTCCGCCAGCGTCTCCCCCGGCTCGGCGATGGCGATACCGTATCCGCCTCCGTCGCCGGTCGGAACGCGCAGCGTCTCGCCCGGCCTGAGCAGGTCGCCGGTCAGGCCGTTGGCGCTGCGCAGCTCCGCCACGGTGGTCCCGAACCGCGCGGCGAGGGCGTACAGGGTGTCCCCCGGCGCGACCACATAGGCACGGTCGGCGCGCGCCCCCGGCATGCACGCGACCACCAGGGCCACGGCCACCAGGACACCGCCAAGGCGCCTCCGACCGCGCCGGCCGCGGCCCGGCGGCAGAGCGTCAGACGGGAGGGACGTGCCCTGCACGCCCCCAACCTGTCACTCAGCCCTGACCCAGGGTGGCAAGGAATTCCTCATTGCTCTTGGTACGCGACAACCGCGAGAGCAGCATCTCCATGGCCTCGGCGGCGTCCATGTCGCTGATGACCTTGCGCAGCAGCCACATCTTCGCCAGGATCGCCTCGCCCAGAAGCAGGTCCTCGCGCCGCGTGCCCGACTTGAGGATGTCGATGGCCGGGAAGATCCGGCGCTCCTCGAGGCGGCGGCTGAGGTGCAGCTCCATGTTGCCGGTGCCCTTGAACTCCTCGAAGATGACGTCGTCCATGCGCGAGCCCGTCTCCACCAGGGCGGTGGCGAGGATGCTGAGGCTGCCGCCGCCGCGGATGTTGCGCGCGGCGCCGAGGAACCGCTTGGGCCAGTGCAGGGCGCTGGAATCGAGACCGCCGGAGAGGGTGCGCCCGGTCGGCGGCGTCACCAGGTTGTTGGCGCGCGCCAGGCGGGTGATGGAGTCGAGCAGGATCATCACGTGCCCGCCCTCCTCGACGATGCGGCGGGCGCGCTCGTGCACGAACTCGGCGACGCGGATGTGGTTCGACGGGGGCTCGTCGAAGGTGCTCGCGATCACCTCGACGCCGCTCACCGACTCACGGAAATCGGTGACCTCCTCGGGCCGCTCGTCCACGAGCAGCACAATGACCTTGATGTCGTCCTCGTTGGAGACCACCGAGTTGGCGATCTTCTTGAGCAAGGTGGTCTTGCCGGCCTTGGGCGGCGCCACGATCAGGCCGCGCTGCCCGCGGCCGATGGGGGCCAGCAGGTCGATCACCCGGGCCGAGAGCTCGTTCTGCACGGTCTCGAGCTTGATGCGCTCCTCGGGGAAGGTGGGAACCAGGTCGTCGAAGCGGGGACGCTTGGCGGCGTGGAACGGATCGACGCCGTTGACCGCCTCCACGCGGATGAGGGTCCCGTAGCGCTCGTTGTCGCGCGGACGGCGGGACTTGCCCAGGATGTAGTCGCCGGTGCGCAGCTTGAACTGCTTGATGAGGCCGGCCGACACGATGACGCTGCGCGAGCTGAGCTGGAGCAGCGACTCCTGCAGGAAGCCGTAACCGTCCGAGGAGATCTCGAGGTACCCCTGTACCAGCTTGAGGCCCTCGCTCTCGGCCGACCGCTCCAGGATGGCGAGGGCCAGGTCGTCCTTGCTCATCTGCCGGTACTCCTCCAGGCCGACCTCCTTCGCCAGCAGGTGGAGCTCCGGGACGATCTTCGACTGCAGCTCGCGGAAGTTCAGGCCGCCCTTGCGGTTCCCGCCCGAGCGTCCACGGCGGTTGCGACCGCCCCGCCCGGAACGGCCGCGGTCCTCCTCGTCGCTGCGCTCGGCGACCGCGGTGCCGCCCTGGCCGTCACCCTGTTCCTCGTCGCGGTCGCCCGCCTGCGCGCCCGCCTCGCCGCCGCCCTGCCTGTCCTTGTCTTCCTTGTCGTCCTTGCTCTTGCCGTTGCGGCCGCTCCCCTTGCTGCCGCGACCGCCGCGCGAGCGGCTGCTGCCGCCCTGCTCGCCGGCCGAAGCGCCCTCCTGCGAGCTGCCGCCGTCGCCCGACCGCTCGGAATCGCCATCGGCGTCGGCGGAGCGCGAGGCCTTCGCGCGGCCGTCGCCGGACTCACGGTCGGACGGCTCGCCGGGACCCCCCTTGTCCTCGTGGTGCTCCCCCTGCCCCTTGGAAGCTTGCTCGCCCTCGCCCGCGACGCCCTGCGCCTCGGTCTCGGGCTCGACCTGCTTCTTCGGGCGGCCTCGTCGACGGGGCTTCAGCTCTTCGGCTTCGGCCTGTTCGGTGGCGCCGCTGTCCTGCGCTGACTTGTCGTTCCTGGGGCTCATCCCATCTCCGTTCCGTGTGCTCGCTGTGGTGGTACCGCGGCGAGGATGGCATGGTGGTCTCGATCGCTCGTGCCGGCGTGGAAATTCATCACAGAAACACTCACTGTCCGCCGCCCGGCGGGATCGCACGCCGTGCGTCCGTGGAGCATGCGCGCACCGGATGGACGCACGAGCAGGTTGTGCGAGGATAGCGCAGCGGCATATTGACGTTGTCTGGGCCTGCTGCTAGGTTTTAGTATATGCACCGTCGCTTTGGCTTGTAAAGCGGCGGTGAACCGCCACCCACGGGCACACGCATGCTTCGGCGGCGGGGGCGCGTTCATGACGCGCCCGATACAGGCGATGACGGGAACGAGTACGCCGCGGGCAGAGAGGCCCTCCAGCGAGCCGGGGACGGTGCGAGCCCGGTAGGGCACGGCGGCGGAAGATCCTCCCCGAGCCGCTCCCCGAACCCGCCGCACGACTGCGGTGGCAGTAGACGGAGACGCGAAGGCGCGGCGACACGGCGCCAGGCTCTCCCGCGACCCGTGAGCGGGGCAGCCACCGAGCCGGACCCCCGCGAAGCGGTCCGGGAAGTTGGGTGGTACCGCGCGATGAAACCACGCGCCCCAACGCTCGTCAGGCGGATGGGGCGCGTTTCCGTGGTGCCCCCGAGAGCGAGGTCGACCGTGTTCCGAGACGTCCCGCAGGGCGTACGCTTCCCCGAGCTCGAAGAGCGCGTCATCGCGTTCTGGCGCGAGCGCGCCATCTTCGCCAAGGCGCTCGCGAAGGACGCGCCACAGGGCAACTACGTGTTCTACGAGGGGCCGCCCACGGCGAACGGCAAGCCCGGCGTGCATCACGTCATCAGCCGTGCCTTCAAGGACCTCTTCCCGCGCTTCAAGACGATGCAGGGCTTCCGCGTGGGACGCAAGGGCGGCTGGGACACCCACGGGCTGCCGGTGGAGATCGCCATCGAGAAGCGTCTGGGCTTCACCAACAAGCAGCAGATCGAGGAGTACGGCATCGAGCGCTTCAACGCGCTCTGCCGCGAGGATGTCTTCAGCAACATCCAGGACTGGAACGCCATGACCGAGCGCATCGGCTTCTGGCTGGACCTCGATCATGCCTACGTCACGTACACCAACGACTACATCGAGTCGTGCTGGTGGGTGCTCAAGCAGCTCTGGGAGCGCGGGCTCCTGATCGAGGACTACAAGACGACCTGGCACAGCCCCAGCAGCAACACCACCCTCGCCTCGCACGAGGTGGCGCTTGGCTACCGCGAGGAGGTCGAGGACCCCTCGGTCTTCCCCAAGTTCCCGGCCGAACGCGACGAGCTCAGCTCCCGCGGCTTGCTGGCAGGTGACGACCGGGACGCCGAGGCGCGGCCCGTCTACTTCCTGGCGTGGACCACCACCCCCTGGACGCTGGCGGCGAACGCCGCCCTGGCGGTCAAGGCCGATGCCGACTACGCCCTGGTCGAGGGCCCTGCGCGGAAGGGCGCGGGCGGCGCAGACGCCCTCTACTGGCTGGCCGCCGAGCGCGTGGGCGCGGTCTTCGGGGACGAACCGCACCGCGAGCTGGCGCGCGTCCGCGGCGCCGAGCTCGAGGGCCTCCATTACCGCCCGTTGCTGCAGCCGCAGGTACCCGCCGACCAGGACCTCGGCGCCGCCTTCCGCGTGGTGGCCGACGACATCGTGACGCTCGACGACGGCAGCGGCATCGTGCACCTGGCTCCCGCCTACGGCGACCTGGAGCAGGGGCGCCGCCACGGCCTGCCCACCCTGTTCTCCGTCGATCTCACCGGCCGCGTGCTGCCGGAGGTGAAGGAGCCGAACACCGGCGACGGCGACGGCCCCTACGCCGGCATGTGGTTCAAGGACGCCGACCGCCCCATCACCGCCGACCTGATGGCCAGGGGGCTGATGTGGGACCACGGCACCATCTCGCACGCCTACCCCTTCAACTGGCGCGACGACACCCCGCTGATGAACGTCGCCAAGCGCAGCTGGTACATCCGCACCAGCGCGCTCAAGGACAGGCTGCTCGCCAACAACGACGCCGTCCACTGGTACCCCGACAACGTGCGCACCGGACGGTTCGGCAAGTGGCTGGAGAACAACGTCGATTGGGCGCTGAGCCGCGAGCGCTATTGGGGCGCGCCCCTACCCATCTGGGAGAGCGAGGGCGTCGACCGCGAGCAGGTGGAGCGTATCTGCGTCGGGAGCGTGCGCGAGCTCGCGGAGCTGGCCGGCCGCGACCTCTCCGGCCTGGACCTCCATCGGCCGTTCGTGGACGAGATCACCTTCGAGAAGGACGGCCGGACCTTCCGCCGCGTGCCCTACACGGTCGACGTGTGGTTCGAGTCGGGCGCCATGCCCTACGCCCAGTGGCATTACCAGGGCGAGGCCTCGTCGCCCGAGGAGAGGGCCGCGCTGGCCGCCAACTTCCCCGCCGACTACATCTGCGAGGCGGTCGACCAGACGCGCGGCTGGTTCTACAGCCTGCACGCGCTGGCCACCTTGCTCACGGACACCGGCGACGCGGCCCGCGGGCGGCCGCCGGGGCCCCTGGCGCAGCTCGCGCCCGACACCTCGGCCTTCAAGAACGTCATCGTGCTGGGCCACATCCTGGACGACAAGGGCGAGAAGATGTCCAAATCGAAGGGCAACGTCGTCGACCCCTGGAGCGTCCTGGGGGACTCCGGCGCCGACGCGCTGCGCTGGTACCTCTACAGCGTGTCGCCGCCCGAGGCGACCAAGCGCTTCAGCGCCGGCCTGGTCGAGGAGACGCTGCGCGACTTCTTCCTGACGCTGTGGAACGTCTACGGCTTCTTCGTCCTCTACGCCAACCTCGACCGGCCCCGGCTGGACCGGGCGCCCCCGGCCGCCGAGCGCCGCGCCATCGACCGCTGGCTGCTCTCGCGCCTGCACGCCCTGATCCGGGACGTGACCGCGCACCTCGAGGGCTACGACCCTACCTCCGCCAGCCGTGCCATCCGCGACTTCGTGGTCGACGAGCTCTCGAACTGGTACGTACGGCGCAATCGCCGCCGCTTCTGGAAGTCCGAGTCGGACCGCGACAAGACGGCCGCCTACGCCACGCTGTACGAGGCGCTCGTCGCGGTGGCCGAGCTGATGGCGCCCATGGCGCCGTTCACCAGCGAGGAGCTCTACCAGAACCTGGTCCGCTCTCTCGACGCCGGCGCGCCCGAGTCCGTGCACCTGGCAGCCTGGCCGCGGCCGAACGCGGGGCTGGTCGACGAGGATCTCGACCGCGATATGCGCGCCCTGATGCGCCTGGTGGAGCTGGGCCGGAGCGCCCGCGCGGCATCCGGGATCAAGATCCGGCAGCCCCTCCCCGAGGTGCTGGTGCGCTTGCGCAGCGAGGACGAGCTCGCCGGCGTCCGGGCGCTCGAGGACCAGCTCGTAGAGGAGCTCAACGTCAAACGCGTTCGGTATCTGGGCGTGCACGACGCGTTCGTGGACTACCAGGTGAAGCCCAACCTGCCCCGGGTGGGTCCGCGCCTGGGCCGCCTGGTACCGGCGTTGCGCCGAGCTCTCGACGGGCTGGACGGCCGCGCCGTCGCCGCCGCCGTCGCCGATGGCCGAGAGGTCGTGGTGGAGGTGGACGGCACCGAGATCCGCCTGGCGCCCGAGGACCTGCTGCTCGACGCCCGCAGTCCGGAGGGCTTCGCGGCGGTGGAGGAGCGCGGCTACCTGGCGGCCCTGAACACCGCGCTCACGCCGGAGCTGGCACGCGAGGGGCTGGCGCGGGACGCCATCCGCCTCGTCCAGAACGCCCGCAAGAACGCCGGCCTGGAGGTCTCCGACACCATCGCGCTGGGGCTCGCCGCGGAGGGCGAGCTCGCCAGGGCGCTGCAGGAGCACCGCGAGATCGTCGCCGGCGAGGTCCTGGCCAGGGAGCTGCGGCTGGGGTCGCTGGAGGGCGACGCCTACCGCGAGGAGCACGATCTCGAGGGCAGCCACCTCACCCTCGCGCTACGCAAAGCCTGACCGGCAGCCCCAGCGGGGCGTTTGCCCGCTTGCGGCCACCGCCCGGCACGGACGTATCATGAGACCGTTGTCGTTCGCCCTCACGGGTACACAGTTCTCTCGTCTTCCTCGGAGGAAACCATGAAAATCGGTATCAACGGCTTCGGGCGCATCGGCCGCCAGATCTTCCGGATCGCGCACGAACGCGGCATCGACATCGCCCTCGTCAACGACATCACGGACAACGAGACGCTGGCCCACCTGCTGAAGTACGACTCCAACTACGGGCCCTTCCCGGGCGCGGTCTCCTTCGACTCCGAGAACCTCATCGTCGACGGCAAGAAGGTCAGGGCCACGGAGATCCGCAAGCCCGAGGAGCTTCCCTGGAAGGACCTCGGCGTGGACGTGGTGGTGGAGTCCACCGGCATCTTCCGCAAACGCGAGCAGGCCGCCCGGCACCTGCAGGCGGGCGCCCGCAAGGTGCTGATCAGCGCCCCCTCGCCCGACAGCGACTTCGACATCATCATCGGCGTCAACGAGGACCAGTACGACCCCGCCAGGCACGACGTGGTGTCCAACGCCTCCTGCACCACCAACTCGCTGGCCGCCGTGATGAAGGTGATCGACGAGACCTTCGGGGTGGAGCAGGCGATGATGACCACCGTCCACAGCTACACCCAGGACCAGATGCTGCAGGACGGCCCCCACAAGGACCTGCGGCGGGCGCGCAACGCCGCCACCAACATCGTCCCCACCAGCACCGGCGCGGCCCAGGCGGTCGCCAAGGTGTTGCCTCAGCTGAAGGGCATCTTCGACGGCATGGCGCTGCGCGTGCCCACGCCCACCGGCTCCATCTCCGACATCACGGCGCTGCTGAAGCGGGACGCCAGCGCCGGGGAGATCAACGCGGCGCTGAGGAAGGCCGCCGACGGCGCGCTGTCGAAGGTCATCCGCTACACGGAGGACCCCATCGTGTCCCGCGACATCGTGGGCGACCCGCACTCCGGCATCGTCGACGGTCTGCTCACCAAGACCATGGGGCGCATGGCCAAGGTGCTGGTCTGGTACGACAACGAGTGGGGCTTCTCCAGCCGCATGGTGGACGTGCTCGAGCTCATGAGCTCGAAGCTGTGAGCCGGTCCCGCACCCCACCTGCCACGCCGGCAGCCGGCGCGGCCGCGGTGCCACCGCACCTCCGGTCCCGCCCGCCCCGCGGGCGCGCCCGCTTCCGCGGCCACGCCGTTAGGAGCCAGCATGTTCACCACCCTCGATGACCTCGACGTCAAGGACAAGCGCGTCCTCGTCCGGGTCGACTTCAACGTGCCGATCGCGGACGGGCGCGTCGCCGACGACACCCGCATCCGCGCGGCCCTACCCACGCTGGAGGCGCTGGCGAGCCGCGGCGCCACCCTCATCCTGATGAGCCATCTCGGGCGCCCGAAGGGCGTCGACGAGCACGAGCGCATGCGGCCGGTGGCCGCCCGCCTCGAGGAGCTGCTCGGCACCGATGTCCGCTACCTGGCGTGCGACGGCCCCGCGTCCCAGGAGGAACGGGACTTCGTCGCCGAGGCGCCGCACGGCAGCGTGACGTTGCTGGAGAACACCCGCTTCGACCCCCGCGAGACCAGGAACGATGCGGGCCTGGCCCGGATCCTGGCCGGTTACGCCGACGCCTACGTCAACGACGCCTTCGGCTCGGCGCACCGGGCCCACGCCAGCACCGAAGGCGTGGCGCACCTGCTGCCGTCGGCCGCCGGACGCCTCCTGGAGCAGGAGCTGAAGGCGCTGGGACGCCTCCTGGAGCGCCCCGAGCACCCCTTCGCCGTGATCCTTGGCGGCGCCAAGGTCTCCGACAAGATCGGCGTGATCGAGAAGCTGCTCGAGGCGGCGGACAAGATCCTCATCGGCGGCGCCATGGCCTACACGTTCATCGCCGCCCAGGGCGGCTCGGTCGGCGCCTCACGGGTCGAGGAGGACCAGCTCGACACCGCCCGGCGGCTGCTGAAGCAGGCCGGGGCCGCCGGCGTCACGCTGCTGCTGCCGGAGGACTCGGTGTGCGCGCGCGAGATCGCCCAGGGCGTGCAGACCTCGGTGCACCCCTCCGATGCCATCCCCGACGGGCTCCTGGGCCTGGACGTGGGGCCCCGGGCCATCGCGGCCATCCGAGAGGCTCTGGACGGCGCCCGCACCGTCTTCTGGAACGGCCCGCTGGGCGTCTTCGAGACGCCCCCCTTCGACGCCGGCACGGTGGCGGTGGCCCAGACGGTGGCCGCGCTGCCCGCCTTCACCGTGGTGGGGGGCGGCGACTCCGTGGCCGCCGTGAACCAGACGGGGCTGGCGGACCGCATCGGCCACATCTCCACCGGCGGCGGCGCCGCCCTGGAGTTCCTGGAGGGACGGACCCTGCCGGGCGTGGCGGCCCTGCAGCGCTGACATGGACGGCGAGCCGTCCCTGCTCCGGCTGACGCTGCCCACCCGGGCCGCCGAGCTGGCCAACATGGCCGGCGACTACAGCTACCTCACGAGCGGCTACTACCACTCGCTGGACGCGGAGCTGGCGGGGCTGAAGGTCATCCCCACCAGCGGTGACGCGCTCGACGCGTACGTGGTGCCCATCGCCATGGAGAAGGCGCGCCTCGCCGATCTGCCGCTCCCCACGTTCCACCTCGCCACCACGCGCTTCCCGGCTCCGCCCTTCATGGCCTACCCGGTCAACCCCTTCTCCAGCAAGGGGGAGCTGGTGGCCGACGCGGAGCAGCTCGCCGCCCGGCGCAACGGCCTGACCTATACCGGCAAGTACGCGGTGCTCTGCCAGGAGCTGCCGGAGGACTACCGCATCGACGTGGTGCGCTGCGTGCTCGGCCGCAGCCTGGTGCCGGAGTACGCCGCCTTCACCGAGGCGGTGTTCGCCGTCTTCCGGCTGCCCCTGGCGCGGGTGCGGGTGATCGTGACGGCGAAGGCCTTCCTGCTGTCGGCCTTCCTGCCGCTGCCGCTGGACCAGCTCACGCCCGAGGAGCTGGCGCTCGTCGAGGAGTCGGGGACATGGCAAGGCTAGCCATCTTCGCCGAGCGCTACACCATCCGTTCGTCGGTGGAGCTCACCGCGCTCACCAACTTCCGGTTGGCCGCCTTCGAGCTGGGGCACGAGCTCGACTTCCTGTTCAAGGACGAGCTCAAGTACCTCCGCAACTACGACGGCGTGCTCATCCGCGCGCTCACCGACCCGCTCAACACCAGCTACGTGGTGGCCCGCAGCGCCGAGATGCTGGGCATCCGCGTGCTCGACCACGCCGAGTCGATCCGCATCTGCTGCGACAAGGTGAACATGTACGCCCGCATGGAGGCGGCGTCCGTGCCCATCCCCGTCACGCGGGTGCTGAACGAGGGCGAGCTCAGACCCGCCGTCGCCGAGTCGCTCTTCGAGAGCCTCGGCACGCCGCTGGTGCTCAAGGCGCCCAACTCCAGCTTCAGCCTCTACGTCGACAAGGTCGCCACCCCGGAGGCGTTCGTCAAGGTCGGACGGCGCTTCCTCCGCCGTGCCGACCGGCTGATCGTGCAGCAGTACATGCCGAGCGAGTTCGACTGGCGGGTGATCACCCTGGACGGGCGCGTGCTGGCGGTGGTGACCTACCGCTTCGCGCCGCAAGGCTGGCGCACCATGGACCGCTCCGACGCCGGCGAGTGGGCGACCGTGGAGGGCGTGGCGCGCGAGAGCGCCGACCCCAGGCTGCTCGAGGTCGCCCTGGCCGCGGCCAACGCCGTGGGGCGCAGCCTCTACGGCGTCGACGTCAAGGAGATCGACGGCGAGTACTACGTGATCGAGGTCAACGACAACCCCACCATCGCCGCCGGCGAGGAGGATCAGGCCAACCCCGAGATCTACGAGGAGATCATCCGCTACCTGGTCGGCGACTGACCTTCCCCCAGCGTTCGACGAGCACCACGGAGCGGTGGCGGCGCCGGCCGAAACGGCTGACGGCGTCGAAGGCGTCGCGGCGCAGCGGCAGGTGCACGCTGTCGGCCCGTCCCGCCCCCTCGGGGATGTAGGGATCGTGCAGGTAGAGGTGGTCGTCGTCGAAGCCGGTGACGACCACCCAGTGGGGCACCTTCTCGGCGTAGAGGCGGTAACCCGACAGCATCACCAGGGGCAGCGCGCCGCGCTTGAGGGCCGCCACCATGTCGCGGTCGTTGAAGTCGCGCAGCTCCACCCGTCCTCCCTGGTCGCGGACGTCGCGCTCGAAGGTGTGGTGGGCGATGCGGATGACGTCCTTCTTGTCCTCCGAGCGCACGGAGTCGAGGAACGGCACGTCGGCATCGCGGGTCACCACGGTGGCGCGGAACCCGCGGCGCAGCGCGGCGACCGCCAGCCCGTGGGCGCTGCAGCCGCCGTGGCCGGACAGCATGAAGATGGTGGTGGCCTCGCGCCACAGCGCCAGCTCGAGCCAGCGCTCGAGCGGCACCGGGTAGCCGTGGTAGCGCATCGCCATCATCAGCGACGCCGGACCGCAGGTGAACTCCAAGGACTGCGGGTAGTACGGCACCCCCAGCACGGTGGCACCGCCCGAGGCGAAGGCCTTCTGCATGCGCAAGGCGTTGGAGTGGTCCTGGTAGTACTCGGCGGTCCGCCCCACCACCTCGTAGCCGCACGTCCGGTAGAGGGCGATGGCGGGGCCGTTGTCCTCTCGCACCTCCAGCCGCATGGCGACCGCCCCCCGCTCGCGCGCGCCCTCCTCGGCCTGCGCCAGCAGAGCCCTGGCCACCCCGTGGCCGCGGCTCTCCGGCCGCACCACCAGCGAGTACAGACGCGCCGAGGCGAAGCCCTTGCGGAACAGCACCACCGCGTCGCCGATGACCCTGCCGCCCGCCTCGGCGACCCACAGCTGGGCGCTGTCGCGTCCCAGCAGCCGGGCGAGCGAGCCGCGGGCCAGGCGATCGCCGGGGAAGCTCTTCTCCAGCTCGGTCAGCACCTCGAGATCGGCCCGGCCGGCCCGCCGCACCACCGCGGTCCCGGTCTCGCCCGGAGACCCATCCCCCGTCCCCGCGGCCGCCGCACTGGCCCGCACGTCTCGGGAGCCGCCGCCCGCCACCTCAGCCCCGGCGCTGCGACACAGCGTCCTCGAGCGGCGGGACGACCTCGTTGACGTCGCCCACGATGCCGTAGTCGCAGACCTTGAAGATCGGGGCGTCCGGGTCCTTGTTGACCGCCACGATCACCTTGGAACGGTTCATGCCCGACAGGTGCTGCACCGCGCCCGACACCCCCAGGGCGATGTAGAGGTCGGGCGTGACGGTCTTACCGGTCTGGCCGACCTGCTCGGCGTAGGGGCGCCAGCCGGCGTCCACCACCGCGCGCGTGGACCCCACGCCGGCGCTCAGCGCGTCGGCGAGCGGCTCCACCAGACGCGCGAAGCCCTCGGCGTCGCCCACCCCGCGCCCGCCGGTCACCACCACCTTGGCGTCCTCCAGCGCGACGCGGCCGCCCTTGGCACTGCGGCGGTCGCTGCTCCGCACCCGTCCGTCCGTCTCGACCAGCGACGCGGCCGCATCCTCGACGCCGCCCGCGGAGCCCGCCGGTTCGGCGACGGGGAACACGTTGGGCTTCACGCTGATCACCACCGGGAACGACTCGGCGCGTACCGCCTCGGTGACGCGGGTGAGGTAGGTGAAGCGGGTGGCGGTCACCGCGCCGCCGTCCGCGCCGAGCGTGGTGACGTCCTCCAGCAGCGGGGCGCCCAGCCGCACCGCCAGGCGCGGGGTGAAGCTCTGCCCCGAGCGGCTGGCGGTCGCGAGCACCGCCTGGGCCCCCGTGGAGCGCACGAGCGCGTGGGCGGCGCTGGTGAACGGCTCGGCCCGGAAGGGCTCGAGCTCGGGTGCGGCGACCCGGTAGACGGTGTCGACGTAGCGGGCGAGGTCCCGGGCGGTGGCGCTCGGGTCGGCGCCGAGCACGGCCGCCGCGACCGGTTGCCCGAGGGCCTCCCCGAGACCGCGTGCGGCGCTGACCAGCTCGAGGTCGGCCTTGCCGGCGCCGCCGTCCCTTGCCCTGGTGACGATCAGTAGCATGCTCTCACTCCCAGCTCCGCGGCGCCCGGGTCACGGCAGCACCTTCGCCTCGTCGTCCAGAAGGCGCACCAGCTCGCGGGCGGCCTCGGCCGGCTCGCCCTCGACGATCGTTCCCCGCCGCTCGCGGGTCTGGATCTCCTGGCGCACCGTGACGAGCATGGGCGCCGGCGACCCGTACCTGTCCAGATCGTGCTTGG
Source organism: Trueperaceae bacterium (assembly GCA_035266525.1). Taxonomy (GTDB): domain Bacteria; phylum Deinococcota; class Deinococci; order Deinococcales; family Trueperaceae; genus JASBRS01. The sequence goes on along the minus strand of DATFNF010000074.1, from coordinate 18,992 downwards.
CGAGCTCCTTGCGCTTGGCCTTCATGATGTTGGGGAGGGTGGGGTAGCGCGGCTCGTTGAGGCCCTGCTGCGTGGTCACCACGGCCGGCAGCGGCAGCTCGAGCGCCTCGCTGCCGTCGTCGGTGTCGTGGCGGGTCTTCAGGGCACCGTCCTCTACCGCGAGCTCGGTGGTCCAGTCGCTCAGCGGCCAGGCCAGCGCCTCGGCCACCGCCGCGCCCAGCGCCGCGCTGTCCCAGTCGGCCTGCTTGCCGCCGAGGAGGATCAGGTCGGCCTGCTCCTCGCGCGCGACCGCGGCCAGCACCTGCGCCTGCGCGATGGGGTCCAGCGCCGCCTCGGTCTCGATGTGCACCGCGCGGTCCGCGCCCATCGCCAGCGCGGTCCGCAACGCCTCCTCGAAGCGTTGCGGGCCGAGCGCCACGGCCACGACCTCGTCGACGGCGGCCCCGCCCTCGCGGATCCGCAACGCCTCCTCCACGCCGTACTCGTCCATGCCGTCGATGACGAAGGCCACCCCGCCGAGATCGACGGCGCCGTCATGGGCGCGCACCCTCGCCTCGGCGTCGGGTACCTGCTTCAGGATGGTCAGGATCTTCACGCTTGCCTCCCAGCTTCCGCCGCGCGCATGGCGCCTGCGGTCGCGCTCGTGCCGGCACGCCCGGCCGGGCCGCCCCTCCCACCGCTCTGGGCCGGCCCGCCCAGGCCGCTCTCGGGCCTATTCTAGTAGGCGCTGGAGCAATCCACGCGCGATGACGACGCGCTGGATCTCGTTGGTGCCCTCGTAGATCTGGTTCAGCTTGACGTCGCGCATGAGCTTCTCCACCGGATACTCGTTGACGTAGCCGTAGCCGCCGTGGACGTTGAGCGCCTCCTCCGCCGACCGGAACGCCATGTCGGAGGCGTAGGCCTTGGCGATGGCCGCCGCCTCCCCGTGCGGGTCGCCGCGGTCGGCCAGCCAGGCGGCGTGGTAGGTCTGCCAGCGCGCCGTCTCGATGCCGATCTTCATCTCCGCCAGCTTGAACTGGACGGCCTGGAAGCGGGCGATCGCCTGCCCGAAGGCGTGCCGCTGCGAGGCGTACCGGAGGGCCTCGTCGAGCGCCCGCCTGGCGACCCCCACGGAGCCGGCCGCCACCGGGATGCGGGTCCTGTCGAGGGTGCGCATGGCGATGGCGAACCCGTCGCCCGGCTCGCCGAGGATGTTGGCGCGAGGCACCCGCACGTCCTGGAAGACGAGCTCCGCGGTGGGGCTCGCGCGCTGCCCGAGCTTGCCGTGGAGCTTTCGGGCGCTGAGGCCCTCGCGCCCCTTCTCCACCACCACCGCCAGCGTGCCGTGGTGGCGTCTCTCGGGATCGAAGGTGGCGAACACCACCGTGATGTCGGCGCGGTCGCCGTTGCTGATCCACATCTTGGTGCCGTTCAGGATGACGTCGTCGCCGTCGAGCACGGCGCGGGTCTTCATGGCGCCGGCGTCCGAGCCGTTGTCCGGCTCGGAGAGGGCGAACGCGGCCAGCCTGGGGGCTTCGAGCAAGGGGGCCAGGAAGCGCTGCTGCTGCTCCGGCGTGCCGGCTATCAGGAGCGGCGTGATGCCCAGCTCGGAGGCCATGAAGATGGTGTAGATCCCCATGCAGCCGTAGCCCAGCTCCTCGCCGATGATGGCCTCGTCGAGCGAGCCCAGCCCCAGCCCACCGACCTCCTGCGGGATGATGGTGTTCAAGAGCCCCAGCTCGAAGCCGCGCTGCACGACCTCCTCGGGATAGCTCTCGGCCCGGTCGTGGTCGGCCGCCACCGGGATGATCACGTCGCGCGCGAACTGACGCGCCAGCGACTGGAACTGACGCTGCTCGTCCGATAGCTCGAAGTCGATCACGCTCTCCTCCTCGTCCGGCCGCGCCGGCCGGCGGGCGTCACCGGCGCTCGAGATCGCGGTAGATCTGCCGGTGGATCACCATGCGCTGGATCTCGCTGGTTCCCTCGTAGATCTCGGTCACCCGGGCGTCCCGGAAGTAGCGCTCCACCGGGTAATCCTTGGTGTAACCGTAGCCCCCGAACACCTGGATGGCGTCGTGGGTCGTGCGGGCGGCGGCCTCGGAGGCGAACAGCTTGGCCTGCGCCGCCTCGCGCGTGACCCGGTAGCCGCGGTCCTTGAGCCAGGCGGCCCGCAGGGTGAGCAGCCTGGCGGCTTCGATGCGCGTGTCCATGTCGGCCAGCGAGAAGCCGATCGCCTGGAAGTTGTGGATGGGCTCGCCGAACGCGCTGCGCTCGGCCGCGTAGTCGCGGGCGGCCTCGAAGGCGGCCCGCGCCACGCCCACGGCCAGCGCGGCGATGCCGATGCGTCCGCCGTCCAGGGAGGCCATGGCGATCACGAAGCCCTGCCCCTCGCCGCCCAGCAACGCCTCCTCGGGCACGAAGCAGTCGTCGAAGGCGACGCTCGTGGTGACCGCGGCGTGCTGCCCCAGCTTGCGCTCGGGCTTGCCGAAGCTCATGCCGTTGGTGCCCTTCTCGACCAGGAAGCAGCTCACGCCGCGGGCGCCGGCACTCATGTCGGTCTTGGCCATCACCAGGTAGAGCTGCGCCTCGCCGCCGCTGGTGATCCAGGCCTTGGTGCCGTTCAGGACGTAGCCGCCGTCGACCCGGCGGGCGCGCGTGGTCATGGCGACCGCGTCGGAGCCCGCCTGCGGCTCCGACAGGCAGAACGACCCGATCCACGTGCCGGCGGCGAGCCTCGACAGGTACCGTTCCTTCTGCGCCTCGCTGCCGTAGCGCAGCAGCATGCTCTGGGGCAGGCCGTTGGTGACGCTCATGATCGTGGCGTGGCTGGCGTCGGCCGCGGCGATCTCCTCGAGCACCACGACGTAGGCGAGGGCGTCGAGACCCGCGCCGCCGTAGCGCTCCGGCGTCATCACCCCCAGCAGCCCCAGCTCGCCCATCTTCGCCAAGGTCTCCCAGGGGAAGCGCGGCTCGCGGTCGAGCCCGGCAGCCACGGTGGCGATCTCGGCACGTGCGAACTCGCGCACGTGCGCCTGCATCGCCAGGAGCTCTTCCGAAAGGCCGAAGTTCACGTCATCCACCGCGCCGCCGGGCGACCGGGGCGCCCCGAAAGTATAACGGCGCCCCTCCGCGCCCGGCATCGCGACCGCCCGGGCGCGTACAACCGCTAGACTGGCCGCATGACCGCCAAGGAGCTCCTCCACCGCATCCCCGAGGTCTTCGACGCGGGCGCCATGGCCGAGGAGTTGGGCCGCGAGGACGCCGTCGTGCAGTACGACATCTCCGAGCCCGTATACCACGTGCTCCAGGACAGGACGCTGGCCGCCTTCGACGGCCAGGCCGATGGGCCCGACGTCACCATCCGCGTGAGCGACGAAGATCTCATCGCCCTGATGAAGGGCGATCTCAATCCCATGGCGGCCTTCATGACCGGCAAGCTCAAGGTGAAGGGCGACGTGATGCTGGCGCAGAAGCTCGTCTCGCGGGTCGACCGCCGGCGCCTGGCCGAGCTGCTCTGAGCCGGCCTGGGCGCCGGAGCGTGCGCCCCGGGACGCTCGCTCGGGCGTCGGCGCACGCGGGCGCTCACCCGGGATCGGCGTCGGGGCCGAGCTGGGGCCCGCCGCGGGCGCTGCCCGCCGGCGTGCCGCCGGGGCCGTAGAAGACGGCGTCGTAGTCCCGGAAGACGCCGTCCCGGTAGCGGAAGGTGGCCGAGAACAGGGCGTCGCCGTCCAGCCACGGCAGGAACACCCGGTCCCCGGGCCACAACGGCAGGTCGGGAATCTCGGCGTCCCGCACCCAGTGCAGGCTCCCTTCGTCCGACGTCCGCAGCTGGCCCGAGAAGCGCGGCACGACGAACACGAAGGTGTACCAGTCGTCGACGCCGTCGAAGAGCGGGAAGGTGATGAGGCCCTTGAGGCGCGCCTCCTCCACCTGCAGGCCCGACTCCTCGCGGACCTCGCGGGCGAGGCAGGCCTCGGGCGACTCCCCCGGCTCGAGCTTGCCGCCGAGGCCGTTGTACCGGCCCGCGTGGTAATCCGCCTCGCGACCCGTCCGGTGCAGCATCAGGGTGTGACCTCCGCGCCGCAGGTAGCCGAGCGTGGCGAGCTTCAGTCCCACGGCGCCCCGTCCTCCGCCGCCGCCGCCATCGCCCTCAGGAAGGCCTGCTTGAGCTGCGGGTCGTCGACGAGGGTGCCGCCCAGGTCGCGTCTCAGGCGCAGCCGCGTGGCCGCGCCGAGGCCGCGGCGGGCGAGCTGCACGGCCGCGTAGCGGACGGCCTCCTCCGGCGAAGACGTGGGCGCCAGCAAGGTCTCGCGCTGGCGCTCGCCTGCCGGCGTCTCCAGGACCACCAGCAGCTCCACGCGGCCCCCGCGCCGCCTCACGAAGACCTGCTCCACGACCTCGGCACGCACCTCCGGACGCTCAGCTCTCGTCGCCGGGGCCCGCCAGGCCGAAGGCGGCGTGCACCGCGCGCAGCGCCTCGCGGGCGGGTCCGGCGGGGATCACCACGCTGATGCGCACCTCGCTGGTGGTGATCATCTCGATGTTGGCGCCGGCCGCGGCCACCGCCTCGAACATGCGCCCGGCCACGCCCGGCGTGGACCCCACGGCGATGCCCACGATGGACAGCTTGGCGATGCCGGGGTCGGCGCCGGCGGTGGCCCCGATCCCGTCGAGGACGGGCCGGATCGCCTCTAGCGCTTCGTTCACGGAGTCCTGCGGGACGGTGAATGCCATCTGTTGACGGCTGTCCGCCGCGCCGCGCACGCCCTGGACGATCATGTCGGGGCTCACCCCGGCCCGCCCCAGCGCCGCGAACAGCCGCGCCGCGACGCCGGGCGTGTCGGGCAGGCCGTGCACGTCGATGCGCGCATGGTTGAGGTCGAGCGCGACGCCGGTGACCGGCTTCTCGGTGATCATGCGGGCCCCTTTCAGCGCGGCGACGATCGTCCCGGGTCGCCCGTCGAAGGCGCTGCGCACGTGGATGCGCACACCGTAACGCCGGGCGTACCAGACGGCGCGCGGGTGCAGCACCTGGGCGCCGAGCGCCGCCATCTCGAGCATCTCGTCGTAATCGATGCCTGCCAGCCGGCGGGCCTCCGGGATGACATGCGGGTCGGTGGTATAGACCCCGTCGGTATCGGTGTAGATCTCACACTCCTCGGCGCCCAGCGCCGCCGCCAGGGCCACCGCCGTGGTGTCGGAGCCGCCTCGGCCGAGCGTGGTGATGGCCTGGTGCCGGTCCGCCCCCTGGAAGCCCGCCACCACCGCCACGTCGACCTCCTCGAAGGCGCCCAGCACCGCCTGGGCGTTGACCTGCAGGATGCGCGCCGAGCCGTGCCGCGAGTCGGTCAGGAAGCCCGCCTGGGGCCCGGTGAAGGAGCGGGCCCGGACCCCCAGCGTGTCGAGCGCCATGCTGAGCAGCGCGATCGACTGCTGCTCCCCGGTAGCGAGCAGCATGTCGAGCTCGCGCCGCGGCGGACGCGGCGACAGCTCGCCGGCCAGCTCGATGAGCCGGTCGGTGGTGTGCCCCATGGCGGAGACCGTCACCGCCACCCGCTTGCCGGCGTCCACGGCGGCCCTGATGCGCGTGGCGACGTTGCGCATGCGCTCCACGTCGCCCACGCTGGTGCCGCCGTACTTCTGCACCACGAGCCCGAACGGAACGGCGGCATCGGAGGCGGAACGGCCGGAAGAACCCATGAGCCACAAGGATACCCGGCGCCCCTCGCCGCCGCAACGCACCGCCGGGCCGACCCGGGAGCTTCGCCCGGAAAGGGACATTCCGCCTATTCGCAGCGTCCTGGGCGCGTGGTACAAGGAGCCCATGAGCGCTCCGCAGCCTTCCCCCCTGCGCGTCGCGGTGATCGGGGCCGGGCCGTCCGGCTTCTATGCCACGGACGCCCTGCTCAAGCAGCGTGAGGACGTGTCGATCGACCTGTTCGACCGTCTCCCCACGCCCTACGGCCTGGTGCGCTACGGCGTGGCGCCGGACCACCAGAAGCTCAAGTCGGTGACGAGGCTCTACGAACGGACCTGCGGCGACCCGCGCGTGCGCTTCCTGGGCAACGTCGCGTTCGGCAGCGACCTCACCCACGAGGACGTGCGCCGCCACTACCATGCCGTCATCTACGCCGTGGGCGCCCCGTCCGACCGCCAGCTGGGGATCCCGGGCGAGGAGAAGACCGGTTGCCTGTCCGCCACCGAGTTCGTGGCCTGGTACAACGGCCATCCCGACTACGTGTCGCTGGAGGTCCCGCTCGACGCCGAGAGCGTGGCGGTGGTGGGCGTGGGCAACGTCGCCGTGGACGTGGCCCGGGTGCTGTCGAAGTCGGTCGACGAGCTCGCGGACACCGACATGGCCGATTACGCCATCGAGCATCTCCGCGGCAGCCGGGTGACGGACGTCTACATGCTTGGGCGGCGCGGTCCGGCCGAGGCCAAGTTCACGACCAAGGAGCTGCGCGAGCTCGGGGAGCTCGCCAACGCCGACATCGTGGTGCTTCCCGAGGAGCTCGAGGTGTCCGAGGACAGCCTGAAGGCGATCGAAGGGGACGCCACCAGGCTCAAGAACCTGGAGGTGCTGCGCGAGATGGCGGAGAAGCCGCTGCAGGGCAAACCGCGCAGGCTGCACATCCGCTTCTGCGTGTCGCCGGTGGAGGTCCTCGGGGATGGACGCATCGAGGCGGTGAGGCTGGAGCGGAACCGCTTGGAGGCGGATGCCGGCGGTTACATGCGGTCGCTGGGCACCGGGAGGTTCGAGACGTTGCCGGCACAGCTGCTCCTCAGGTCGGTGGGCTACCGCGGCACCGCGCTTCCCGGCGTGCCCTTCGACGCCCGCAAGAACGTCATCCCCAACGATCGCGGCCGCGTGCTGGAGGCCGCGGGCGGAGCGCCCGTAGCGGGCGAGTACGTCGCCGGCTGGATCAAGCGTGGCCCCACGGGCGTCATCGGCACCAACAAGGCCGACGCGATGGAGACCGTGGAGCAGCTCCTGGCCGACGATCTCCCGGAGGTCAGCGCGGCCGACGCCTCCCCGGCGGCGGTCGACCAGCTGCTCCACCGACGCGGCGTGCGGCCCTTCGGCTTCGAGCACTGGCTGGCGCTCGACAAGTACGAGCAGGACGCGGGCAAGACGTCCGGGCGGCCGCGCGTCAAGGTGACCGCGGTGGAGGACATGCTCCGCTTCGCGAGGGCCGCGGCCGACACCGAAGCCTGAGCACGGCGGGCTCGCCGGTCCGAACGTCGACGGGCGCGACCTCGAGATCGCGCCCGTCGTGTCGTCCGTTGCGCTCGCGGCTGGTCAGCGGCTCTCCTGGATCGACGCGGCCGCCGCGACATCGCCGCCGACATCGGCATCGCGTGAGACCACCGCCTCCTCGCCCATCAGGCCACGCGGGCGCAGGATGAGCATCAGCATCAGCACCAGGCCGGTGAGGATGATCTGGAGAGCGCCGCCCTTGACCTGCAGGCCGGACGGCAGGATCGCCTGGGTGAGCGAGCCGGTCCCCGTCCACAGCGCCCACACCAGCACGCTGCCCAGCACCGCCCCGCGGTTGTTGCCGCTGCCGCCGACGATCAGCATGGCCCAGATCTCGAAGGTGAAGATCGGCAGGAAGTCCGTCGGCGCGATGAAGCCCACGAAGCTGGCGTTGAGGGCCCCACCCAGCCCCATGATGGCGCAGCCGATGACGAAGGCCTGGAGGCGGAACACGAAGGGGTTCTTGCCCAGCGAGGAGGCCGCCGGCTCGTCCTCGCGGATGGCCTTGAGCACGCGCCCCCAGGGGGAGCGCACCATGGCCTCCAACGCGAAATAGATGACGACCACGATGAGCACCATCAGGAGCATGTACACGACGTTGTTCCACAGGTTGCTGCTCACCAGCTCGGCGAAGGGCCGGGGGATGCTCTCGGCCCCGCGGCTGCCGCCGGTGAGGCCGCGGGCGTTCAGCGCCACCAGCTGCAGCGTCACCGCGATGCCGATGGTGGCGATGGCCAGGTAGTCCTCACGCAACCTCAGCGTCGGTAACCCGACGATCAGCCCGCCGAGGGCCGAGAGCGCGATGGCGGCGACCACCCCCACCGTCCATGGCAACCCGAAGCCGCCGAGGTGGGTCGCGTAGGGCGGCCCGCACAGGATCGCGAAGGTGTAGCTCCCGATCAGGAAGAAGCCGGCCACGCCGATGTTGAAGAGGCCGGTGTAGCCCCACTGCAGGTTGAGGCCAAGCGACACCACCGAGTAGATGAGCGCCTGGATCAGGAAGAACACCAGGTAGGAGGCGAGGCCGATCATGCGCGCTCTCCCAACAGGCCGCCCGGGTAGACGAGCAGCATCACGAACATCAGCAAGAAGGCGACGGCCGGCTTGTAGGCAGGGTCGATCCAGAACACCGACACCGACTCCGCCAGGCCGATCACCATGCCCCCGAGGACGGCCCCGTAGACGCTCCCGATGCCACCCAGGATGGCGGCGGCGAACATCGGCAGGATGAGGTTGAAGCCCATGTTCGGCCCCACCTGCACGGTGATGCCGTAGAAGACGCCGCCGATGGCGGCGAGCGTGCCGCCCACCACCCACATCAGGCGGATGATGTTCTGGACGTTGATACCGGTGACCTGCGCCAGCAGGGCGTTGTCGGAGACGGCGCGCATCGCCTTGCCGGCCCGCGTGCGGGTCAGGAACAGGTGCAGCGCCACCATCAGGACGGCCGCCAGCACCACCACGAAGATCTCGTCGGCGGTGACGCGCACGCCGGGCAGGATCTGCTTGGCGATGGCGATGCTGTGGAAGTAGTACTCGGGCTGGGGGCCCCAGATGAACACCACGATGTTGCGCAGCATGAGCGAGGCGCCGAACGACGCGATCACGATGGTGGCCACGATGTCGCTGCGGCGCAGGATACGGTAGACGAGCCAGTCCACCACGATGGCCAGCACGGCGGTCAGCACCGCGGCCAGCAGGATCACCAGGATGAACCCCCAGCCGAACGAGAGCGTACCGAGCGGCGCTCCCACCGCGAGCACGGTGGACAGGGTCAGCGCGAAGTAGGCGCCGAAGGTCAGGAGCTCGCCGTGCGCGAAGTTCGCGAACCTCAGGATCTTGAACGTCAGCGTCAGGCCGATCGCGCCGAGCGACAGCGTGGCGCCCAGGATGATGCCGTCGGCGATGTACTGGCCCACTACGCCAACCCCTTTCGTGCGCCGAGGTAGAGCTCCCCCACCTCGGGGTTCTCAAGCAGCTCCTGCGCCGGCCCCGAGATGCGGTCCTGCCCCTCGGACAGGACGTAGCCCCGGTCCGAGATGGCGAGCGCCGCCTTGGCGTTCTGCTCCACGATGAGGATGGTCACGCCGATGTCGCGGACCTCCCTGACCTTGTCGAAGACGTGGTTCACCAGCAGCGGCGAGAGGCCGGCCGAGGGCTCGTCGAGCAGCATCAGCCGCGGCTGCAGCATCAGGGCGCGCGCGATGGCCACCATCTGGCGCTGCCCGCCGGACAGCCGGCCGGCCGCCTGGCGGCGCATGCGCGCCAGATCGGGGAACAGCTCGTACGCCTGGTGGAGGCCCTTGCGCAGCTCGCTGCGCCGCACGTAGGCGCCCATCTCGAGGTTCTCCTCGACCGTCAGCTTGGGGAAGACGTTCTGGGTCTGGGGCACGTAGCCCACGCCGCGCGCCATCATGCGGTGAGCGGGCAGGTGGGAGATGTCCTCGCCGAAGAGGCGAACCCCTCCCGACCGCACGCGCAGCAACCCGGCGATCACCTTGATCAGGGTGGACTTGCCGGCCCCGTTGGGCCCGAGGACCGTGACGATCTCGCGGGGCGCCACCTGGAGGTCGATGCCGCGCAGGATATCGACGCCGGGCACGTAGCCGGCGACCACCTGATCGACCGTCAGGGCGACCTTGCCGTCTGCGCTCACGCGTACCCTCCCACGGTGTCGGCCCGCGGCGCTCGAGGCTGCGTCGAGACGGCGCTGGGCCTGGCGGCGCTCATTCCGGCGCACCTCCCAGATAGGCCTCGAGCACGCGGCTGTCGGTCCGCACCTCGTCCGGCGTCCCGGTCATCAGCAGCCCGCCCTGCGCCATCACCAGCACGGGATCGCACAGCGCGGCGATGAGGTCCATGTTGTGCTCGATGATCAGGAAGGTGATGCCCTGCGCGTGGATCTCCTGCAGCTTGTCCATGATGGTGCCCAGCAGGGTCGGGTTGACGCCGGCGCCCGGTTCGTCGAGCAGGATGAGCTTGGGCTCGGCCATCAGGGCCCGGGCGATCTCGAGCAGCTTCTGCTGACCGCCCGAGAGGTTCTTGGCGTACTCGCCGATGAGGTGCTCGAGCCCCAGGAAGGTGAGCACCTCGCGGGCGCGGTCGCGCGCGGCACGCTCCTCGGCGTGCACCGCTCCGCGCAGGAACCAGTTGTTCCAGAACCGCTCGCCCGCCTGATCGATGGGCACCAGCATCACGTTCTCGAGCACCGTCATCTCCGGGAACGGGCGCGGGATCTGGAAGGTCCGCACCAGCCCGGAGCGGAAGATCGCGTGGGGCGCCCGGCCTTCGATGCGCTTGCCCAGGAAGGCGATGCGCCCGGAGGTCGGCGCCAGGGCGCCAGCCAGCATGTTGAAGAGGGTGGTCTTCCCCGCCCCGTTGGGACCGATGAGCCCCGTGATGGTGTGCTCGCGGATCTCGAAGGACACGCGGTTGACGGCACGCAGGCCACCGAAGTCCTTGATCAGGTTCTGTACTTCTAGCATCCCGTTCCTGTCGTGGCCGAGTACGACACGGCACCCGGCGGAGCATGGTCTGGATATCGCCTGTAACGGCCCGCAAGAATATTAACAGATGGGCCTGCCCGGCGTGCGGCCCGTGGCTCGTCCCGTGGCCGGCCCGGCGGCCGCCCTCGGCTCCGCGCTGCGCGCGCCGGGCAGGCGACGCGCCGGCACGGCCCTGTCACACGGCGAAGGGCCGCCATGCCGGCGGCCCTTCGCTGCGTGTACTCGCGGTCAGCCCGACCCGGAGGTCACTGGCCCATCTGCGCCTTGACCTGGTCGATCTGGGCAACGGTGATCTGGCCGATCTCGACGACCTTGCCACCCTTGACCGTCCACTTGTTGTAGGGGCCGGCCACGTCGCCGTACTGGTCGAAGGTGAGCGGGCCGGTGGCGCCGACGTACTGGACCGTCGTGCCGAGCTTCATCAGGCCGTGGGCGGTCTCCAGCTCGTTCACGCCGGCGAAGACCTTGTTGCCCTTGGGATCGGTCACCTTGTACATGGCGTCGCGGATCTTGGCCGTGTCGGTATTGGTGCCGGCGTACTCCATCGCCAGACCCACGATGACGGTGGCGTCGTAGGCGTTGGTCACGTAGGCCTGCGTGGGTACCTTGCCGAACTTCGTCTGGAACTCCGACCGGAAGGTCGCCAGCGAGGGCGTGGTGGTGGAGCCGGGCGCGGTGCCGTAGACGGTCTTGAAGTACTGCGGGCCGACGTCGTCCACGAAGTGCTGGTCCTCGAGGCCGTCGGGGAGCAGCCAGGTCTGCGGGCCGCCTGCCGCCACCCACTCGCGGGCGATGGTGGTGCCGTCACCGGGGTAGCCGATCAGGAAGAGCGCCTGCGGGTTGCCGCCGAGCGCCTTGTTGACCTCGGAGCGGTAGGAGGGCTGGTCGGGGTTGTAGACCACGCTCTGCGTCACGGTGCCGCCGAGCTTCTTGAAGGCGGTGCTGAACTCATCCGCGAGCCCCTGGCCGTAGGCGTTGTTGAGGTACAGCACGGCGACGCGCTTGAGCCCGCCGTCCAGTGCGTACTTGGCCATGCCGATGCCTTGGAGGGCGTCGGAGGGCGCGGTGCGGAAGAAGTAGCCGCCCGTCTTGCCCTGCATGCCGAGATCGGTGAGCGTCGGCGAGGTGGACGCGGGCGAGATCAGGATGACGTGCGCGGGGGCGGTCACCGACGTCAGGATGGCGGTGGTGATGCCGCTCGACAGCGCGCCGACGATGGCGGGCACGTGCTGCACGTCGACCAGCTTCTTGGCCGCGTCGACGCCGACGTTGGCCTGGGTCTGGTCGTCCGACAGCGACAGCTTGACGGTGCAACCGTTCACCCCGCCCGCGGCGTTCAGGTCGCTGACGGCCAGCTGCGCGCCCTGGGCGATCGCCTGCCCGAGAACGCCCAGCGACCCGGTGAGCGCCATGACGCTACCGATGGTGACGGTGCAGCTCTGAGCCATGGCCGAGCCGAGGGCCAGAGCCACTAGAACCACGCCTACCTTGAGATACTTCCTCATCAGGCTCGCTCTCCTTTCGCGTTGCAGGTCCGAGTGTACCTAAGCGCCCTGCCTGATGTCCAGCAGCGGCCGCCCGGACACGCGCGTCACCGGGCTGTCGGAGACGGCGCTCGGAGGCAACAGCCGGAAGCGGGGCTCGGAGGCGGGACCCGCGCCACCCCGGGAAGCACGGGCTCGAAGACGCCCCTCGGAGGCGCGCCTCCCACCGCCACGCGTCGGGGCCCGACCCCGCTCGCGGAGCCGGCACCCGGGCCGGCCTGCCCGGGACCACGTCCCGTCTTGCTTGTCGTACATTCCGATGTTGACGACAAGCCCTTTCTTCGATTACAGTTTGCACCAATCGCGCCAGATTCAACATGCATGTCGGCGCCGATGAAGCCCTCTCGGGAATTTTCGATGACAGGAGGAAGGCTCTTCAGACACGCCCGCGAACGCCCGGCCGGCATGATCGACGTCGCATTCACGGGCCGGGTCGGACCCTCGCGGTGCGGCTTCGGGACCATGCCGGGGCCCGCCGCCATCCGGGTCGCGGCAGGGCATCTTGCACGGTGTGACCCGAAAAGCGGTTGGTTGTGAAGGCCGAGCGCGACGGCCGGCCACAACGCCCGGTACAGCGTGGTAGCCTCTCGCGGGGCCTGCGGCCTGCCTGCGGCGCCGGCCGTCAGCGCCCACGGAACCATTGTCCGAGACGATCCAGGAGGAGGACAAGCGCGTGCCCATCACCAAGAGCGACATCCAGGCCCGACTCAAGGAGGCGAAGGTCCGGTTCCTGCGCCTGCAGTTCACCGATATCCTGGGGCACAACAAGAACGTCGAGGTGCCCGCCTCGCAGTTCGAGAAGGCCCTCGAGGGCGAGATCATGTTCGACGGCTCGTCGGTGCAGGGATTCACGCGCATCGAGGAATCCGACATGCTGCTCGAGCCGGACTTCGACACCTTCCTGATCTTCCCGGACATCATCGAGGGCACCGAGCAGGGGCGCGTGGCCCGGCTCATCTGTGACATCAAGCTGCCTGACGGCACCCCCTTCGACGGCGACCCGCGGTCGATCCTGCGCCGCCAGATCGAAGGCCTGAAGCAGCTCGGCTTCGACGACATGTACGCCGGGCCCGAGCCGGAGTTCTTCCTCTTCCTGCGCCAGGCGGACGGCACCCCGACCACCATCACGCACGACAAGGCGGGCTACTTCGACCTCGCCCCCGTGGACCGGGGTGAGGAGGCCAGACGCGACATGGTGAACGCCCTGGTGGAGATGGGCTTCGAGATCGAGGCCGCCCACCACGAGGTGGCGCCGGGCCAGCACGAGATCGACTTCAAGTACGACGAGGCCCTGCGCACCGCCGATGCCATCGCGACCTTCCGACTGGTGGTCAAGCGCATCGCCCTCAACCACGGCCTGCACGCCACATTCATGCCAAAGCCGGTCGCGGGCATCAACGGCTCGGGCATGCACACCCACCTGTCGGTGTTCAAGGACGGGAAGAACGCCTTCTACGACGAGAAGGCCGAGTACCAGCTGTCGCGCACCGCCCTCAACTGGATCGCGGGGCTGCTCGAGCACGCCTCCGGCATGGTGGCCGTCACCAATCCCACCGTCAACAGCTACAAACGCCTCACGCCCGGCTTCGAGGCCCCTACCAACATCGCCTGGTCGGCGTCGAACCGCAGCGCCATGATCCGCATCCCGGCGCGGCGCGGGCTGGGCACGCGCAGCGAGCTGCGCATGCCCGACCCCTCCTGCAACCCCTACCTCGCCCTGGCATTGATGCTGGCCGCCGGCAAGGACGGCATCCAGCACGACCTCACGCCGCCTCCCGCCATCCAGCGCAACATCTTCGAGATGAGCGTCCGCGACCGCCGGCGCCACAAGATCAAGGAGCTGCCAGGCACGCTGCGCGAGGCGCTCGTCGCGCTCAAGCGCGACCGCGTGATGGTGGACGCCCTCGGCGAGCACGCCTTCCAGCACTTCGTCGGCGCCAAGACGCGCGAGTTCGACGAGTACCGCATCACCGTCCACGGCTGGGAGCTCGACCAGTACCTGGCGGAGTACTGAGGTCGGCCAGACGCCCATGCCCGGGTCCTCGCGCTCCCAGGGCCACGCGGAGCCCTTCCGCGTGGTGGGCGTGGACCCGGGCATCGCCAACCTCGGTCTGGGCGCCGTCGAGGAGCGGGGGCACGACGCCCGGCTGCTCGGCTCGGAGGTGGTGCGCACGCCCGCGCGCCAGCCGCAGGCCGACCGCCTGCTCGCCCTGAAGCGCGCCACCGGCGACTTCCTCGACGCCCACCGGCCCCATGCCCTGGCGATCGAGGGGCAGTTCTTCCATCAGCAGCGCGACGTGTCGTTCAAGGTCGGCCAGGCGTTCGGGGTGGTGCTGCTGGCGGCGGCGGAGCGCGGCATCCCGGTGTTCGAGTACGGGCCCATGCAGGTCAAGCAGGCCCTGGTCGGTAGCGGCCGCGCCCACAAGGACCAGGTGATCTACATGGTCCGGGCGCTGCTGGGCATGACCCGCGCCCCCACCGACCACCACGCCTCGGACGCGCTGGCCCTGGCGCTCACGCACCTCAGCAGCCGCCGTCTCGGCGCTCCGCCCGCCGGCCGGGACGGCTGAGCCCCGGCCCGCGGCCGTGACGTACCCTCACTCCACCGTGCCGTCCGCCTCCCCGCCCGCCGCGCCGCCGGCGGCATCGCCCCGCCGCGCCGCGGCAGCGGGGAGCAGCGCCGCCAGGCGGTAGCCGCTGGCCTCCTCGGCACGCAGCAGCGCGGACGCCAGGCGCAGCTGCTCGCGCGCCGGCACGTGAGCCGTCCCCAGCAAGGTGACGACCGCCGCCCCCAGCAGCCGGTAGCGCTCCCGCACGAACCAGCGCTCGCCCTGGTAGTCGTGGACCTGCAGGAAGGTCCCGGCCGCCTCGTCCTCACGGAGGCGTGCCAGGAGCCCGGCAGGTTCGAGAGGCCGGGACGCCGTCGCCTCGGCGGCGGGCGCTGCGGACGCGGGCCGCCGGGCCGCGGACGCGACGGCCTCCGGCAAGATCCGCAACAGCAGCGGCGGCAGCGCCGCCAGCCCGTCAGCGTCGCCGGCGCCCTCCGCCGCCAGCCGGGCGGCCACGGCCCCCCGAAGCCTGAGCGCGTCGTAGAGCTCGTCTCCTCCCTGCAGCGGCGCCAGGGCGAGCGCGGCGCGAACCGCGGGAAGCAATCCCGCGGCCGCCCGCGGCGCATCGAACCCGAGCGCCTCCAGTCCCGGCGCGGCCGGGGCCTGCGGCACGCCATCGGCCGTTCCCTTCGAAGCCGCGCCTGACGGCCGCGCCACCGCCCGTTCCGGCGCGGAGCCGGCCCCCTGCAGCATCGCGACCACCCGGGCCGCCAGGTCCGCCGCCGCGTCCGCCGGCACGGCCGCGGCGCCGGCGCTAGCGAGCTCGGCTCCCGGCGCGGTCCTCGCCTCGTTCGCGGCGGCCTCCGGGTGGGCCGCCGCCGTCGCGGATCCCTCGGCAGCGGCCTCGTCCCCGGCGGCCCGACCGACCTCGGGGACCGCCCCGCCGGCAGCCGCCGTGGCGCCGTCCTGCGGCGGGCCGCCGGCCGTGGCGCCCCTGGGCGTAAGCCGCACGTGCTCCGCAGCGGCGCGGACGAACCCCACCGCGGCCTCCTCGAGGCCGCCCTGGCCGCCTGCGGCATCGAGCAGCGTCAGGAAGCGCCGCCGGACCTCGCGGTGCAGCCAGTCGAGCCGCGCGCCCTCCAGGTCGGCCACGCCGGCGCCGGCGAGCGCCGCCTCCAGCCCGGCATAGCTGCCGTCGACGTCTTCCACCTCGTAGACGTCGCCGAACGCCTGGGCCTGGAACCCGTCCAGCGCGAACGCCAGGCCGTCCCGGGCGATGTCGTCCGAGCGGCGCAGGTAGCTCAGGCCGTGCAGCGTGTCGATCAGCACGGTGAAGCGGCGGTCGCCGCCGGCGAGCCCGAGCGCCTGGTGCAGGGACTCGCGGCGCTCGCCGCCACCGGCCCAGGGCTCGGCGAACGGCACGCTGCGGCGGATGCTGCCGGCCGCACGCGCGTAGCGGTTGTTGTAGAGCACCAGCGACGCCGTCCGGCCGGAACGATTGGAGTAGGCGTAGACGTCCTCGTTCACGTGGCCCTGCCCGTCGACGGCGTCGAAGAGCCGGAAGGTCTCGGCGCCGGCGAAGTCGCGCCGGCGGTAGAGCAGCGGGGCGATCTCGCGGCGGTGCCGCTCGATCAGCCGCGTGTCCGGCTCCTCCTCGAAGGTCGGGGCGCGGTACTCCATGCCGTACTTCTCGCGGAACCCCTCCACCTGACCGTGGCCGAACATCGGCAGCCCGGGCATGGTGGCCATCAGCACGCACACCCCGAAGTACTTGTCGCCGTCGCCGAACTGGGCGATGGCCGTCTCCTCGTCCGGGTTGTTCATGAAGTTGACGAAGCGTCCCAGGATGCGCGGGTCGAACGCCAGCACGTTCTTCACGAGCGTCCGGTAGTCGGCGTTCTCCTCGCGCTTCAACATGTTCATGAAGGCGCTGTTGTAGACCCGGTGCATGCCCAGGGTGCGCACGAAGTAGCCCTCCATCATCCAGAAGGCCTCCGCCAGCAGCAGCGTCCCGGGAGCTTCGGCCGCCACCCTGTCGACCACCTCACGCCAGAACTCGACCGGGATGCGGCGCTCGAACTCCTCCGCGCGCATCGAGCCGTAGGCGCTGCGCGAAGGGATGGCGCCTCCCTCGCCGGGCGGCGGGTACCACAAGCGCTGGATATGGCGCTTGGCGAGCGTCATGGCCGCGTCGAAGCGGATGATCGGCACCAGGCGCGCCACGTGCAGGATGGTCTGGACCACGGCCTCGCGCACCTCCGGCCGGAGGTAGTCGAGCTGGGCGGTATCGTTCCACGGCATCGAGGTGCCGTCGTTGCCGTGGTAGATGAAGCGCGTCTCCCCGCTCGCCCGGTCCGTCCGGCGGAAGACCACCGCCGCGTCGCTGTCGTCCCAGTAGTGATCCTCGATGCTGACCGCCATCGCCGGGTCCGAGGACAGGTCCGGCCCGTCGAAGCGGTAGCCCGGATAGGGCGGATGGTCCAGCTGCACGAACCACTCCGGATGCTCGGCGACCCACTTCCCGTCGATGCCCACATGGTTGGGTACCATGTCGCCGGCGAGGCGGATGCCGTGACGCCCGGCGCGGGCCTCGAGCTCGCGGAAGGCAGGCTCCCCGCCGAGGTCCCCGGCGATGACGTAGTCGTAGAGCGCGTACGCGCTGGCCAGGGCGCCGGGCTGACCGCGGCGCTGCTTGATGCGCTGCGATGCCTGGCTGCGCTCCCACAGCCCGATCAGCCACAGGCCGTTGAACCCGCGGTCCGCGAGCTCCGCCAGCGCCTCGTCCGGCACCTGATCGAGGCGGCGGACCTCGCGCCCGTAGCGTCGCTCCAGCTGCGCCAGCCACACGTAGGTGCTCTTGGCCACCAGCACCACGCTCGGCATCCACTCGCTGTCGGCGCTGTAGGCCTCGTGCTCGCTCTGCTGCCTGAGCGCGGCCGCGTCGAGCACCGGCGCCGGGCCCGGCCCACCCGGCCCTCGCGCCCGTTCCTCCCTGAGCACGTCGATCGAACGCAGCAACCGCGCCAGCAAGGCCGTGAAGCGTCCGCTCAGCAGGGGTCCCCAACGCTCCTCGGCGACCCGGAGCTGCCCCTCGAGCGACGTGGGGCTGGCACGTTGCGGGGCCCACAACAGCGCCATCAGGCCGCCCTCGCCGCCGGCGGCGCCATCGCCGAGGCTCTCGCCCTCCAGCTGCCGCTCGAGCAGCTCCAGCGTGCGGGCGTAGCCGGGGGCGGCGCGCAGGGGCGCGTCGTCGAAGAGCTCGTAGAGCCGCTCCAGCGCCGGGTTGACGTTGGCGAGCCGCACCAGCAGCGCCTCCTCGAAGGCCACCTCGAGGTTGGGCGTGCCCTCCGTGTCGCCGCTCAGGTAGGCATCCAGCGCGCGCCGGCCGGCGGCCACGTCGGGCGGCGGGAAGCGCCCCGTGAACGCCTGCGCCGCGGCCGTCACGCCCTCCGCGCCGAGCTCCCGCTCGAGCTGCCGCCTGGCCCGCGCCAGCGGGCGCTCGCCGGACCGCTCCGACGCCCGCTCGGACGCGGTGGCGATGACCGCGTGCATGAGCTCGTGCAGCAGCGCGGCCGCGTACAGGTCGCCGCCCTTGACCCCCAGCTCGGGGAAGCGGTCCGCCTGCCGTACGGCGTTGATGCGGCCCGCCAGGCTGTATGCCCGCGCGGCGTCCCCGAGCATCAAGCGCCCGCTGAGACCGAACAGCTCGCCCCCGATGCCGTAGCGGCGGCGCGCCTCGACGGACACGTGCAGGTACCGGCGCAGCGGCCCGCTGGGCCGCTCCGGCATCGTCGTGCTGCCTTCGCGCGTGCTCACCCAATCACCAACCGTGTCGCCGGCGTGTCACCACGGTGTGACCCTCCTGGGGCCGCTAACGCCACGCCGGGCCGGCCCCCTGGACGCGGCGCCGCCGCACGGGGCCGTCGCGGCCTCACGTGCCGACCATGATGCTCCTTGGAGCCTAGCATGCCGTCCGCGCGCCAGACGTCCCGCCAGGGACGTGTTCCTGGCGTCCCCGCCGCGGCGTGTGCGCCCTCATTGCCGCCTCGGTGAGCGCCGGGTACAATTCCCTCGTTACGCCCAAGACGTCGAGGCTGGAACGGAGGCCGGATTCGGAATGGCACACCAGGAGCCGCAGGAGACCGCCGCC
>DATFNF010000073.1:0-6302 GCA_035266525.1 Trueperaceae bacterium | reverse complement strand
CGGCGGCGTTGCCGACCAACCCGACCGAGCGCGCCTCGCCGGCGGCCACGTAGCGCCCCACCCGTGCCAGGGCGTCCTCGAGGTCGTCCGCCACCTCGTCGAGGTAGCGGGTCTCGACGCGCCGCTGCAGCCGTTCGGGATCCACCTCGACGATGAGACACACGCCGCCGTTCATGGTCACCGCCAGGGGTTGCGCGCCGCCCATGCCGCCGCAGCCGGCGGTGAGCGTCCAGCGCCCGCGCAGGTCGCCGCCGAAGTGCTGGCCGGCCGCCTCCGCGAAGGTCTCGAAGGTGCCCTGCAGGATGCCCTGGGTGCCGATGTAGATCCACGAGCCGGCGGTCATCTGCCCGAACATGGTGAGCCCGGCCGCCTCCAGGCGCCGGAACTCCTCCCAGGTCGCCCAGGCGGGCACCAGCAGGCTGTTGGCGATGAGCACGCGCGGCGCCAGCTCGTGGGTGCGGAACACACCGACCGGCTTGCCCGACTGGATGAGCAGTGTCTCGTCGTTCTCGAGGCGCCTCAAGGTCGCCACGATGGCGTCGAACGCCTCCCAGCTGCGGGCCGCGCGGCCGCTGCCGCCGTAGACGATCAGCTCGTCGGGCTTCTCGGCCACGTCGGGGTCGAGGTTGTTCATGAGCATCCGCAGCGCCGCCTCCTGCTGCCAGCCCTTGCAGCTGCGCTGCGTTCCCCTGGGCGCCCGGACCGTACGCGCGTTGACTGCCATGCCGCTCGCGCTCCTCTCCCGTGCTTTCGGCTCCACGGTACCGCCGCCCGTGCTGGACCGGGCGGCCATCGCCGAGCTGCGCAAGGGTCCCTGATCGCGATCTGGTTCGAGGCTACAGGCCCAGCAACCGCACGACCAGCAGCGCGACGGCCCCCAGGATCACGAGCGTGACCAGCGCGGACATGAAGCCGCCGCCGAAGCCGCGTTCCTTGGAGTAGGCGCTCCACAACAGCAGCAGGACCACCACAGCGGCGAATCCGATCAGCGTGTCCGAGTTCATGCCGGCACTTCCGATGGCCTGGTCTGGGCCGCGACGCGCTCGACGCGAACGGGGTCGATCCGCGGCCCGGGAGTTCAGCATAGACGAGGCGCTCCCTCGAGGGAGCGCCTGCATCGGCGTGGCTTGGCCGCCGGACCGGGTGGCGCGGCGGGATGGTGCAGCGGTGCGGCGCCGCTCTGTGCCGCGGCTCGGTCGCCTCAGCCTGCGAAGCCGTCCAGTACGCCGTTGAAGGTCGGGCTGGGGCGCATGGCCCGCGTCGCGAGGTCGTCGTCTGGGCGGTAGTAGCCCCCCATGTCGACCGGCGACCCCTGCGCCGTCAGCAGCTCCTCGGCGATGGTCTTCTCGTTCTCGGCCAGGGCATCGGCCAGGCCGCGGAAGCGCGCCGCCAGCTCGGGATCGTCCTGCTGGGACGCCATCTCCCTGGCCCAGTACAGCGCCAGGTAGAAGTGGCTGCCGCGGTTGTCGATCTCACCCACCTTGCGCGACGGCGCCTTGTTGCTCTCCAGCACGGCGGCGTTCGCCTTGTCCAGGGCGTCGGCCAGGATCTGCGCCCTGCGGTTGCCGGCGTGCCCGCTGAGGTGCTCGAGCGACGCCGCGAGCGCCAGGAACTCGCCGAGGGAATCCCAGCGCAGGTGTCCCTCGGCCACGAACTGCTGCACGTGCTTGGGCGCGGAGCCGCCGGCACCGGTCTCGAACAGGCCGCCTCCCGCCATCAGCGGCACGATCGACAGCATCTTGGCGCTGGTGCCGACCTCGAGGATGGGGAACAGGTCGGTGAGGTAGTCGCGCAGGACGTTGCCGGTCACCGAGATGGTGTCCTTGCCCTGGCGCAGCCGCCGGCAGGAGAGGCGGGTCGCCTCCACCGGCGACAGGATCTGGATGTCCAGCCCGCCGGTGTCGTGGTCCTTCAGGTAGCGGTCGATCTTGGCGATGAGCCGGGCGTCGTGCGGGCGCTCCTTGTCGAGCCAGAACACCGCGGGCGTGTCGCTCGCCCGCGCGCGCGTCACGGCGAGCTTGACCCAGTCCCGGATGGCGGCGTCGGTGACGGTGCACGCGCGCCAGATGTCGCCCGGCTCCACGTCGCGCTCGACGAGCGTGGCGCCGTTCTGCGCTACCACGCGGATGGTGCCGGCGGAGGGAGCCTCGAAGGTCTTGTCGTGCGAGCCGTACTCCTCGGCCTTCTGCGCCATCAGGCCCACGTTGGGCACGCTGCCCATGGTGCGCGGGTCGAAGGCGCCGTTGGCCTTGCAGTCCTCGATCACGGCCTGGTACACCCCGGCGTAGGCGCTGTCGGGGATGACGAACTTGGTGTCGTGCTGCTCGCCGTCCGGTCCCCACATCTGGCCCGAGGAACGGATGGCGGCGGGCATCGAGGCGTCGACGATGACGTCCGAGGGGACGTGCAGGTTGGTGATGCCCTTGTCGGAGTTGACCATCGCCAGCTCCGGTTGCTCGTCCAGCGCGGCCTGCAAGTCCCCCTCGATGGCCTTGCGCTGGCCTTCGGGGAGCGTCTCGATGGCGGTGTAGAGCGCGGCCAGCCCGTTGTTCGCGCTCACGCCGAGCTCGCGGAACGTGGCTCCGTGCCTGGCGAAGACGTCCTGGAAGAAGACCTCCACGGCATGACCGAAGATGATGGGATCGGAGACCTTCATCATGGTCGCCTTCAGGTGGATGGAGAAGAGCACGTCCTGGTGCTTGGCGTCCGCGATCTGCTCGGCCAGGAAGGCGCGCAGGTCGGCGCGGCGCATCACGGCGGCGTCGATGACGGTGCCTTCCTTCAGCGGCAGACGCTCCATCAGCACGGTCGTTCCGCCACCTCTGGCGACCAGCTCGATGCGTGCGTCGCCGGCTTCCGCGGCGCCGACGGTGCGCGAGACCTCCGTCGAGCGCAGGTCGCCGGCGGTCATGTGGGCCACGTGCGACTTGGAGTCGGGGCTCCAGGCCCCCATCGCGTGGGGGTGCTTGCGCGCGTAGGCCTTGACCGATGCCGGCGCCCGGCGGTCCGAGTTGCCCTGGCGCAGCACCGGGTTGACGGCGCTGCCCTTGACGCGGTCGTAACGCTCCCGCACGTCACGCTCCTCGTCGCTGGCCGGCTCGTCGGGGTACTCCGGGAGCGCGTAGCCCTTGCCCTGCAGCTCCCGGATGGCGGCCTTGAGCTGGGGCAGCGAGGCGCTGACGTTGGGCAGCTTGATGATGTTCGCCTCGGGCGACGCCGTGAGCTCGCCCAGGTACGCCAGATCGTCGCCGACGCGCTGGTCCTCCGCGAGGTAGTCCGGGAAGACGGCCAGGACGCGCCCGGCCAGCGAGATGTCGCGGGTCTCGACGTTCACGCCTGCCGCGCGCGTGAACGCCTCGACGATGGGCAGTAGCGAATAGGTTGCCAGCCCGGGAGCCTCGTCCACCTTGGTGTAGATGATCCTGGGCGTGGCGGCTCGGTCGGGGGTGCCTTGGTCCATGGTGTGCTCCGCTCCTCGTGACCGCGCGCGGCCAGGAGCGTTCCGGGCACGCGCGTGTATTTGCGTCGATTCGGCCCACGGGGCCTGTTCAACCCTTCAAGCCTACGTCACGCGGGACGGCCCGGACCAGCGCAGGACCCTCCGCACGAACACCGGGCACGACGTAGGTGGTCGAGGGCCGGCGGCAGGGCCCCGGCCGGTACCGGGCCGGGTGGTATCGGTCTGGCTGGTACGGGTCTGGCGGATACGGTAGCCCGCGGGCGTGCTGTGGCCGAGGCGGCCCGGATGCCGGCGGTTCGGCTCAGAGGCCCGTCGCGTCCGCGGCGACGCGCCGCTGCTCCTGGCGCGAGCGCTCCGCGGCGAACGCCAGCAGGTGGCTCTCGACGGCCGCGGTGAGCGCGCTCGGGGCCTCGCCCGGGGCCTCGCCGTCGCGCCGCCGGCGCAGCCGGTCGAGGAAGTCCGCCACCAGCGCCGCATCGCCGCCGGCGTGGTTGCCGTCGCCGCCCACCCGGTAGCGTTCGCTCCTGCCGGAGGCGAAGTCCTCGAGGACGATCTCGCCGCGGTCCAGGTCGCCATGCATCTCGCCGTGCGTGCCCATGGCATGCAGGCTGCGGGTGATCTCGGCGCTGAACGCCTGTACCACCAGCGACACCGCGACGCCGTTCTCGAATTCGAGCTGGACCAGCTGATGGTCCGCCACGTCGTTGTCGCAGCGGTACACGCAGCGGCCGTAGGGCCCCGTGACCAGCGCCTGCCGCAGCGCCGCCTCGTCGCCGCCCGGCGCCACCACGCTGTTGGGCCACGCGCGCGAGCCCCCGAAGCGCTCGAGGTAGATGCGGACGGCCGAGTAGGGGCAACGCCGCTCCACGCGGCAGCCGTCGAGGCAGCGCTCGGTGGAGCCCGCCGGGGCGTTCTCCGGCCGGAAGTGCGCCAGGCCGCCAACGGAGGTCACGGCGGCGCAGGGCGCCCCCACCAGCCACCGGACGATATCGAGGTCGTGGCAGGCCTTGGCCAGCAGCATGGGGCTGCTGTCCGCCTCGCGACGCCAGTTGCCGCGCACGTAGCTGTGGGCGAAGTGGTAGTAGCCGATGTTCTCGGTCTGCTGCAGGGCGACGAGGCGGCCGATCCGGCCGGCATCGAGCAGCTCCTTGACGGTCCGGAAGAAAGGCGTGTAGCGCAGCACGTGTGCCACCGTTACGCTCCCTGAAGCCCGCAGGGCGGCGTCCCTGACCGTGCGGACGCCCTCGGCGTCGGGCGCGATCGGCTTCTCGAGGAGCACGTCGAGGCCGCGTTCGAGCGCAGCCACCGTGGGGCCGACGTGGAAGCGGTCCGGCGTCGCCACCACCACGGCGTCGAGGCCGTCGGTGCGGCTCAGGAGCTCCGGGGGCTCGGTGAAGAGCGCGCTCTCCGTCAGGCCGAAACGGCGCCCGGCGGCGGTGAGCTTCGCCGGGTCTGGGTCGGCGATCGCCGCGATGCGCGCCACGTTGGGCTGCCGCGAGATGAGATCGGCGTAGACGTCGGCCCCGCGGTTGCCTGCGCCCAAGACGGCAACCTTCAGGGGGGAGGGGGAGGCGGTGGTCGTGGGAGCCATACTGGGTTACCTCCTGTGGGAAGGTGCGGACGACCGCGTGTCGAACGGCGTTCGGGGCTGACGCCGCGGCCCGTCGAGGCGGCTGCTGCGGTGCCCCGGGCGGACGCAGCCTGGGTGAAGCCGACGAGCGGCGCCGCCGGCACCGCAGCGGGGATGCCGCCGCCCTTCAACAGCTACCAGTAGACGACGTTCCGGCCGGTGTGATGGGGAAGAGGCGAGTTGGCCCGCGGACGCTGGCATGGCGTTCCGGGTGGTCAGGGCGTGGTCGGCGGTACGAATGCCCGCCATCGCGATGGCCCGTGCCTCCCGCGGCAGTGGGTCGTGACGCGAGCCGGTGAGGTGCGGCTGTCGTGTCCCGCACGCGACAGGGAGGGGCGGGGAGCCGCGTCTTGCGGCTCCCCGCCCGGAGGAGGATCCGCGCGCTCAGCGCGCGGAGCTCGACGATTACGGCGCCCTGCCGGCTACTTGGCCTGGTTCTGGGCGACGGCCGCGTCGGCCGACACCAGCATCAGGCTGGACTTGCCGTCGGACGCCACGAACAACGTGTAGACGACGCCGTGCTCGAGCGGCGTGCCGGTGAGCTGCACGCCCTTCGAGCTGCTGGCCGAGGACGAGCCCGACTGCGAACCGGACTGTGAGCCGGCCTGCGAGCCAGACTGCGAGCCAGACTGCGACTTGGACTGTGAGCCGGACTTCGAGGCGCCTGTGGTCGGGGCGCCGGCAGCGTTAGCGCCGACGCTCGACGTGCCCGACTTGGACCCCAGGCCGCTACCGCTCGTTCCGTTGGTGCCGGTGCTGCCGGAACCGGTGCTGCCGGAACCGCCGGCACCGCCTGAGTTGCCAGACGCGCCCGAGCCGGTGCTGCCGGACGCCCCGGAGCTGCCCTTCGAGCGCTTGCTGCTGCCCGAGCTACTGCTGCCCGAACTGCTGCCGGAGGTTCCGGAGCTCTTGCTCTGGCCGCCGCGCGAGCTGTCGATGGCAGGGCCGCTCACGTCGAGGGTGTACGAGCCCGCGGGCAAGGCCACGTACTGGCCCGCCTTCTGGGCGCTCAGGCTCGACGCCAGCTGGACGCTCGCGGACGATGATCCGCTCGCTGCGCCGCCGCCCGACGTCGAGGAGCCGGCCGTGGACGAGCTGCTGCCGGAGCTGCTGCTCGAGCCCTTGGCGCTGGCAGTCACCGTGAGGGTGGAGGAACCGGTGGAGAGGTTCACCACGCGGATGAGCGCCTGGCCGGCCTTGGGCAGACCGGGA
>DATFNF010000072.1:0-32412 GCA_035266525.1 Trueperaceae bacterium | reverse complement strand
TCGTCGTAGGTGGCGCCGAACGCCTCCTCGAATCTAGCCCAGTCCACCTCGTCGGCCAACCGCACCAGCGCATGCCGGCGATCCACCACGTCGATCAGCTCCACCCGGAACAGATGACCCTGGGGATCCTGGCACGCGCTTTCTGGTGGCCTCACGCCTCATCATATCGCAAGGAAATGGCGCTCCAGACGACAAAACCCGCAAAACGACGACACAGGAACACAACGAAACCAACCGCCACCCACGATAGTGCAACCGTTCTTCAGCATCGACTAATCCACACGATAGCCCCCGTCCCAGGTCATGCTGGGCAAGTCCGACTTGCTACGGAATCACGGCCGCCATACCGAGTGCAACGGCGCGGATCCTAGTGGCTGGTAATGTCTGGATTCCCACGAGTCCCCAATTGGAAGCTGGAAGCTTGGCCGTGCCAACTCCCATGGCCTTCACGCTTCACTTGCCAGGTGTCGCAGCCCTTTATGACGTGTCCCCACTGCCCTCAGGGATCCTACTGGACCTTGTGAATCCAGATCCTTACCGCAGCCTCGTCACCGTTACTTCGTGGTCGATACCTTGTACGAGCATCCGATATGTCCCATATGACGAGTAGATGACAACCTCGGGGCGGTAGGCGTACCAGTACCACGAGTAGAACTCGGTCTGTTGCCAGATCTGACCATTGGCGAGTTGGTAAACGTTGCCGTGGCTGAAACCATTGAACCTGCTGACGATGTTGCTCTGTACGGCTCCGGTGGTCGTGGATGTGGTCCCGTAGTAACCACTGTAAAACCCACCCCAGAAGGCATCGCTGGCTGATGGAGTGCATGCAGCAAGCCACAGAACGCTGAGCAACGCTACGCCCAGTCGGAGCACCACGTTTCGCCGTTTGGTGTGCCTTAGCAACTGGTCTACGTGCCTCTCGGCCTACTGCTTGGTGATGCTCAGGGTGCCGGTAATGGTCCCTGTGCAGTTGTAGGCGGAGTAATTGCCTGAAAGCTGAGAGCCCGACCGGCTGGCAACCACGTTGTAGGGGCAAGCGGAAGTACTGGACGGCTCAAGATCCACGATTACGGATGTCCCGTTTACGGTGCCCGTGAGCGAGCCCCCGTTCGTTCCGCTCGAGAAGACAGCCTGCCAGGTACCTGCGAATGTGCTTCCGCTTTGCGCAAGTGATGCCGTGATCGTCCCAGCCCCTGCGACGCTGTCATTGATGGTCCCGCTCCAGGAGCCTGTGTACGAGAAACCCCCCGAGGTACAGGCAGCAAGGACGAAGACGAGTGAGGTGGGAAGTAACAGGCGAGCAAGCTTCATGGTCCCCCCGTTCTCTCGCAGACTGTTGATGAGCGCCCTCCGCAACAGATATATGCGAGCTGTTAATGTCTCGAATCATACCTCCGCACTCTCATCAGCATCAAGCAAAATCTAATACTTCACATGAGAGGCCAGCATGGGTCACGCAGGGCCTACTTGACCCTCACGGTTCGGAGCGGGGGTGAACTGGATTTCGCCCCTATCTATTAACCCCCGGCCACATTGACACCCCCCGAAGCCCCCCGTATACTCTGCCCAATGCGTATCCGTCGGCGCCTTCGGGTCATCAACCTGTGGCAGAGCGTGCTGCTACGAGAGGGTGGGCCCGTCCGCGTCTAGACCTGCGTGTTGCTAGACCGTGGTCGCGGCCTCCGGCATATCGCCCGGGGCCGCGTTTCGTTTTGCCAGCGAGAGCCGACGTCCAGAGCCGGAACACGTCCGCGAGAGGAAGAGCATGAGCCAACCGAAGAGCCTGTACCAGAAGGTCTGGCAGGAGCACGCCGTGCGTACCCTGCGCAACGGCCAGACGCAACTGCTGATCGATACCCATCTCATCCATGAGGTGACCAGCCCGCAGGCGTTCGGGATGCTGCGCGACCGCGGCTTGGAGGTGCTCATGCCGGAGCGGACCTTCGCCACCGTCGACCACATCGTCCCCACGCACACGCGCGTCGAACCCTTCGAGGACGCGCTGGCCGACGAGATGATCCGGGAGCTGCGCAGGAACTGCGCCGAGCACGGCATCCGCTTCTTCGACCTGGACAGCGGCAACCAGGGGATCGTGCACATGGTCGGCCCCGAGCAAGGCATCACGCAGCCGGGCGCCACCATCGCCTGCGGCGACAGCCACACCTCCACCCACGGCGCGTTCGGCGCCATCGCGTTCGGCATCGGGACCAGCCAGGTGCGGGACGTGCTCGCCACGCAGACGCTGGCGATGAGCGAGCTGAAGGTGCGGCGCATCAAGGTCACCGGCCGCCTCCACCCGGGCGTGTACGCCAAGGACGTGATCCTGCACATCATCCGCACGCTCGGCGTCAAGGGCGGGCTGGGCTACGCCTACGAGTACGGCGGCAACGTCTTCGAGCGCATGAGCATGGAAGAGCGCATGACGGTGTGCAACATGTCGATCGAGGGCGGCGCACGCTGCGGGTACGTCAACCCCGACGCCGCCACCTTCGCCTACCTGAAGGGCCGCCCCTTCGCGCCCGAGGGCGCAGCCTGGGACGAGGCGGTGTCGCGCTGGAGCAGCCTCGCCTCCGACCCCGGCTGCCGCTACGACGACGTGGTCAGCATCCGCGGGGAGGAGATCCCGCCGACGGTCACGTGGGGCATCAACCCGGGCCAGGCGATCTCCATCGAGCAGAACGTACCTACCGTGGACGGCGTTCCCGAGAGCGAGCGCGACGGCGTCGCCGAGGCGCTGGCGCACATGAAGCTGACCCCCGGCGCGCCCATCAAGGGCACCAAGGTGGACGTGGCCTTCTTCGGCTCGTGCACCAACGGGCGCGTCTCGGACTTCATCGAGGCGGCGCGCTACCTGGAGGGCCGCCGCGTCCACCCCGGCGTCAAGGCCATCGCCGTGCCGGGCAGCCAGCATGTCAAGGCCGAGTGCGAGCAGCGTGGCATCGACAAGGTGTTCGAGGCCGCCGGCTTCGAGTGGCGCGATGCGGGCTGCTCGATGTGCCTGGCGATGAACCCCGACAAGCTGGTCGGCGACCAGCTCTGCGCCAGCACCTCCAACCGCAACTTCAAGGGCCGGCAGGGCAGCCCCACCGGCCGCACCGTGCTGATGAGCCCGGTCATGGTGGCGGCCGCCGCCGTCACCGGCGAGGTCAGCGACGCCCGCGAGGTCTTCGGCGTGGCGAGAGAGGCGGTGGCCTGATGGCCCTCGAGCAGATCCGCGAGGTCCGCGGGCACGGCGTGCCCGTGCCGGGAGACGACATCGACACCGATCGCATCATCCCCGCGCGCTACCTCAAGTGCGTCACCTTCGACGGGCTGGGCGAGGGGCTGTTCTACGACGAGCGCTTCGGCGAGGACGGCGCGCCCAAGGGTCACCCCCTCGACGACCCACGCTACGCCGGCGCCACCGTGCTCGTCTCCGGCAGCAACTTCGGCTGCGGCTCGAGCCGCGAGCACGCCCCCCAGTCGATCGCCCGCGCCGGCTTCGGAGCGGTGGTGGCGGAGAGCTTCGGGGAGATCTTCTTCGGGAACGCCACCACGCTGGGTCTGGTGTGCGTCGCCGTCTCCCCCGAGGCGCGCCGCGCCCTCAGCGAGGCGTTGCGGCGCGACCCGGCCCTGGAGATCGTCGTCGACGTCGACGGCAAGCAGGTGCGCGCCGGCGACCGGGTCTTCGAGGCGTCGATCCCCGAGTCGGCCCGCGAGGCGCTGCTGGCCGGCTACTGGGATCCCCTCGGCGAGCTTCTGGAAGGCGTGGGCGACGTGAAGGCGGCCGCCGAACGTCTCGGCCGCGCCGGCGCCGTGTGACCCCGGTGCCCGGGCAGCACGCGCACGACGCCGGCTGGGCCCGGCGCGGGCCCGCCTACGCGGCCAGCGCCGTCCACCTGGGCGGCCCCTCGCTGCCGCGCCTGCTGGCGCTGGCGAGGCCCGTGTCGTCCGACCGCTGCCTCGACATCGGCACCGGTGCGGGCCACACCGCCGCGCGGCTGGCGCCTCTCGCCGCCGAGGTGATCGCGGTGGACCCCGAGCGCGCCATGCTGGCGAGCGCGCGCGAGCGGTACGGCCATCTCCCCAACCTGCGCTTCGTGCAGGCGCCCGGCGACGCCACGGGCCTGCAGGACGGCTGCGTCGACCTGGTGACGGCCCGGCACACGCTGCACCACCACGCCGACCTGCCGGCCACCTTGCGGGAGGTGGCGCGCGTGCTCCGGCCCGGCGGCCGCTTCGTGCTGGTCGACGAGATCACCCCCGACCCGGCGGTGGACGCCTGGCTCGACGCCGTGGAGCGCGCGCGCGACGTCACGCACGTGCGCGCCTACACCCTCGCCGAATGGCGCACGATGCTGGCCGACGCCGGCCTGGCCTGGGTCGTCGGCGACATCGAGACCCGCTACCGCATGGAGGTCGACGACTGGATCGGGCGGATGGATCTCGGTCCCGGCGGTGAGGCGGAGGTACGGCGCCTGTTCCGGGAGGCCGGCAGCGCCGAGCGCCGCTGGTTCGACATCGAGGTCGTTGACGGGGAAGCGGTGCGCTTCGCGCTGCCCATGGCGCTGGTGCTCGCCGTCCGCCCCCACGAGGCAAGCCAGGAGGGAAGTCAGCCATGAGCTACCACATCGCGGTGCTGCCCGGGGACTTCATCGGCCCGGAGGTCATCGACGCCACCCTGTCCGTGCTGGAAGCGATGCAGGCCACGCACGGCCTCGCCTTCACGTTCGAGCGCCTGGCCTTCGGCGGCGGCGCCATCGACGCCTACGGCGAGCCGCTGCCGCAGCAGACCAAGGAGGCCTGCAGCCGCGCCGACGCGGTGCTGATGGGCTCGGCGGGCGGCCCCGTCGGCGATCACCCGTGGAACCGGCTGCCCCGCGAGAAGCGCGTGGAGTCCGGCATCCTGGGGCTGAGGCGCCACCTGGGGGTGTTCGCCAACCTGCGACCGGTCAAGGTCTTCCCCGGCCTGGAGCACCTGTCGCCGCTCAAGGAGGCCGTGGCGCGCGGCACCGACCTGCTGATCCTGCGGGAGCTGACCGGCGGCATCTACTTCGGGAAGCCGTCGTACGCCCGGGAGGACGAGGGCGCGTCCAACATGATCTACCAGCGCTTCGAGGTCGAGCGCATCGCCCGGGTGGCGTTCGAGACCGCGCGCAAGCGCCGCAACAAGGTCACCAACGTCGACAAGGCCAACGTGCTGGACGTCTCGCAGTTCTGGCGGGACGTGCTGGTGGGCGTGCACCGGACGGAGTTCCCGGACGTCGAGCTCGAGCACCTCTACGTCGACAACGCCGCCATGCAGCTCGTGCGCGCCCCCACCCACTTCGACGTGGTCGTGACCGGCAACCTGTTCGGCGACATCCTCTCCGACCTCGCCGCGGTCATCCCCGGCTCGCTGGGGGTGCTGCCCTCGGCCAGCCTGGGCGGCGAGGTGGGGCTCTACGAGCCGGTGCACGGCAGCGCCCCGGACATCGCGGGCAAGGGCATCGCCAACCCCGTGGGCACGCTGCTCTCCGCGGCGATGATGCTGCGCCACGGGCTGGGCGAGCAGGCCGCGGCGGGCGCGCTGGAGGCCGCGGTGCAGGCGGCGCTGGAGCAGGACGCCACCGTCGACCTCGGCGGCAGTCGCGGTACCGAAGCCTTCACGCAGGCGGTGGTGCAGGCGCTGCAGGCCGCGCCCGCCACCGCCTGAGCGATGGGGTCGCCGGCGGGCCGCCGCCCGGCCCCCGCTGGGCACGGTCCGCCCGGAGCCGGCAGGCCGCAGGTGGGCGCGTGCGCCCGTGTCCGCCCCGGCGCGCCGCGGCCGGCGGCGCGGCGCCCGAGCCCGTAGAATGGCGGCGATGTCAGGCGAACCCATGCCCCCGAAAGCAGCCCCGACCGCCACGCCGAGAGGGCCCGCGACGCGCGTCGCAGGCTTCCAGGAGACCGTCTTCGCCACCTACTCGCGCCTGGCCCGGGAGCGAGGCGCCATCGACCTGGGGCAGGGCTTCCCCGACTTCGATCCGCCGGACTTCGTGGTGGATGCGCTGCGCCGCAGCGCCGACGGCTTCCAGCAGTACGCGCCGCTGGGGGGCCTGCCCGAGCTGACCGGCGAGGTGGCCGCCGACCTCTCCGCCGGGCTCGCTCGCGACCTCGACCCTGCAGCCAACCTGCTCGTCACCGACGGCGCCACCGAAGGGCTGTTCGCGTGCATGCAGGCCCTGATCGACCCGGGCGACGAGGTCCTGCTGCTCGAGCCCTTCTACGACGCCTACCCGGCCGACGTGGTGATGGCGGGAGGGGTGCCGCGCTACCTCCCGCTGGAGCTGCAGGGCGGCCGCTGGACGCTCGACCCCGACCGCTTGCGCGCCGCCGTCACCGACCGCACCCGCGCCATCGTCGTGAACACGCCCCACAACCCCACCGGCAAGGTGTTCACCGCCGCGGAGCTGGACCTGCTGGTGGCCGAGGCGGCCCGCGTCAACGCGCTGCTCATCAGCGATGAGGTCTACGAGCGCATCGCCTTCGAAGGCCACGTCCCGCTGGCCGGCCGCCCCGGCGCCTGGGAGCGCACCCTCACGGTCGCCAGCCTCGGCAAGACCTTCTCGGTGACCGGCTGGAAGGTCGGCTGGGTGAGCGGTCCCGAGCCGCTGGTGCGGGCCGTGCGCATGGCCCACCAGTGGATCCCGTTCACGGTCGCCACGCCGCTGCAGGCCGCCGGCGCCGCGATGCTGCGCCACGCCCGCGAGAGCGGCTACTACCGCGAGCTCGCAGACGACTACCGCAGGCGGCGGGACGCGCTGCTGGCGGCGCTGGAGCCGACACCCTTCCGGCCGTTCGTTCCCGACGGCGGCTACTTCGTGCTGGCCGACGCCCGGCTCCTGGGGTACGAGGACGACGTGGCGCTCTGTCGTGACCTCCCGGGCCGGGTTGGCGTGGGCGCCATCCCACCCAGCGCCTTCTACGCCGACGAGCACAAGTCGCTGGCGCGGCACCTGGTGCGGTTCGCCTACTGCAAGGACGAAGGCCTCATCCGCCGCGCCGGCGAGCGCTTGCAGGCGCTGGGCTGAGCGTTGGACAGCGCTCGCGGCGGGCGCCTGCCGGCGATGGTCCTGCTGGTGGGACTCACCGGCGTGGGCAAGAGCACGGCGGTCGGCGCCCTGCGGGCGGCGGTGCCGGCTGCCGCGGTGCTGCCGAACCGGCGCGAGCTCGCCGACCGCATCGTCATCCCCGAGGCGCAGCGCCTGGCCGGGGAAACCGAGCGGCCGGTGCGCGACCGGCTGGAGCGCTTCCGGCTGACGGCAGGCTACCGCCAGGCGCACGCGGGCGGCCTGGCGCACGCCCTGGAACGGTACCTGCACCATGCCGAGCTGCCGCCGGCGCCCCTGCTGCTCTTCGACAACCTGCGCGGGGAGAGCGAGGTGCGCTTCGCCGCCTCCGCCTTCCCGAGCGCGCGCTTCATCGTGCTGGAAGCCCCTCCGGAGGTGCGGGTGCTGCGCCTGGCGGGACGGCGCGACGCCTTCGACCGGGTCTCAGGCGCGGCCGCGCAGGAGTCCGCTGCCGGCCGGCAGGACGGCGGCGTCGACAGCGGGGTCGACGGCGGCGTCGACGGCCTGCGGCGGCGCCTGCTCGAGGTCCGCGGCCTAGCGCGGCTCACGGACGTGGCCGCGCTCGCCGCCGCGGCGCGCGGGCTGGACCCCGACGCGGTCCTGACCGGAGCGCTCGTGGTCGCCGAGGAGAGCGGCCACTACGATCCCGCGGCGGCGTGGGCCTGCCTGCAGGGGCTGCCGCCGCCGCGGCGCATCCGCATCGACACCGGCCGCCTGGAACCGGCGCAGGTGGCCGCCCGCATCCGCGCCTGGCTGTAGGCTGGTCGCCGTGACGAGGACGGCTGCAGGCACCCGCATCGCCCGCATCGGCACCGCCCCCCTGACGCTCCCCATGGCCGGCGCGCTGCGCTGGGGCGCGCAGAGCGAGCTGGCGCGGCTCGAGCACCTGCTGGTCGGCGTCGAGCTGGACGGCGGCGCGCTCGGCATCGCCGAGGCCCCGGTTCGGCCCACCATCTACGGGGAGACCGTGGAAAGCATGCTGGCGGCCCTCGCGCGCCACCTCGCCCCCCGCCTCGTCGGCCTGGACGCCGGCGATGCCGGCGGCGTGGCGGCCGCCCTGACCTCGCTGCCCTTCAACTTCGCCGTCAAGGGCGCGCTGGACCTGGCCCTGGCCGAGGCCCGGGCCGCCTCGGGCGGCGGCAGCCTGGCCGGCCTCGAGGCGGGGCCCCAGCGCCGGCCGGAAGTGAGCTTCATCCTGGGCATCGCACCGCTCGCGGACATGCTGGCGGAAGCCGGCCGCGTGGTGGCGGCAGGCGTGCGCGTGCTCAAGGTCAAGGTCGGTCGCGACGCCGGCCACGACGAGGCGGTCATCGGCGCCCTCACGGCCGAGTTCGGCAGCTCCGTACGCCTCTACGCCGACGCCAACCAGACGCTCAGTCCCGAGGACGCCGCCGGGCGCCTGGAGCGCCTGGCGGAGCTGGGCATCGCATGGGTGGAGGAGCCGCTCCCCGTGCACATGCTGCGGAGCCGCGCCGAGCTCCGCCGGGCCGGCATCCTGCCCATCATCGCCGACGACAGCGCCTTCACCGTGGCCGACCTGGAGCGGGAGCTGGAGGGCGACACCTTCGACATCCTCAACGTCAAGCCGGCCCGCAGCGGCTGGCAGGGCTCGCTGGCCATGCTGGCGATGGCGCGCCGGGGGGGCAAGGGCGTGATGGTCGGCTCGCAGGCCTGCAGCGGCCTCGGCACCTTGCACAGCGCCCTGATCGCCAGCCGCGAGGGCGTGACGCACCCCAGCGAGCTGAGCTTCCCGCTGAAGCTCGAGGGCGACAGCCTGGACCGCGCGTTGCCGCTCCGGGACGGTGTCCTCGACCTGGACGCGCTCGCCGCGGCGCGGCTGCGGCCGGGCCTGTGGGCGCCTACCTGGCTGTAGCCTCGACCGCGCCCTGACGTTCCGTCCGCGCGGCAGCACGGTAGGATCGCCGGTATCGCCCCGGGCGGGAGGCAGCGTCCCGTCACCGGCAGGGCTCGCCGCCTGGCCCCTGCCGCGGCGCTACGCGGGGGCCGGCCCGGCCGAGCCGTGCCGTCGCCCGCGCGGCGCGTCCGCGCGGGGTGGAGGTGCCCAGATGGATAGAACCGCCGTTCTCGCGGTGCTCACCGCGCTCGTCACCGGCCTTGCCATCGGCGCGCAGGGTGCCGTGGTGCGGTCCGCCCAGGGCGCCGTGGGCGCAGCGCGTGCCGGCATGCTGGTGAACATCGCGGGGGGCGGCCTGTCGCTCGTCCTGCTGGCCGGCGTAGCGGTGCTCTCCGGCCGCCTGCCGTGGCCCGCCATGGCGCACAGCGCCCCTTACTGGGGCGCCGCGGGCGCGTTGGGGGTGGGCATCCTGATCGGCATCGCGGTCGCCCTGCCGCAGCTCGGCATGGCCGCCGGCCTAACCGGCATCATCCTGGGGCAGATGCTGGCCGGCGTCATCATCGACACCGCGGGGTGGGGAGGCGCCCGCATCCCGCTCACCGGAGCGCGCGTGGCGGGGCTGGCGCTCCTGGCGGCCGGCATGGTCCTGCTGCTACCGCGACGCTGAGGGCCGACCCGCCGCGCTCCCGCGCCGTCCTCAGGGCAGCATCACCAGAGCGAACGTCGCCAGGCCGAGCGCGCCGATGGTGATGGCGCCGGTGCCGCCGAGCGCGCTCAGGATCCACATCAGCGTGCCGCTGAGCAGCCCCGACAGGCCCCACGTCGTCCACTCGCGGTGCGACACGTGCAGCCAGCTCGATGCCTTCTCCAGGGTCACCATCGCCAGGGTGAGCAGCGCGAACCCGAGCAGCGCCGCCTCCGAGCCGCTCACGCTGCCGCCGCGGTTGACGCCGGCGGCCGACAGCACCACGAACAGCACGGCGGTGACGACCATCCCGGGCATCACCCGGCCGCCCCCCCGAGCGAACGGGTCGAGGGGCAGCGGCATGGGCTCGGCGCTGGGCCCCAGCAGCCAGGAGGCGAGGAAGCCCGCCGCCAGTCCCAGCACCGCCAGCGGCAGGCCGCCCACCACACCGGCCGAGAGGGTGGCGTAGACGTAGCCCAGGGCGGCCAGCAGCGCCAGCTTCATCAGCAGCGGCGCGCGCAGCAGGTTGAGGGCGCTGCGCCAGGCCACGCCCCCGAGGGCGCCGTACTCCGCCGGCGGCGACGGCAGGCGCAGGCGCGCGCGGCCGCTGCGGCGGCCCCGCCGACGGCGCGTGCGCGCCAGCGGGCCGCGCCGCCGCAGCGCGCCCGCGTTCTGGGTCATGACCGCGAAGAACACGGCGCTGCGGAACTCCGATACCACGGTGGCGTCGTACAGGTACCCGGCCGGGTAGGCGTCGCCCTGGCTGGCGAGGGCGCTCGCGATCGCCGCCACGGCGAAGACGGCCGCGCCCGCCGCGGCCAGCGCCGGGGCGGCCGCGCCCTGCCTGAAGCCCGCCGGGCCCGACGCGACCCCCGCCGCGGCCAGCAGCGACGACACCAGCAGCAGCGGCAGGGCGGCCGGGCGGCGCTCGTACACCAGCACGGCCAGCACCGAGCGGAGCGCCCACAGCGCGGCGCCCGCCGCCACCAGAGCCGGCAGGGAGCGGGCGAACAGGATGCTCACCAGCAGCCAGGCCGCGGTGCCCACCACGCCGCCGACCAGCACGCGCGAGACGAAGTACCCCAGCAGGCGCGGGCGCAGCACCCGCCGCGCCGGCCACGGCGCCAGCCCCAACAGCTGGGCGTGGGCACGGCCCACCACGACCGGCGGCGTGCGTTGCAGCGCCACGCTCGCCAGCGCCACCAGCGCCAGCGCGTCGAGCGCGATGGGCAGCACGCGCACGGGAACCGGGGACGCCAGCGGCGCCGCGGACTGCACCCCGCCCACCACGAACAGGGCGATCCAGAAGACCAGGTAGAGGACCGTGGACCAGCCGAAGGTCCGTCCCACCCAGTGGTAACCGCGCCCCAGCCGGCGGCGGAACATGCGGCGCTCGAGGCCGCCGAGGCCCGCCCGCCCGCCGGCCGCGGCCCGGGCGCTAGCCACGGAGGGGGCTCACATGGCCGCCGCGCACCTCGACGACGCGCGCGTCCAGGTCGCTCTCGAGCGACTGCTCGTGCGCGCTGAGCAGGTTGATGGCCCCTCCCGCAGCGCGTGCCAGCAGGGCGTCCTGCAAGGTCTTGCGGGCGTCGGCGTCGAGGGTGTTGAAGGGCTCGTCGAGCAGCAGGAGCCCGGGGTCCACGCCCAGCGCCAGCGACAGCGCGGTCTTGTGCCGCATGCCGCGCGAGTGCGTCCCCGGGAACTCGTCCAGGCGGTCGCCGAGCTCGAAGCGCTCGAGCCAGGTCAACACCGCGTCCTCGGCATCGGGGCGGTCGTAGGCGCGGCTCATGAAGGTGGCGTGCTCGCGCACCGTGAGGTCCTCGAACAGCACCGGGACGTCCGCCACGAACGCGAAGGCGGCCCGTCCCTGGAGCGTGCGGGGGCGCGCTCCGAAGAGCTTGATGTCGCCGTCGAAGGGCAGCAGCCCCGCCATCGCCCGCAGCAGCGTGCTCTTCCCCGCCCCGTTGGGGCCGCGGAGCAGCACGGTGACGCCGGCGGGCAGGGTCAGGTCGACCTCGTCGAGCACCGCCTCGCCGCCGAAGCGCACACGCACGCCTTCCAACGTGACGGTGCCCGCCTCGGCGCCGGCTGCGGCACCACCCTGGGACTCGTTGCTGGTCATCGGTTGGCTCATCGCGTCCCACCTTACGCTGCCGCGGCCCCCCAGGCGGCGGCGGTGCGGCCGACCCCCGCCGGGGCCGGTGGTCCGGCCGCTCCACGCCGTTGCGCGAGCCGACCGTGCGCGTGCCCCCGGCTGGCGGCACACGCGCCGTTCGCGACACGCCGACAGCCTATGATTCTGATATGCGCACATATCCCGTCACCGTCGCTGAACCGGGCACCCGTCCGGCGCCGGAGGCGCAGCTCGCCCACCGGCTGGCCGCCGTCGCCGTGGACCCCGCCCCCCTCGACCACGACGTCGAAGCCATGATCGTCAATCGCGTCATCGACAACGCCGGGGTGGCGCTCGCTGCGCTCGCTCGCGAGCCCGTCGCCAACGCACGCAGCCAGGCGCTGGCGCACCCCCGGCCCGGCGGCGCCACCCTCTTCGGTCTGCCCGGCTCCGTCACCGTGGCGGCCGAGTGGGCCGCCTGGGCCAACGCCACCGCCGTCCGCGAGCTCGACTTCCACGACACCTACCTGGCAGCCGACTACTCCCATCCCGGCGACAACATCCAGCCGCTGGTGGCGGTCGCCCAGCAGCTGGGCTCCGGCGGACGCGCCCTGGCCCGCGCCATCGCCACCGCCTACGAGGTGCAGATCGCCCTCGTCGACGCCATCTCGCTGCACGAGCACGGCATCGACCACATGACCCACCTGTGCCCCGCCACCACCGCCGGCCTGGGCACGCTGCTGGGCCTGGACGTGGCCACGCTCACTCAGGCCATCAACCAGGCCGTGCACACCAGCGTCACCACCCGCCAGTCCCGCAAGGGCGAGATCTCGAGCTGGAAGGCGTACGTGCCGGGGTACTCGGGGCTGCTGGCGGTGCTGGCCGTGGACCGCGCCATGCGCGGCGAGCGTTCGCCCGCGCCCGTCTACGAGGGCGGGGACAGCCTGCTGGCGCGCATCCTCGGTGGCGACGAGGCGCGCTACGAGATCCGGCTCCCCGAGGCCGGCGAGCCCAAGCGGGCCATCCTGCGGTCCTACACCAAGCAGCACTCCGCCGAGTACCAGGCGCAGGCGCTGATCGACCTGGCGTTCGAGCTGCGCCCGCGCATCCCGGACACGGACGCCGTCGAGGAGGTCGTCATCCACACCTCGCACCACACCCATCACGTGATCGGCAGCGGCTCTCGGGACCCGGAGAAG
Source organism: Trueperaceae bacterium (assembly GCA_035266525.1). GTDB lineage: Bacteria > Deinococcota > Deinococci > Deinococcales > Trueperaceae > JASBRS01. The sequence goes on along the minus strand of DATFNF010000072.1, from coordinate 19,490 downwards.
TACGACCCCGAGGCGAGCCGGGAGACGCTGGATCACAGCGTCATGTACATCTTCGCGGTCGCGCTCCAGGACGGAGGCTGGCATCACCGCGACAGCTACGCGCCGGAGCGCGCAGCCCGGCCCGACACCGTGCGCCTGTGGCGCAAGGTCCGGACGGTCGAGGACCCCGAGTGGACCGAGCGGTACCACCACCCCGACCCCGCCAGGAAGGCGTTCGGCGCGCGGGTGGAGGTGCGCCTGGCCGGCGGCGGCACGGTGACCGCCGAGCTGCCCGTGGCCGACGCCCACCCCAACGGCCGCCGCCCCTTCGGGCGCGAGCAGTACCGCGACAAGTTCCGGACCCTGGCCGCCGAGATCGTCCCCGCCCGCGAGCAGGAGCGCTTCCTGCTGCTCGCCGAGGATCTGCCGGCGCTCGACGCCGCCGCCCTCGCCGGGCTCACCCCTGTCGCCGAGCCGGGCACGCTCCCCCGCACCGAACGCGACCGGCGGGGGATCTTCTGATGCTGTTCTCGCAGCGCACCGCGCACGCCAAGCGCCGGGACCTGCGGAGCGGCCTCGCCAGCGGGCGCCTGCTCCGCCTCCCCGGCGCCTTCTCGCCGTTGGTGGCCCGCCTCCTCGGGGAGCAGGGCTGGGACGGGGTGTACATCTCGGGAGCGGTGATCGCGGCGGATCTGGGCCTCCCCGACATCGGCCTCACGGGCCTCAACGAGGTCGTGGACCGCGGCCGCGTCATCGCCCGGGCCAGCGACCTGCCGGCCCTGCTGGACGCCGATACCGGCTTCGGCGAGCCCGTCAACGTGGCGCGCACCGTGCAGGAGCTGGAGGATGCCGGTCTGGCCGCGCTGCATCTCGAGGACCAGGAGAACCCCAAGCGCTGCGGGCACCTCGACCACAAGCGCCTGGTGGACACGGCCACGATGGTCCGGCGCGTGCGCGCCGCGAGGGAGGCGCGCCGCGACGAGGCGCTGGTGATCGTGGCGCGAACCGACGCCCGCGCCGTGGAGGGGCTGGACGGCGCCATCGCCCGAGCTCGCGCCTACGTCGAGGCGGGCGCCGACGCCGTCTTCCCGGAGGCGTTGGAGAGCGTGGACGAGTTCGCCGCCTTCCGCGACGCCCTCGACGTGCCGCTGCTCGCCAACATGACCGAGTTCGGCAAGTCGCCGCTGCTGCGCGCGTCCGAGTTGGAGCGGCTGGGCTACAACATGGTCATCTACCCGGTGACCAGCCTGCGCCTGGCGATGGGCGCCGTCGAGGAGGGCCTCGCGCGCCTCAAGCGTGAGGGGACCCAGGAGCCGCTGCTGGGCGCCATGCAGACACGCGCCCGTCTCTACGAGGTGCTCGACTACCGCGGCTACAACGCCTTCGACCAGGGCATCTTCGACTTCACCCTGGAGGACTAGCCGCCGCCGGCGCCCGCCGGTGGCCGTCACCGGCGACCGTTTCCGGCCCGTCCGCCGCGGGGACCCGCCGGCGAGTGGGTACAATGCGCCATTCAGGAGGACGGACCATGGCCGACACGCTCACCCAGACGAAGCTGAACCGTCGCAGCGCGGTGGTCACCGAAGGCGACCAGCGCGCGCCGAACCGCGCCATGCTGCGAGCGGTCGGCTTCGCCGACGACGACTTCGGCAAGCCCATCGTGGCCATCGCCAACGGCCACAGCACCATCACGCCCTGCAACGCCGGCCTGGGCGACCTGGCCGCCGCCGCCGAGAGCGCCGCCCACGCCGCCGGCGCCATGCCCCAGACGTTCGGCACCATCACCGTCTCCGACGGCATCTCCATGGGAACCGAGGGGATGAAGCTGAGCCTGGTGTCGCGCGAGGTCATCGCCGACAGCATCGAGACCGTGTGCCGCGCCCAGAGCATGGACGGCCTGGTCGCCGTCGGCGGTTGCGACAAGAACATGCCCGGGGCCATGATCGCCATCGCCCGCCTCAACATCCCCAGCGTCTTCGTGTACGGCGGCACCATCAAGCCGGGCCATCACGCCGGCGAGGACCTCACCATCGTGAGCGTGTTCGAGGCCGTGGGGCAGTACTCCGCGGGCCGCATCCCGCTGGAGACCTTCAAGGCCATCGAACAGAACGCCTGCCCCGGCAACGGCTCCTGCGGCGGCATGTACACCGCCAACACCATGTCCTCGGCCATCGAGGCGATGGGCATGAGCTTGCCGGGCTCGAGCACGATGGCGGCGGTGGACGAGGAGAAGCGCGCCAGCGCCGCCGACAGCGCCCGGGTCCTGCTCAGGCGCGTGGAGGACCAGCTGCTGCCACGAGACATCATGACCCGCCAGGCCTTCGAGAACGCCATCCGCGTGGTGATGGCGGTGGGCGGCAGCACCAACGCCGTGCTCCACCTGATGGCCATCGCGCACGCCGCCGAGGTCGACCTCTCCCTCGACGACTTCGAGCGCGTCCGCCTGTCCACCCCGGTGTTCTGCGACCTCAAGCCCTCCGGCCGCTACGTCGCCACCGACCTGCACCGCGTCGGCGGCATCCCGCTGGTGATGCGGATGTTGCTGGACGCCGGGCTGCTTCACGGCGACTGCCTCACCGTCACCGGGAAGACCGTGGCGGAGAACCTGGCGGACGCGCCGAGCGTTCCGCCTTCCGGTCAGGACGTGGTCCACCCCTTCGACCGGCCGCTCTACCCGAACGGCCACCTCAACATCCTGCGCGGCAACCTCGCACCGGAGGGGGCGGTGGCGAAGACCACCGGCCTCAAGACGCACCGCATCCAGGGCCCGGCCCGCATCTTCGAGAGCGAGGAGGCCTGCCTGGACGCCATCCTGGGCAACCGCATCGAGGCAGGCGACGTCATCGTCATCCGCAACGAGGGGCCGCGCGGGGGACCCGGCATGCGCGAGATGCTCTCCCCCACCAGCGCCATCATCGGCAAGGGGCTCGGCGACTCGGTCGGGCTCATCACCGACGGCCGCTTCTCCGGCGGTACCCATGGGCTGGTGGTGGGACACGTCGCGCCCGAGGCCGCCGTGGGTGGGCCCATCGGGCTGCTGCGCGAGGGGGACACCGTGACCATCGACGCCGACCACAACCTGCTGCAGGTGGAGCTCGACGACGGCGAGCTCGAGCGCCGTCGCCGGGCGTGGCAGGCGCCCCGGCCGCGCTACACCACCGGCGTGCTGGCCAAGTACGCCGCCCAGGTGTCGAGCGCGTCGAAGGGGGCCGTGACCGACTGAGCGCCGGCCCCACCCGCAACGGAACGACGAGGCGGTGTGCCCGGCCGGGCACGCCGCCCGCCTCTGGTGGTCCGCGGCGGCGCGGCCCGGTCGGCCCGCTCACCCCGCCATGCCCTCCGGGTCGTCGTCGACGATGTGCTGCGGCCGCCGCAGGAAGATGAGCGGCAACACCAGCCCCAGCAGCGCGATGATCCACAGGGTGATGGACAGCCCGCTGTGCCACAGCGTCAGCCAGTTGCCGTTGCCGAGGTTGAGCGCGCGGCGCAGGTTGACCTCCATGTCGTCCCCCAGCAGGAGCCCCAGGATCACGGGCACCAGCGGGATGTCGAGCTTGCGCAGCAGGTAGCCGCCGACGCCGAAGCCGATCATCAGGAAGATGTCGAAGACGCTGTGGCTGATCGAGTAGACGCCGAGGAAGCCGACCATCGTCACCACCGGCATCAGGATCCACCCGGGCACGCTGAGCAACCGCACGAAGAGGCCGACCAGCGGCAGGTTGAGCACCAGCAGCACGATGTTGCCCAGGTAGAGCGAGGCGATGAGGCCCCACACCACCTCGGGATGCTGGGTGAAGAGCAGCGGCCCGGGCGTGATGTTGAGGGACATCAGCATGGCGAGCAGCACGGCCGTGGTGCCGCTTCCCGGCACGCCCAGCGTCAGCATGGGCACCAGCGCGCCGCCGGCGGCGGCGTTGTTCCCGGCCTCGGGCGCGGCCACGCCGCGGGGATCCCCGGTGCCGAAGGTGTTGTCGCGGTCGACCAGGCGCTTCTCGAGGGTATACGCGACGAAGCTGCCCAGCGACGCGCCCGCGCCCGGCAGCACGCCGGACACGAAGCCGATGACGCTTCCCCGCAACATGGTCATGAACGAGCGCGAGATGTCGCGGATGCGCGCCGACACGCGGCCGACCTTGTAGCGGATGAACTCGCCGGCGTGCAGCGTCTCGACGAACACCAGCGCCTCGCTGATCGCGAAGAGGCCGACGATGGCGACGATGAAGTCGATGCCCTCGAAGAACTTCATCTGCCCGAAGGTGTACCGCGGGATGGAGCTGCCGGGGTCGAGGCCGACCGTCGCCAGCATGAGGCCCAGGACGGCGCCGATCAGCGTCTTCACGGGGTTCTTGCCGGTGAGGCTGGACAGCGTGGAGAACGCCATCACGTACAGCGCGAAGTACTCGGCCGGCCCGAAGCGGATGGCGAGCTTGGCGAGCAACGGCGCGAACAGCATCAACCCGACCGTCGCCAGCGTCGCGCCGACGAACGACGCGACCGCGGAGATGGCCAGCGCCGAGCCGCCGCGCCCCTGCTTGGCCATGGGGTAGCCGTCGAGGGTGGTCATGACGGCGGGCTCGTCGCCCGGGATGTTGAGCAGGATGCTGGAGATGCGGCCGCCGTACATGGCGCCGTAGTAGACGCTGGCGAGCAGGATCAGCGCCGACTCGGGGCGCAGGCCCAGCGTGAAGCTCACCGGGATGAGGATGGCCACGCCGTTGGCGGGCCCCAGGCCGGGCAGCGCTCCGACGATGGTGCCGGCGAAGGCGCCCAGCAGCGCCAGGCCGAGGTTCAGGGGCTGGAAGGCGACGCCGAAGCCCTGACCGAGGAGGTGGAGGGTCTCCACGCTAGCCTCCGAACAGCGCGCCGACGGGGAGCGGCAGGCCCAACACGGAGTTGAAGAGAAGATAGAGCGCCGCGCTGCTGACGAGGCCGGTCGTGCCGGCCTGCCACCACCGGGCGCCCAGCAGCAGCGCCATGAAGGCGACCACCAGGACGGTGGCGGCCAGGAAGCCGATGGGATCGAGCAGCAGGGCGTAGCCCACCAGCGCCGCCACCAGCACGAGCTGCCGCAGCAGCACGATGCGGTGCGGCCAGCGCGCGTCCGATCGCGGCCTGACCAGGAGGTAGCTGGCGAGCAGCGCCAGGAACACGGCGAGCATGATCGGCCACGCCTGCGGGCCGAGCGGGTCGGTGATGAAGTTCGTGCGGAAGCTGCGGGCGTGCAGGCCGTATGCGACGGCCAGGATGAGCAGGAACGCAGCGGTGAAGCGGTCGGTCATGGGCGTCTGGGACCTTTCGGAACCCGTCCGGCCCGGCTGGCGGGCGTGCGTCGGGGCCCGCCCTGTGGCGGCAGGCCCCGACGCCACGCGCTACAGCAGGCCGATCTCCTGCGAGAGGCTCCGCAGATCCTTGATCTGCTTGTTGACGAAGTCGTTGAAGGCGTTCCCGCTCATGTGGAAGGGTGCCACGCCGTTGGCCGCCATGGCCGCCTTCCACTCGTCCGAGGCGTAGAGGGTGTCGAGCGTCTGCTGCCAGAAGGCGAACGCGTCGTCACTGACCTTGCCGGGCACGTAGAAGCCGCGCCAGTTGGCGCCGACCACGTCGTAGCCCTGCTCCTTGGCCGTCGGGATGGTGTTGACGTCGCCCGGCAGGCGTTCGTCGGAGAGGATCGCCAGCGGGCGCACGGCGCCGGCCTCGATCTGACCCTTGAGCTCGGAGATGTCGCCGGTCACCGCCTGCACGTGGTGGCCGAGGAGCTGCGTGAGGGCGTTGCCGCCGCTGTTGAAGGAGATGTACTTGACGCTCTTGACGTTCGTCATGCCGGCGGCCTTCATCAGCAGGAGCACCTTCAGGTGGTCCCAGCCGCCGACCGCGCTGCCGCCGCCGAAGGCGATGGAGCTGGGGTCGGCCTCGACCGCGGCGACGAGGTCCTTGAGGGTGTGGTACGGGGAGTCCTTGGCCACGGCGATGACCCCGAAGTCCGCGCCGATGGCGCCGACCCAGCGCACCTGGTCCTCGCTCAGGCCGGCGAACTGGTTCTGGGCGAGGCGGGTGGTGGTGGCCGTGCTGGCGGCGATCAGCAGGTTCGCGTCGCTGTTCCGCTTGCTGATCACGTAACCGTAGGCCACCCCGCCGCCGCCGCCCGACATGTTGGTGACCTTGACCGGCTGCGGCACCATCTTGAGGTCGTACAGGATCTTGCCGACCGAACGGCAGGTGAAGTCCCAGCCGCCGCCGGGGTCGGCGGGGGCGATGCACTCCACGTTGCTGGGCGAGAAGGCGAAGGCGCCGCCCGCCACCGCCAGCAGCAGCGTCATCACCAGGGGACCTAACTTCCGGATGCTCATCGTGACCTCCCAATCGGCTCAACGGGGGTCGTCCCCCGCTTGGGCCCGTCGTCATCGGCGTCCGCGTCCCCCACGGACGCCAGGATCGCCTCCTCGGCAGCCGCCAGGTGAGCGGCCACCGCCGCCTCCACGGCGGCCTCGTCACGCGCCAGCAGGGCGCGCAGGATCGCGGCATGCTCGCGCCAGGCCTCCCGCGCGCGCCCGTTGCGCTGGGCGGACAGCGAGCGCGCCAGGCGCAGCTGGTCGTAGACCAGGCCGGCGGAGCGCTCGAGCGCGCCGTTCCCGGCGAGCCGCACCACGGCCTGGTGGAAGTCCTTGTCTGGCGGGTAGCCGCTGCCGCTGCCGACCATCACGTCGGCCGCCTGCTGCAGCGCGCGCATCCGCTCGAGCGCCTCGTCTCCGGCCCGCTCGGTGGCGAGCCGCGCGGCCGCCGTCTCCAGCACCCGCCGCAGCTCCATCAGCTCGCGCACCTCGCTGCGCGCGTAATGCCGCACGTAGGTGCCGCGGCGCGGCACCCGCACCACCAGACCCTCCTGCGCCAGTCGCTCCAGCGCCTCGCGCACGGGGCCGCGGCTCACCTCCAGCCGCTCGGCGAGGGTCACCTCGCTCAAGCGCTCGCCGGGCCCGTAGCCGCCCTCGAGCAGCAGGTCCCGGACGCGCCTGTAGACCTGCTCGGTGATGCTGGGCCACGCCGTGACCCCGGAGAGCCTGTCCACGTCTCGCTCGCTCCTCTCCGGCGCGATGTCTGACGCGCCGGTCGCAGTCTGCAGACTGTCGACAGATTAACCGGACATGATAGCCAGATGAGCTTCATGAGCCGTTGTCGGTACAAATGCCCCGCCGCCCTCGCCGCCGGCGCGCGTGTGGCAAGACGGGCGCCGGCGTGACGGCCCGTACAATCACGGTGCATGGGCTTCTTCCACTCCTTCGCCCTCGTCCTCACCGTGACGGCGCTCTTCGGCTTCGTCAACGAGCGCTGGATCAAGCTGCCCACCCCCATCGGCGTGACCCTGGTGGCGCTGCTCACCTCGCTCGGGTTGCTGCTCTTCGGCGGCAGCGCCCTGACGACCTGGGCGCACGGCTTCCTCGACTCGCTCAGCTTCGGGTCCCTGGTGCTGCAGGGGCTGCTCAGCTTCCTGCTGTTCGCGGGCTCCCTGCACGTCAACCTGGAGGACCTGGGCCGACAGGGCTGGCCCATCGTGGTCCTGGCGACCGTCGGAGTGCTGCTCTCCACGCTGGTGGTGGGCGGCCTCGCCTACCTCGGCACGGGCCTGCTCGGCTACCACCTGCCGCTGACCTGGGCCCTGGTCTTCGGCGCGCTCATCTCACCCACCGATCCCATCGCCGTGCTCGGCATCCTGCGGCGGCTGGGCGTGCGCCACGACGTCGAGACGCTGGTCGTGGGCGAGAGCCTGTTCAACGACGGGGTGGGCGTGGTGGTGTTCCTGGCGGCCCTGAACCTGGCCACCGCAGCGGCGGGCCACGGCGGCGGGACCGCGGGGACCTTCGCGCTGTTCGTGCGCGAGGCCCTGGGGGGGCTGGCGCTGGGCTTCGTGCTGGGCGTGGCCACCTTCCTGCTCCTGCGCGAGGTCGACCAGTACACCGTGGAGGTGCTGCTGACGCTGGCCATGGTCGCGGGCGGCTACGCCCTGGCCGAGACGGCGCGCATGTCCGGGCCGCTGGCGATGGTCGTGGCGGGGCTGTTCATCGGCAACCGCGGCCGCATGCTGGCCATGAGCGCCACCACCCGCGAGCACCTGGACACCTTCTGGGAGCTGATCGACGAGATCCTAAACGCCGTCCTCTTCGTGCTCATCGGGCTCGAGGTGCTGGTGCTGGCCCGCGGCTACCCCTGGAAGGCCGCGCTGCTGGCCATCCCGCTGGTGCTGCTGGCCCGGCTGGCGAGCGCCGGCGCGGCCATCACGGCACTCAGGGCGCGCTGGCACTTCCCCGCCTGGACGGTGCGCACCATGGTGTGGGGCGGCCTGCGCGGCGGGATCTCGGTGGCGCTGGCGCTGTCCCTTCCCGAGGGCCACGAGCGCGACCTGATCGTGTCGATGACCTACGCCGTGGTGGTGTTCTCGATCCTGGTGCAGGGCCTGACGGTGTCGCGGGTGGCGCGGCGCATCCCGGACGAACCGACGGCGCAGACCCACGAGCCGGCGTAGCTCCGCGAGCCGCGCCCCCGCCCGGGTGCGCGGCGCCCTTGACGGGGCCGGCGCGGGCCGACGTATGCTTCTCGGGTTGGGCCGGCACGGTCGCGGCCCACCCGCCTTGCGCCCGGACGCTCCCCCGTGGTGCGCGCATCGGGCCGCGCTGCGTCCCGCCAGGGGCGCGCTGGCATGGAGGCCCCGCATGAGTCGACTCGCCGTCACCATCTACAACGAGTTCTTGCACGAGCGCGAGAACGAGATCGTCCGCGCCGTCTATCCGGACGGGATCCACGCCGAAGTGCGCTCGGCGGTGCTGGAGCACATGGACGCCGACGTGCGCGTCGCTACCCTGCGCGAGCCCGAGCACGGCCTCAGCCAGGAGGTGGTGGACGCCACCGACGTGCTCTTCTGGTGGGGGCACAAGGCGCACGCCGAGGTCGGCGACGAGGTGGTGGAGCGCGTGCACCGCGCGGTCCTCGCCGGCATGGGTCTGGTGGTCCTCCACTCGGGGCACGTCTCCAAGGTCTTCAAGCGCGTTCTGGGCACCAGCGGCTGGCTGCGCTGGCGCGAGGCGGACGAGAAGGAGCGGCTGTGGAACCTGCAGCCGTCCCACCCGCTGCTGGCAGGCATCCCAGAGCAGTTCGAGCTGGAGCGGGAGGAGATGTACGGCGAGCGGTTCGACGTCCCCGAGCCCGACGAGCTCCTGATGCTGTCGTGGTTCCAGGGGGGCGAGGTGTTCCGCAGCCTGTGCACCTGGCGGCGCGGACACGGCCGGGTGGTCTACTTCCGCCCCGGCCACGAGGCCTACCCCACCTACCGCAACCCGCACGTGCGCCGCATCCTGGCGAACGCCGCCGGCTATGCCGCCGCGCGCTTGCGCCAGGACATCGGCAAACCCATCAACGTGCCGGCCTTCGAGCCTGTCCCCAACCCCGGGAAGGAGCATGTGGGCTGATGGCTGCGCTCCCCACGAGCAGCCCGTCGGCGTCCGCCGCCGCGCCGCTCGATCCGGTCCGGGTCGCCGTCATCGGCACGGGCTCCATCTCGCGGCGCCACGTGGCCGGCTACCGTGACGCCGGCGCCGAGGTGGTGGCCATCTGCGACAGCCATGAGGCCGCGCTCGAGCGCCGCGGGCGCGAGTGGGACGTGCCCCGCCGCTACCTCGACTACCACGCCATGTTCCAGGACGGCGGCTTCGACGCGGTGAGCATCGCCGCGCCCACCGCCGTGCACCACCCCGCCACCCTGGCCGCGGCCGCAGCCGGCGTCCACGTGCTGGTCGAGAAGCCCATCGCCCTGTCGCTGGCGCTCGCCGACGAGATGATCGCGGCCTGCCGCGAGGCGGGGGTGGTGCTGCAGGTGAACCATCAGTTGCGCTCCGGAGGCCCCGCCCGGAAGGCCAAGGAGCTCCTCGACGCGGGCGCCATCGGCCGGGTCACCTACGTCCGCCTGCGGCAGGCTCACGACTGGGCCGGCCTGGGGGTGCGGCCGTCGTTCCGCACGCGTGCCTCGGCCGGCGGGGGCACGCTGCTCGACAACGGCTGCCACCTGATGGACCTGGCGCGCTTCTTCGGCGGCCGGGTGGAGGACGTCTACGCCCGCACCGCCACGCTGCAGTACGACGTCGAGCTGGAGGACACCGCGGTGGTGTCGCTGCGCTTCGAGGACGGCGCCCTCGGCACGGTGGAGACGGCCTGGACTGCCACCGGCTGGGAGCAGGGCTTCTGGGTGTACGGAACCGAGGGTGCGCTGGAGTGCACGAACCGCTTCGGTCCGGAGGTGCTGCGCCACAGCTACCGCGCCTCGCCGGGCACCACCTGGGGCGAGACCGACGTGGCCACCTACGACTTCGCCGGTCCCGGCCCGCACAGCCGCCACGTGACCGCCTTCCTGGCGGCCGTCAGGGGCGAGGGGCCGGTGGCGTGCAGCGGCGAGGACGGCCGCGAGGCGGTGCGCCTGGTGCTGGCCGCGTACGAGAGCGCGGCGCAGGCTCGGGCCCTGTCGCTGCGTGACGGCTACGCTGCCGGAACCTCGTGAGCCACGCCCTCGGCAGCCGCCCGGCGTAGACTGGAGCATGACCTTCGAGGCGTTCCGTGCCACGGCGGAGAGCATGGTGAGCGACATCCCGGAGGAGTTCCTGCGGGGCCTCCAGGGGGTCCACGTGCTCGAGGAGGCGAAGCCGGAGGAGGAGTACGAGGACGTCTACCGGCTCGGCGAGTACCTCGACCCCGGCGGGCCCGACTTCCTGGGGGGGCAGGCCGGGCTGGGCCGCCACATCGCGCTCTACTACGGCTCCTTCGCCGCCATCGCGGAGGGCGACCCCGACTTCGACTGGGAGGAGGAGCTGTGGGACACGCTCACCCACGAGCTCCGGCACCACGTGGAGTCGCTCGCCGGCGAGGACAGCCTGATCCAGGACGACGCCCAACAGGAGAAGCACTTCCCGCGCCGCCCGCGCTGACACGGGCCGGCGGGGCGGGCACGTCCACGTTGGGACGGGCCGGCCGCCAGGAGCCGCCCCGGCGACGGCCGCCCGTGGCGTGAGGGCTCACGAGGTTCGGGTGGCGAGCACGGTCCAGTCGGGGTGCGCAGCCTGCAAGCGCCGTGCGGCGTCCTCGGCGGCGGCCGCGTCGTCGGCCAGCGCCAGGCAACACGAGCCGCTGCCGGACATCACCGCCCCGCGCAGGCCCTCGGCGCGGAGCGCGGCGATCGCCTCGCGGATCTGCTTGTGCTCGCGGACCACGCCCGGCTGCAGGCCGTTGACCAGCTTCGGGTCCCGGCCCGCGTTCAACCGCTCGAGCAGCTTCCGCGGCTGCAGCCGCGGCGTGAAGCTCTGGACACGCCGGTAGGCCTCGGCCGCGCTCACCGCGACCGCCGGGAAGGCGAGCACCAGCGTGAGGGGCGGCAGGGTCAGCGGTTCGAGACGTTCGCCCCGCCCGCGCGCCAGCGCGGCCGGAAGGTCCGCCACGAAGAAGGGCACGTCCGAGCCGAGCGCCGAGCCGACGGCGATCAGGTCCACCGGGGCCGGTACCAGCCGCGCCAGCGCGCGCAGCACGGCGGCGGCATCCGAGGAACCGCCGCCCAGCCCGGCGGCGACGGGGATCCGCTTGGCGAGCCTTATCGCCACGCCCGTCTTCCCCGCGGCGTCGGCCCCCACCGCATCCAGGTAGGCGCGCGCCGCCCTCACCGCCAGGTTGTCCTCGCCGGTCGGAAGCGCGGCGCCTTCGACCGCGAGCTGCACCCCTGCGCCCGCCAGACGCACGGCCACGTCGTCGTGAAGCGCCAGCCGCGCGACCACCGTCTCGATCTCGTGATAGCCGTCGCCGCGCCGCGCCAGCACCGACAGACCCAGGTTGACCTTGGCGTGCGCCGGCTCGGTGGTCTCGGCGACGGGGGTCATGGCCTCCGCTCCTCGTGCGAGCGCTGCTCCAGCCACAGGGCTTCCAGGGCGAACGCCAGGCGCAGGTCCTCGGGGGTGGTGATCTTGTGGAGCAAGGGGCTCCCCTCCACCAGGCGCACAGGGCGTCCCAACCGGCGCACCAGCGCGGCGTCGTCGGTGGCCGCCGTGCCGTCCTCGGCCGCACGGACGTGCGCTTCCCGTAGCAGCCGCCGCTCGAACCCCTGAGGCGTCTGCACGGCGCGCAGCCGCTCGCGTGCCAGGGTCTCACCGGTGTCGGCGTCGACGATGGTGTCCGCGACCTTCAGGGCGGCGGTGGCGGCCCCGGCCTCGCGCGCCGCGGCGAGCACGCGTCGCGCGACGTCGGCGGGCAGGAAGGGCCGGGCGGCGTCGTGCACCAGCACGTAGACCGCGGCGGTCTCAGCGAGGAGCCGCGCCACCGTGTCCTGGCGCGTGCTCCCGCCCGGTACCACCTTCGCGCCCGGCACCTGGGCGCGGGCGCGCGCGACGTCGTCGGCCCCCACCGCCACCACGATCTCGTCCACCACCGGCTCCAGGCCCGCCACCGCCCACTGCAGCAGGCTGCGATCACCGACCCGCACGAACGCCTTGGGGCCGGCCGCGAGCCGCGTGCCCTGGCCCGCGGCCGCCACCAGCCCGGCCACCGCCTCAGCCACCATCGGCCTTCCAGCGCGGCACGCGGTCGTTGTCGATGCCCAGATGATCGAGCGCGCGGGCGGTGATGGCACCGACCAGGTCGAGGATGGTGCGTGGCCGGTGGTAGAAGCCGGGCGACGCCGGCAGCACCACCGCACCCGCGTCGTTGGCCGCCAGCATGTTCTGCAGCATGGGGCGCGAGAAGGGGGCCTCACGCACCACCAGGACCAGCGGGCGGCGCTCCTTCAAGGTGACGTGGGCCGCGCGGGCCACCAGCGTGTCTCCGAAGCCGTTCGCCACCCTGGCGAGCGTGCCCGCGCTGCACGGCACGATGACCATGCCGCGCGTCGGGTAGCTGCCGGAGGCGATGGCGGCGCCCAGGTCCGCGTCCTTGTGAACGTGGTCGGCGAGCGCTTCCAGCTCCCCGATGCCGCCCTCGAGCTCGGTGGGGGCCACCTGCTTGGCGCCCGCGCTGACCACCAGGTGGGTCTCGATCGCGGTGGGCCGGAGCGCCCCCAGGAGGTCGAGGGCGTAGATCAAGCCGCTGCCGCCGGTCACCCCCACGACCAGGCGGGAAGCGCGGGAGACAGGGCCTGCACGTCGGGCGTCGGACACACCCAAGCCTACCCCAGCGCGAGGGGCCCGGCCAGCGTCGTCCGCCCAGGCGGGCCTATACTGGGTGCCGTGACCACGAGCGACCGCCCCTGGGAACGCGCTGTCGCCCTCTTCGACGAGGGCGCTTTCTGGGACGCGCACGAAGCGCTGGAGGAGGGCTGGCTCGCCAGTCACGGGGTCGAGAAGCACTTCCTCGGCGGCGTCATCCTGCTGGCCGCAGCCCTCCACAAGGCGCGGGCGCTCGGCAGCCCGCGGGGCGGCCGGCGCAACTACGCCAAGGCGCTGCGGCACCTGGCCCTGGTCCCGGACCGCTACTTCGACGTCGACGTGCGCGAGCTCGAGGCCCGGGTACATGCCGCACTGCGCGACCGCACCATCGCTCCGACGATCCCGCGTCTCACGGAGGCCGACAGGTGAAGCCGATGCCCGACCGCACGCACGCCGGCGACCGCCCGGCCGACGGACTGCTCCACGACCAGCGCCGCGCCCGGCGGCCGGCCACCCGCGCCACGCTCCGGCGCGCGAGCGACGACCGCCTGCTCGCCGGCGTGTGCGGCGGCATCGCCGCCTACCTCGACGCCTCCCCTACGATGGTGCGCGCGATCTTCGCGCTGTCGCTGATCCCTTCGATCGGGGTGAGCGGCCTGGCGTACCTGGTGCTGTGGTGGCTGCTGCCGCAGGCGGCGCCCGCCTGACCGGCCGCGCCCGCGCCAAAGGCACGCGGCCCCGATCCTCGGGGGCCGCGTCGCTGAACCCTGCTGCCTGAAGTTACAGCATGAGGCGCACGGGCGCGTCGAGCAGCTCCGCCACCCGCCCCAGCAACCGCGCCCCCCGCTCGGCCGGCACCTCGCCGGCGAGCGAGAGCGTGCTGCGGTAGCTGCCGCGCTGATTGTCGTAGAGGATGCGGCCGAGCGTCAGCAGCGGCCCGCCGACGTTCAGGACGGCCTCGTCGACGTCGAGCGCGGACATGTCCACCACGCTCAGGGCCGCCGGGGCGTCGCTCGTTGCGCCGCCGTCCGTGGCCAGCGCCTGCACCAGCTCCATGAACGGCTGCCTGGCGGCATCGTCGAAGCGCCGCGGGGTGATGCCGCCGTCCTCCTCGAACAGCAGCATCGACAGCGACCCGTCACCCCATGCCCCATCGGCGACGGCCTTGGCTGCCGCGCGCAGCAGGAACGGCGTCGGCGACAGCGGCTCGCCCGCGCCGAGCTCGAGCCCGACCGCGAGCTGCGCACCCGCCAGCGCCGTGAGGTCGACGTGACGCCGTAACAGCGTGCCGTAGCTGACGAGCGGCAGCTCGCGGGCGCGGGCGGGCACATCGTCCGCGACGTGCGCCTCCTCGGTCGCGGCGGCAGACACCGCCTCCTCGAACGCGGGCCGTCCGAACGACGCAGCCGGCACCGCGCGCCCCTCCTCGGGCGGCGCGGCGGACGGCGCCGGCTCCTCCCGGGCGGCGGGCCGGTAACCCGTGTCGAACGCCTCGACCGGCCCGGCCTCCACGTCCCACACGGCACCGGCTCCCTCGTCCGACGGCTCGCTCTCGAACGCAGCCTCCTCGGCCTCCGGCGGCTCCACGGCCCAGGCATCGTCGCGGGGGTAGCCGCCAACGTCGCCGGCACTCGCCGCCCGGGCCTCCTCCACCTCGCCGAGGCCCGGCATCGCCAGGGCGTCGTCCGCCTCCGGCTGCGCGCCATCCTCGTCGCCGGCGAAGAGGGCGGCACCAGACCCCGTCTGCCAGACGTCCTCTTCGTCCGCGGCCGCGCCGAACACGTCGGGAAGGTCGCCGATGTCCTGCGTCGCGCCCTCGGGGGGAGCCCCGCCGGCGTCGAAGCTCGCCTCGTCCGGCGCGCTCGCGTCCATGCCGGCCTCGCCGAAGCCTTCCTCGCCCGCCACCAGCAACGCGTCTTCCGAAGCCTCGTCGGCGGCCTCCGCGGCCCCGAACGAGGGCCAGGCGGTCTCCTCCGGCTCGGGCTGCGCGGCTTCGCCGCCGGCGTCACCTGCCTCATCGCCGAAGAGGAAGATGTCCTCGCTGATGTCCTCGGCTTCCGGCAGGAGAGCGGCTTCGTCTTCCGCCGCTCCGCCCTCGTGGTGCGAGCCGCCGCCGAGACGGTCCGCCGCCGAGAGCTCCTGTTGGATCTCGTCCAGACCGGCGTCCCGGCGCGACGCCTGGACCTCCTGCTGGAAGGACCGGACGTCGTCGTCCGGCCACGCGTCCAGGCCGTCGGGTACCGGCTCGGGCGTGGGATCGACATCCTCCTCGCCGGCCATCACCCGCGCCAGGTACTCGAGCACGTCGCGCTCGACGACCTTGCCCCCCGCACCGCTCCCGTGGAGCCCACGCCACTCGACGTTGTTCTCCTCGGCGAGCCTTCTCGCCAGCGGGGAAATCTCGGGTTGGCTCACGGACAACCTCCTCCGTCCACATCGCGTCCGTAACGAGCGAAGTATACAAGACCCAGTGTCACGGCCCCTCGGGCCCGTTCGCAGCGACAATTCCCACTAGGCGTGGGCCCGCGCGGCCCGCCCTCGCGCCCCGACGGCCCAGCGGGCGGCTCGCTTCCGGAGGTCCGACGATGGATCGACCGGTCTATGCGATGGTGGATCGCGCCCCCGGCGGCAAGCGAAGCGCCCTATGCGCCCGGGCCGCCGGCTTCCAAGACGCGGCCCCCGCACCAGGGCACGCGGCCCCCTGCGCCCGCTGCCGTGACGCCGCGCGCGCCGCGGGCCTCACCTCACGGGCGCCAGGCCTGGAAGAAGACGCCGTCGATGTACGTCTGCAGCAGAGGGCTAGGGCCGTGCACCACGACGCTGGTCGAGATGCTCTGACCCGGCTCCATGGCGCGGTCGAGCACCGTGCGCTGGCCGTCGGCGTCCTGGACCACCAGCTTCAATCGGTAGCTCGCGGTGAGCAGCCGCTTCATGCCCATGCCCTTGGGATCGAAGACGAACGGCACGGTCCTGGTGCCGCCGGACTGGGGCGTGCGGCCCGCGCCCAGGGGGGTCGCCGGGCCGATGGCGTCGCCGCCGGCGCCGTTCGACGGCATCGTGGTGAGGCCGGGCCGCCCGTTGTAGGTGAGCGTCACCGGCGTCCCCGGCAAGGTGTAGCCCGCCGGCTCGATCTTCATCACGCCCTTGGGCGCGTCCTGCTTCTGGACGTACTTCACCTGGCCGATGCTGAGCTGCGCCGCCTCCAGGGCGAGCTGGGCGCGCCACAGCGGCATGCCGGCCACGGCAGGCACCTTCACCACGTTGCGGCCCGACAAGGAGTAGAACACCGCCACCGGCGTGCCGGGCGGTACCTTGCTGCCCGCCTTCGGCTGGAGCCCGCTCACGGCCCCCACCGCATCGAAGCTGAGCGTTGCCGGGAGCGCCTCCACCTCGGTGAATCCGAGCGCCTTGAGCCTGGCCACGGCGTCCTTGTACGGCATGCCCTTGAGATCGGGCACGGTCACGGGCTTGCGGGCGGGCCCACTGCTCACGGTGAGGCCGACGGTCTGGTCATGGCCGAGCCGCGCGCCGGCTTGCGGCGTCTGGCCGATGACCGTGCCGGCATCGTGGGCATCGCTCTGGTAGGTGATCGAGGTGACCGGCATGTTCAGCTCGGACGTCCGGGCGAGGGCCCGCGCCTCCGTCATCCCGACCATCGCCGGGACCGGCGTCTCGGCCGGAGGGTTGTTGACGCCGAGGTGGATGACGCGCCCCTCCCGCACCTCGGTGCCGCCGTCGGGCCCCTGGGCCGTGACCGCATGCACGGCCGTGCCCGGAAGGTCCTCGACGTACGTCTGCACCCGCAGCCCGGCGTGCCGGAGCGTATCGGCCGCCTCGGTGTAGGGCATGCCGACGACGCTCGGCAGCCGCACCTCCTTGACGGAGAAGTAATCGCGGACGGAGATGCCGGCGAACACCGTGACGATCACCAGCAGCGCGCCGACCGCGGCGAGCCGCAGGCGGTTGCGCCGGAGCGCGCGCTCGCGCGGATCCGCTCCCCGCTCGAAGCCGAAGATCACGGGCTCAGGCTACCACGCCCGATGAAGCCCGGATGAGGCGCAAGCCCCAGCCCGACGGCGTTTGTCTCATCTTCGCAGCTTCCCCGAACGACGGCCCGGCGGCGAACGCCTACGTATAGTGAGGACATGCAGGCCACCCATCCGCACTCCCGTCCGCTGGCGCTGACCGACCTCCCGCCCGAGGTCGCGGCCCAGGACCGTGAGCTGGCCGCCCTCGCCTCCCTGGCTCGGGCCGCGCTACCGGTCGCCACCGTGGTGGTGGTGCCGGCAGCGGTCGAGGAGCGCTTCTACCGGCTGAACAACCTGCCGCACCGGCTGAACGAGGTCTTCGCCGCGGTGGATCCCGGCGACCCGGACGAGGACGACGTCGAGGAGGCGGCCCCGGCCGCCGAGGCGCTCATCGCCGAGCACTACATGCTGGACGAGTTCATCGACGACTTCTACGCGGCCACGGCAGCGCTGCCCACCAGGGTGCAGGTGCGCCGGCCGGCTCGGGACGGCGAGCTGGCGGCGCGCGGCCGGCCTGCCCTGATGGCGCTGAAGCGCACCTACCAGCGGGACTGGACGTTCGACGCGGTGTGGGAACGGCTGGACACGCGTGGGGCGATCGCGCTGGCGGCCAGGCCGGTGCTCCTACATGAGCCCGAGCACGGCCCGGCCGAGACCGCGCTCGTCGAGCGCGCGGCGACGAGCCTGGGCAGCCAGGTTGGGTTGCGGGTCACGGCGTCCGGGAGCATCGTCGGCGTGCGCCCGGCGTGACCAAGGGGGCTGCGGCGGAGGGGACCTCGCGCCCCGCCGCACCGGTCGCCAGGGTAGCGAGACAGACACGCCTCGAGGCTCGCGCGCGGCTAACGTGGGTGCGATGCCATGGCTGCTGGATCGACCCCTGGACCCGCACGCGGAGGGTCGCTTGCGACGCTTCGTCGGCGAGCTCGCCGAGCGGCTCGACGACCCCGCCGAGGACCGCAACCTGGTCGCGCGGGAGACGCTGGCGCCGCTGCTCTACGGACGGCCCTTCGAGGCGCTGGAGGAGCAGGCCCCCATGGCGGCCTTCGGCCTCGATCCCCGCAACGTCACCTTCGAGGCCGAGTACTACGCGGCCACCGACCCGGCGCGCTTCGCGAGGGTCAAGCCGCTGCTTTGGCTGTGGAAGTCGATCGACGCCACCCCCCTGGGGCAGTCCGTGGTGAGCGGCGTGCGGGTCCGCCGGATGCTGGCCGAACGCATCTTCGCGCGTGCGGGGCGCGACCTGAAGATCTTCCAGGACGTCGAGGTGTCGGTCGGCTACAACATCGAGGCGGGGGACGACGTCGTCATCCACCGTCACGTGTTCATCGACGACATCGGCGGCGTGGAGCTCCATGACGGTGCCAGCCTCAGCGACTACGCCAACGTCTACTCGCACACGCACGACATCCTGGAGCAGCCCGACGTCACCTTGAAGCGCACCGTCATCGGACGCGGCGTGAGGGTCGCCTACCACGCTACGGTGCTGGCGGGCACGGTGCTCTCGGACGACAGCATGCTGGGGGCGCTGGCCCTGGCGACGCACGACATGGAGCCGCACGTGGTGGGCCTGGGGATCCCGGCCAAGCCTCGCGTGTGGAAGGAACGCGCCCAGGACCCGCGTTTCGCCCGGCTGGAGGTCGACGCACGCCATCATCCCGCCGTGCCGGAGCTCCGCGCCAACCCGGACTTCCGTGACCGCCATGACCGGGGCGAGGGAGACGACGGCGCCCAGTCGGGCCGTGAGGAACCGCTCGAGGAAGCGCATGGCCGCCACTGACACTGACCGGGGGCGGCCCGCCGCCACTGACCGGGGGCGGCCCGCCGACGCTTACGACCGTCGGCCCGCCGACAGTTACGACGGTCGGCCTGCCGACACGGACCACAGCACCGACCGGGGGCGGCGAGGCGAGCTTGCCGCGGCCCGCCGTGCGGGCCGGCTCCGACCGCTGACGGTCGCGGCGTCGTTGACCCTGGCGCTGGCAGTGACGCTGGCCGCCTGCTGCCCGGCATCGTCACCCCCGCCGACCGCCTTCACCGCCCACCTGCGAGCGCTCGGTGGGGGCGAGGCGCTGGCGCGCCTCGCCGACGGCCGCGAGCTGACCCTCACCGGTGTCGAGAGCGTGCCCGCGGGGCAGGTCTACGTCACCGGGAACCTGCTGGCGGACGGCCGGGTGGCGGTCACGAGCGTGCGTCCCCTGGACGCCCGCGCGGGCGGCGGCTGACGGGCCGCTCCCTGCCGGGGGAGCGCGTCAGGACAGCGACTGCGCCGCGACCGCCGCGGCTCCGATGACGCCGGCATCGGTCCCCAGCCGCGCCACGCGGATGT
>DATFNF010000071.1:0-18781 GCA_035266525.1 Trueperaceae bacterium | reverse complement strand
GCCGGCCTCGGCGAAGAGCAGCAGCGCCGCGGCCGTCACGACCTCGAAGAAGGTGGCCTCGAGCCGCTCGGCATGGGGCCGCACCCGGGCCAGCGCGCCCGCCAGCACCACGTCGGACACCGCCCTGCCGTCCAGCACCACGCGCTCCCCGAGGCGCTGCAAGTGGGGGCTGATGGTGAGGCCGGCGTGCTCGCCCGCGGCCGTCAGGCTGGCCGCCAGCACCGCCGCGGTCGTGCCTTTGCCGTTGGTGCCGCCCACCAGGACGCAACGGTAGGCCGACTGCGGGTCGCCGAGGCGCGCGGCCAGGGCACGCATGCGCTCCAGCTCGAGCCGCGCTCCGAAGCGCTGGCGCGCGAACAGCCAGGCTAGGACGTCGTCGGGGTCAGGTCTCGTCATCGATGCGCCGCAGCAGCTCGGCCTCGCCTCCCACCCGGTGGTGGCCGGCCACCAGCCGCGCCACGACCTCGCTGCCGCCGGCGGCCCGGATCATGTCGGCACCGTAGCGCTGATGATGCCTCTTGACCTGCATGGCGCCCGCCAGGCCGCGCAAGCGCGGCTCCGGCGGCAACGGCCGGGTGGGGAGCAGGTGGACGAGGACGCGCTCGAGCACGCGGAAGGGGCGGTCCGCCTTGCCGAGGTCGTGCAGCAGCGCGGCGCGCACCAGGACCTCGGAGGCGCCGGGGTGGCGCGCCAGCAGCTCCTTGGCGACCTCGCAGGCGTGGTGCCGGTCGCGCCGGTCCATGCGCAGGTACAGCCCGTACTCGGCGCCCGTCAGCCGGCTCGCGGCGAAGGCGTCGTCGGGCGGTGCCAGCCCCGGTACCAGGGCCCGCACGGTGCGGCGCGCCGCGTTCAGGTACCAGGCGCTCGGTTTCGGCATCGACCGGAGTCTACCGCCGGCGCGGACCCCCCGGCGCGCTGGGGTATGCTGGCGCGGTCCGGAGCACAGCCCCCGGTCCGTTCGCCCATGAGCCACCGGTCCCACGCCACCCGTACGCTCTTCGCCGTCCTGCTCACGTGCGCGCTTGCCGCCGGCGCGGCCTGGGCGCAGGGCGGCTCCGGGGCCGCGGGCGATGGCGGCCACGCCGCCGCGGGCGGGTCCGCCGCCGCCCCGGCCGGCACCGTGAGCGCGCCAGCGACACCGGCCCCGGGCGCGGGCATCGCCGGACCGACCGCCATCGGCATGACCGGCAGCGACCCGGCCGCCCTCGCCGACCGGGCGGTCCAGACCTGGCTGAAGCGCTCCCCCATCGCCATCCAGGACCTCGCCAGGCTCGACACGCCACAGCTCTGCCAGGCGCTCCCCGACATGATCGCTCACCCGGCACCGCAGCCCGGCACCCAGGTGCATCTCAACGATCGCCAGGAGCAACCGGCGCCGGATGCGCAGCACAAGCGCTTCACCTACAGCGCCGTGCGGCCCGGGAACCAGCTCGACGTGGTGGAGGTCGACCTCAGCCGTCAGGGAAGCGGCTGGAAGGTCGACAAGGTCGGCTACCGCCACAACGTCCAACCGGGTGCGGTCCGCTCCTGGCTGCAGGGCCGGACGGCGTCCTGGATCTTCATCGCCTTCACCCTGCTGATCCTCTACGGCCTGGTCACGCGGTCGCCGCTCAGGCGCTGGCTGTCGGAGGGCTGGTCGAACATCCGCCAGCACCGCCGCCTGGTGATCGGCACCTTCGTGTTCCTCTACGCCATGTTCGCGCTCGGGGCGCTGGTGGGCTCGTCGCTGCCCAAGGAGTGCGAGACGGCCGTGGTCAGCGTGGTGAAGACGGCCGTCACCAGCGTAGGCGCCACACAGGCCTACGGCAGCGGCGACATCGTGCGCGCCGCGGTCACCACCTACTACCAGAACTTCGTGGTGGTGACGCTGTCCGTGACCTTCACGCTGGCGCTCCTGCTGGGCGTGCCCGCCTACCTGCTGTCGGCCGGCTCGTACTTCGTGCAGGGCATCCCCTTCGGCCTGATCGGCACGGCCTCCACGCTGCAGCTGGTGCTCGTGCTGATCCTGCTGCTCATCGAGCTGAGCTCGTACTTCATCGTGGTGGCGGGCGGCGGCATGTTCCTGGTGACCTTGGTGCGCCGCGGCCTGGGGGCCTTGCCCGATGCCTTCCGCAAGCTCGCCTCGATGCTCCCGTTCGCCATGGTGATGCTGTTGCTGGGCGCCTGGTACGAGGCGTTCGTGGTGCTCAGGCTGGGCGGTTGACCGCCGACCGGTCGGGCTCCCGTGCGCCCGCCCCGAGCACACGGCGCGTCACGTTGCCCACGTCGGTGAGGTCCCGGGCCGGCCGGTAGGCGTCGGCGCCCGGTCCGAGCGCCAGCAGCGGCACGAGGTTGAGCGAGTGCCGGCCGGTGGACAGGTCCTCGAGGTTGCCGTGGTCGCTCGTGAGCACCAGGGTCGTGTCTTCCAGGCGGGGCACGAGCTCGGACACCAAAGCGTCGATGGCCTCCAGGAGCGCGACCGCGTCGGCGTGGCGCCGCTGGTGACCGTAGCGGTCGGTCAGCCACACGTCGTAGAAGGTGAAGGCGTTGCCCGCGGCCAGGCGCGCCAGGCGGGCGGCCGCATCGGCGGGCGAGATGGGCGCCAGGCTGGGGTCGAGCGTGGTGAAGCCCTCGCCGGTGACGTCGGCGCCCAGCCCCTGCCCTTGGCGGTAGGCCTCCAGATCGATCAGGGGCACGCCGGCGGCGCGCGCGGCGACCACCGGCGAGTTGGCTCGGGAGCGGCGCCCCTCGAGGGCGCGGAAGTACCCCTCCGGATAGGCGTTGGCCAGGGCCGCCGCGCCGGCCGCCTGGTGGAACGGCGTGTCGCGCTCGAGCACGCGCCTGAGGGTAGGGCCGGGCCAGGGACCGTAGTGACGGCCCATCAGCGCCGCACCGTTGACCCCGGTCAGGAGGCTGGTCTGGCCGGTAGCGGATTGCGGCAGGCCCTCCACGCCGAGACCGGCGTCGAGCCGGCGGTAGACGGCGCCGTCCCGGCTGGAGGCCGGGGTGTCCGCGACCAGCTTGCCTCCCACGAGCTCCTCCAACGCCGGCAGGGCGGCGGCGGCCAGGGGGTTGCGCCCGGCGTCGCGGTCGCCGAGTCCGACGCCGTCCAGGAACAGCATCAGCACGCGGCCACGACCCGCCTCAGCCACAGCCCGCCTCAGCCACGGCCCCCTCGACCACGGCCCCCTCAACCAACCCCCATCGCCTCCTTGACGCGCGCCAGGGTGCGGGCCGCCGTCTCGCTCGCGCGCTCCGCGCCGCGCCGCAACATGGCGTCCACGCCGTCGGGGTCCGCCATGATCGCGTCGAAGCGTTCACGGATGGGATGGAGCGTGTCGAGCACGGCCGCGACGACCGCCTTCTTGAGGTCGCCGTAGCCTTTGCCCTCGAGCTCGGCCTCGATCGTCTCCATGGGGCGGCCCTGGAGCGTCTGCAGGATGGTCAGCAGGTTCTTCACCCCGGGCGACGCGTGCTCGAAGCGCAGCTCGCGCCCCGAATCGGTCACGGCGGACATGATCGCCTTGCGCACCGTCTTGTCGTCGTCCAGGAGGTTGATGGCGTGGCCGGAGCGCTCGCTGGCGATGCTCTTGGACATCTTGACCTCGGGATCGTCGAGCCCCATGATGCGCGCACCGAACGCCGGCACCACCGCCCGCGGCAGCACGAACACGTCGCCGAAGAGGTTGTTGAAGCGCACCGCGATGTCGCGCGTCAGCTCGATGTGCTGCCGCTGGTCGTCGCCCACCGGCACGATGTCCGTGTCGTAGAGCAGGATGTCGGCCGCCTGCAGGACCGGGTAGTCCAGCAGGCCGGTGCCCACGCTCTCCCGCCCTTCCGACTTGGTCTTGAACTGCGTCATGCGGTACAGCCAGCCCAGCGGGGTCACGCAGTTGAGCAGCCAGGTGAGCTCGGCGTGCTCGTGCACCTGGCTCTGCACGAAGATGACGTTGCTCTCCGGATCGATGCCGGCAGCCATGTACAGGGCGGCGACGCGCCGCACGTGGTCGTGCAGCCGTTTGCGATCCACCGCCTCGGGGATGGTGAGGGCGTGCAGGTCGACCACGCAGAAGACGTTGTCGCGATCGGCCTGGCGCTCGGCCCACTGCCGCAGCGCGCCGACGTAGGTGCCCAGATGGAGATCGCCGGTGGGCTGCACGCCGGAGAACACGCGGGGCCTGTGGGTGGTGGAGTCGCTCGAGGGGGAGACGGTGGCCGAGGGCGCGGCCGCCGCGGGGTCGGGGCGCTTCATCCGGCCAGTATACCGGCCGCCCCCGCGCCCCCGGCGCCGTCTGGGCCGCCGTGACTGGCGCCCGGCCGTGGTCGGCTCGGCTCAGGGGTAGCGGTGCCCGACCCACGCCAGCGGGTTGGTGGGCACGCCGTCGACGCGCATCTCCCAGTGCAGGTGCGGACCGGACGACAGACCGGTGGTACCGACCAGGCCGATCACCTGGCCCCGGGTCACCGTCTCGCCCACCTGCACCAGGATCTTCGATTGGTGGAAGTACAAGCTGAACACGCCGGCGCCGTGATCGATGGCGACGACGTTGCCCGAGATGGGGAGCTTCTCGGCGAGCGCCACGACGCCGTCGTTGACGGCGTGGATGGGGGTGCCGGCGTCGACGGCGAGGTCGACGCCGGTGTGGTACGAGACCGGTCCGCCCGGCACGAAGCGCCGGGCGGACCCGAAGCCGGCGGACACGACGCCCTTGATGGGCATCTCGAAAGGCTGCTGCCAGTCCGGCGTCGGTCCCGTGGTCGCGAAGGCGTCATGGAACGCCGTCTGCTCGATGGTCGCGTTCTGCGCGGTGTCCTGGGCCAGCACGGAGGGTTGGAGGAGGATGAGCTCCACGGGATG
Organism: Trueperaceae bacterium; assembly: GCA_035266525.1. Classification (GTDB taxonomy): domain Bacteria; phylum Deinococcota; class Deinococci; order Deinococcales; family Trueperaceae; genus JASBRS01. The sequence goes on along the minus strand of DATFNF010000071.1, from coordinate 13,944 downwards.
CTTCGGCTCGGTCACCACGATGCTGCGCGTCACGGTGTGCTGGAAGCCGAACTCGTCGGCGAGCGTCACCTTCAACGGGTAGGCGCCGGCCCCCGTGCCCAGCGGGACGGGCGCGATCGCCTCGGCCGCGTCGGGGCCGCCCGCCTGCCGGATCACACGGGCGGGGGTCCCGTCGAAGGAGACCGTCACGCCGGTGACCTGGGCGCTGCCCTCGCCCCAGGACACCGCCACGCCCAGCGGGTCGCCCGCCTGGAGCTGGCCCACGGAGGCGACGTTGGGGCTGGGCGCCGCCACCCCGTCGATGACCGTCTGCTCGTCGGTGCTGTTGCCGGCACCGTCGGTCGCCTCGATATCGACGGCAACCTGACCCGTCTCCGCGGTGAGGGCGAGCTTCCAGTCCTGCGTGACCTTGCTCTCGTCGACGTCGCCATAGCGCACGCGGTAGGTCACCGGCTCGTCGGCGGTGATCAGCAGGTGGGCGTCGGTGCCGGCCTCCACCCGCGACGGCGCCTCGATGTAGAGCTTCGGCGGCGTGGTGTCGCGTCGCGCCTCGGACGCCGCCAGCCCCGCGAGCGCGGCGCTCAGCACGACCAGAACGATGACGGCCAGCCTGCGATAGCGCCTCATGCCTCGCTCTGGCTGGTGACGAAGGGCATGTTGCGGTAGCGGTGCGCGACGTCGAGGCCGTAGCCGTAGACGAAGGCATCCTCGATCTCGAAGCCGACGTAGTCCAGCTGCACCTCCACCAGCCGGCGGGTGGGCTTGGACAGCAGCGTGGCGACCTTGACCGAGCCGGGACCGCGCCCCTTGAGATATCGGAAAAGGTACTGCATGGTGAGCCCGGTGTCGACGATGTCCTCCACCAGCAGCACGTCGCGCCCCTTGAGGCTCTGATCGAGGTCCTTGACCAGCTTGACCTCCCCGGAGGACTCGGTGCGCGAGCCGTAGCTCGACACCGACAGGAAGTCGATCGTCAGGGGCAGGTCGATGGCGCGCATCAGGTCCGCCATGAACACGAACGCACCGTTCAGCACGCAGATGAGGTGGAGCTCACGGCCGCGGTAGTCCGCGCGGATCTGCTCGCCCAGCTCGGCGACCCGTGCGCCCACCTGTTCTCGGCTGATCTGGACGGGGCCGTCGCCGACCCGGAAGATACTGGTACTCGTCTCGGACATAGCGCGTCCTTCTTGCTCGAAGATGGCGCCTTGGGGGGGCGACGGCACGGGGCGGGCAGCCGCCCCGGCACGGCATGCGAGAGTATACCCGAGCCCGCCGCCCGAACGTCAGCCGGAGCGGAGGGCCGCCACCTCGTCCTCGTCGAGCTTGCGGTAGTGTCCCAGGGGCAGGTCGCCGAGGCGCAGGGAGCCTAGGCGGGTGCGCCGCAGGCGCCGCACCCGGTAGCCGACCGCCTCGAGCATCCGCCGCGCTTGCCGGTTGCGGCCTTCGCCGAGGACCAGCACGCAGCCGCCGTCCACGGACCGCGCCTTCAGCGCGCGGGCGGGCCCGTCCTCCAGCTCCACGCCGCTCCTCAGACGCATCAGCGCGCCCTTGTCCACGGTCCCCTGCTCGCACCACAGGCGGTACTCCTTCTCGTGCCCGTACCGCGGATGGCTCAGGCGGAGCGTGAGGTCGCCGTCGGTGCTGACCACCAGCAGGCCCTCGGAGTCCATGTCGAGCCGGCCCACGGGATGCAGGCCGGGCACGTCGGGGAGGAGGTCGAGCACGGTCCGGCGGCCGTGCTCGTCGCTCACCGAGCACACCACGCCGGGGGGCTTGTTCAACAGGTAGCTGACGTGCTCGCGTTGCTGCGGGACCGGGCGTCCGTCCAGGCGCACGTCGTCCCCGGGCTCGGCGCGGTCGCCCAGCTTGGCGACGCGACCGTTGACGGTCACGCGGCCCGCCTCGATGAACCCTTCGGCCTTGCGCCGGCTGGCGATCCCGGCGCGCGACAGCAGCTTCTGCAGCCGCTCGCCGGGAAGCGCGGGCTTCCCGGAGGGATCGGCGGCGTCGATGCTCACAGCTCCAGCCATCCCGCCGCCACGCGCACGGCGGTCCCGCCCACCTCGACCGCCGGCTCGCCGCCCTCGAGCCGGACCCGGACGTGGATCTCGCTCGCCCGTCCCATCTCCACGCCCTGCCGGCTGACGAAGGTGGCGCCGTCCCCGGCGGCATCGATCAGTCCGTGCCACGCCAGGTACGCGCCGAGCGGGCCGTGCGCGCTGCCGGTGGCCGGGTCCTCGACCACGCCGAGCGCCTCGCCGAACATGCGGCAACGCACCAGCGCGGGCCCGTCCGCCATGGCGAACGCGAAGACGGCCCGGTGACGCTCCGGGAGGAACGGCGTCAGCGCCGCCAGGTCGAGGTGCAGCCGGGCGAGCGCCGCCAGGTCCCGTAGCGGCACCAGCAGGAACGGCACGCCTGCGCTCACCACCTCGAGGGGCCGGCCGGGGACGAGATCCTCCTCGTCCAGGCCGAGAGCGCCGGCGGCTGCGCCGCGCTGCTCGACGACGGCCAGACGCCGCGGCCGCCCCTGGTCCATCCACACCCGGGTCAGGCGCTCCTGGCGGCGCTCGAGCCGGAGGCCGACGACCCCGACGCCCAGCTCCAGCCGCCCCGCCGCGCCGGGCAGGCGGCCGCGCGCATCGAGCGCGAACGCGGTCCCGATGGTGGGGTGGCCGGCCATGGGAAGCTCGGTCGCCGGCGTGAAATACCGCGCGCGCGCGTCGGCGCGCTCGCTCGGCAGCACGAACGCCGTCTCGGAGAGGTTGAACTCGCGAGCCAGCGCCTGCATCGAAGCGTCGTCCATGCCCGCGGCGTCAGGAAGGATCGCCAGCGGGTTCCCGCGCAAGGGGCGCGCAGTGAACACGTCCCACAGCTCGTACTCGAAGCGATGTCCAGGCATCCGGCGCCATTCTACGGTCATGCGGGCGGCCCGCGGTCCTGGGTACCGACCACGCAGGCGACACCCGGCAGCCGGTACACTCGTGCGCATGGACGCGCAGACAGGCGACGCCTTCCGCAGCATGGTCGAGGAGCTGATCCCCTTCAACCGCTTCCTCGGCCTGCGGCTGGAGAGCGCCGACCGGGACACCGGGCGGGTCGTCACGCGCCTGCCCTTGCGCCCGGAGTTCATCGGCAACGCCCTCAGGGAGATGCCGCACGGCGGCGTCCTGTCGGCGTTGATCGACGCGACCGCGGGCTCCGCCGCCGCCCTGTCGCTGCCCGACCTGGGCATGGCGGACCGCCTCGCCACCATCGACATGCGCGTGGACTACCTGCGCGCCGCCCGCGGCCGCGAGCTGGTGGCCAGCGCCGAGGTGATGCGCACGGGCCGGCGCGTCATCGTGGTGCGCGTCGATGTACGCGACGACGGCGGGACGCTGGTGGCGCTCGGCTCCGCCGCGTTCAACGTGGCCCGCTGACGGCGAGCCCCACCGCGCGACCCCGACGCAACCCCGACGCAACCCCGTTGCAACCCCCCTCCGTGCTAGCCTCGTGCCCGTGGTGGATCCCCTACTGGACCGTTACGCCGACCTGCTGGTCGGCTACTGCATCGAGGCCGCGGCCGGCGAGCACGTCTTGCTGTCGCTCGACACCCCGGCCACCGACATGGCCCGGGCGCTGGTGCGGGCGGTGCTCCAGGCCGGCGCCGAACCGCACCTCCGCCTCGCCTACCCGGAGTACACCGCGGACTTCGTGTCGCTGGCCGGCGACGCCGTCCTGGCGTCTCCCGCCAGCCTGCAGCTGGAGGAGATGCGCCGCATGGACGCGTACGTGCGCGTGGCGGCGTCCGCCAACAGTCGCGGCATGAACGGCGTCGACCCGGCACGGCTCGCGCGGCTCCAGCACCGCGACCGCGCCACGCAGGAGGAGCGCGTCAACCATACCCGCTGGGTGAGCACCCTCTTCCCCACCCCGGCCGCCGCGCAGGACGCGGGGATGAGCACGGACGACTACGAGCGTTTCGTGTTCGACGCGATGTTCCTGTTCGACCCCGAGCCGGCGGCACGCTGGCGCGAGCTGCGGGACCACCAGGCGCGCATCATCGAACGGCTCTCGGGGGCCCGCCAGGTGCGCATCCTGGCCGAGGGCACCGACCTGCGCCTGGACGTCGGCGGGCGCACCTGGGTCAACTCCGACGGCAAGCGCAACATGCCCTCGGGCGAGGTGTTCACCGGCCCGCACGAGGCCAGCGCCGAGGGGGCGATCACCTTCGACGTGCCCTGCACCGTCCGCGGCGAGGAGGTGCAGAACGTGCGCCTCACCTTCGAGGGCGGCGAGGTGGTCGAGGCCCGGGCGGAGCGCGGGCAGGAGGTGCTGGACGCGCAACTCGCGACCGACGCCGGCGCCCGGCGCCTCGGCGAGCTGGGGATCGGCACCAACCAGCGCATCCAGCGGCCCAGCCGCTCGGTGCTCTTCGACGAGAAGATCGGCGGCACCGTGCATCTGGCGCTGGGGCGCTCCTACCCGGAGACCGGCGGCGTGAACGAGAGCGCCATCCACTGGGACCTGGTGTGCGACCTGCGGCGCGGTGGCAGCATCCAGCTCGACGGGGAGCCCTTCCAGGAGGACGGCGGCTTCCTGCTGTGAGCCGGCGGCGGCCCCGCGGCGCGGCTTGCACGCCGCTCGCAGCGTGGTATATTGCGTACTCGCGCGGCACGGGAAGGCAGTGCCCGAGCGGCCGGGCCGAAGTGGCGGAATCGGTAGACGCGCATGATTCAGGGTCATGTGACCGCAAGGTCGTGGGGGTTCAAGTCCCCCCTTCGGCACCACGCACCACAAGGCACGCGCACGACGCGGTAAGCCAGCGGGCGGCCTCGCCAAGGGGCCGCCCGACGTCGTGGCGTCAGCGACCCACGTCGAGCCCCACGCTCACGCTGTCGCCCTCCTCGATGCCCTCCGCCTCGCGCACGCTGGCCTTGACCGGCAGCAGGTAGACGCCGTCCTTGGGCCACAGCGAGGTCTTCCAGTGGGTCGTGCCGATGCGCGCCCGCACCGGGATCATCCCCCAGCCGTAGGTCACGAAGGCGGACGCCGCCCTGAGCCCGTCGCAGCGCTCGGCCGGAACGGCCACGAAGTACCAGGGCGCCGGCCCGACCCACCGGAACAGCGGCGCGCTGAACTCGAGGTCCACGCGGTCACTCCAGCCGACGGCCGGACCCGCCGCCGGGCTCACACCCCCTCGAGCTGATCGAGCGCGCCCAGCTCCCTGAGCACCTCGGTCACCTCGCGCAGGAGCGCCAGCCGGTTGCCGCGCACCTCGGCCTCGTCCACCATCACCAGGACGTTGTCCAGGAACGCGTCCAGGGGCGCCTTCAGAGCCAGCACGGCGGCGACGCCGCCGCCCAGGTCCTCGAGCGGCCGGTCGGGCGGGTAGGCCAGGTCCCAGCCGGGCAGCGCCCCGCGGACCGCCGCCAGCAGCCCCTCGACACCGCGGCGGGCGGCGGGCAGGGCCTCGAAGAGCGGCGCTTCGAACTCGTTGCGGAACAGGCCGGGCTTGACGTTGCGGCGACGGTCCTCCTGGCGGGCCAGGTTGGCGGCGCGCTTGTGCAACGCCATCAGCGCCGGGAACTCCGCGTGCGCCATCAGCGCGCGCAACAGGTAGGCGCGACGCGCGGCGTCGATCACGTTGCGGCTGCCCTGCACCGCCGCCCGCACGACCTGCACGGCCATGCCCTGCTCGGCCAGGAGCGAGGCGACACGGTCCCACAGGAAGCGCTCGACCTCGTCCTCCACGTCCTTGGGGATCTCAAGGCCGGCGGAGCGGTGGGGCGCCGCGGCCTCCAGCACCAGCGTCTCGAGCGGCAAGCGCCACGCCTCGGCGTTGAGGACCCGGGCCAGGGCCAGCCCGTCGCGTCTCAGCGCGAAGGGGTCGGCGGATCCCGAGGGGCGCTTGCCCAGCGCGAAGAAGCCCACCACCTTGTCGAGCCGGTCGGCCACCGCCAGCACCGCCCCGATGCGCGTGGCTGGCAGCCGGTCCCCGGGTCCCTTGGGCAACACCCCGTCCTCCAAGGCCGTCGCCACCTGCTCCGGCATCCCCTCGGCGCGCGCGTAGGCGCGTGCCATCACCCCCTCGAGCTCGGGGAACTCGTACACCATGTCGGTGGAGAGGTCGGCCCGGAAGATGGGGAGCGCCTGGTCCAACGCGCCGCGCTCGTCCTTGGGGAGCTGCAGCGCCTCGGCCAGGGAGGCGGCCACCTCGCTCACCCGCGCGATCTTGTCCGCCATGCTGCCGAGGTCCTTCTGGAAGGCGATGCCCGAGAGGCCCCAGGCGTGCTGCGACAGGCTCTTGCGGCGATCGGCGTCCCAGAAGAAGCGGGCGTCGTACAGGCGCCCGGCCAGCACCTGCTCGTAACCCTCGCGCACGATGCCCACGTCGCTGACCCGGTTGTTGGAGATGCCCACGAAGTGGCGGGCCAGCGCGCCGTCCTCGCGGTGCGTGGGGAAGAACCGCTGGTGGTGGATCATCACCGTGCTGAGCACCTCGTCCGGCAGCTCCAGGTAGGCCTCGTCGAAGCTCCCCAGCACGGCGATCGGCAACTCGACCAGGTTTCGGACCTCGGCGCGCAGCGCCGCGTCTCCGCTGGCCACCAGCCCGTGGGGGGCCGCCGCCTCGTTGGCGGCCCCCCAGGTGGCCCGGTCGCGCTCCTCGGTGTCGACCAGCACGGAAGCCCCGCGCAGGGTCTCGACGTAGTCGGCGGCGGACGCCACGCGGACCTCGCCCGGCGCCAGGAAGCGGTGGCCGCGGCTGGTGTCGGCCGAGCGCACGCCCGCGGCCTCCACCTCCAGGACCGCGTCCCCCAGCAGTGCCAGCAGCCAGTGCACCGGACGCATGAAAGGCGTCTCCACGTCCGACCAGCGCATCTTCCTGGGCGCCGGCAGCTCCTCCACGGCGCGCGCCAGCAGCGGCGGGATCACCGACGCGGCGGCCTGGCCCCCGCGCGTGAGGCGCGCGAACACGTAGCGGCCGCGGTCGGTGTCGCGGATCTCCAGGGCGGCCGGCTCCACCCCGTTGGCGGCGGCGAAGCCCCTGGCCGCCTTGGTGGGCCGGCCGGAGTCGTCGAAGGCGACCTCGGCCGCCGGACCGCGACGCAGCTCCTCCCGCGCCTCGCTCTGCTCCGGGACGCCGGCCGCCAGCACGGCCAGCCGCCTGGGCGTGCTGTAGCCGCGCACCGACTCCGGAGCCAGGCCCGTCTCGGTGAGCCGCTCGAGCACGAACTGCACCAGCGCTGCGCGGCCCTCGTCGACGTACCAGCTGGGAAGCTCCTCCGTGCCGATCTCGAACAGCAGGTCCGGCATCAGGCGCCCTCTCCGGCGGGGGCCAGCTCGCCGAGCTGCACCAGGTGCTCGCGGGCGGTCGCCTCGCTCAGGCGCCGCACCCGCTGCACGTAGTCCTGGCGCTCGGTCTGCGACAGCACGCCGCGGGCGTCCAGCAGGTTGAAGGCGTGGGACGCGCGCATGACGAAGTCGTAGCCGGGGTGCACCAGGCCCAGCTCGAGCAAGCGGCCCGCCTCCGCCTCGTAGCGCTCGAACAGCTGCCGCTGCAGCTCGGCGTCTGACTCCTCGAAGTTATAGCGGCAGTGCTGCACCTCGAAGTCGCTGCGCAGCATGCCCATGCTCACGCCGGGCGCGTACTCGATGTCGAAGGCGTGGTGCACGCCCTGAAGGTACATGGCGATGCGCTCCAGCCCGTACGTGAGCTCCACCGACACCGGCCGACAGTCGAAGCCGCCGACCTGCTGGAAGTAGGTGAACTGGGTGATCTCCATGCCGTCCATCCACACCTCCCAGCCCAGGCCCCAGGCGCCCAGCGTGGGCGACTCCCAGTTGTCCTCCACGAACCGGATGTCGTGCTCCGCGGGATCGATGCCCAGGCGATAGAGCGACGACAGGTACACCTCCTGGACGTCGAGCGGCGACGGCTTGAGGAGCACCTGGTACTGGAAGAAGTACTGGAAGCGGTAGGGGTTGTCGCCGTAGCGCCCGTCGGTCGGCCGGCGGCTGGGGGCGACCCCCGCCACCCTCCAGGGCGCCGAGCCGAGCGCGCGCAGGAAGGTGGTGGGGTAGAACGTGCCCGCGCCGACCTCGGTGTCGTGTGGGAGGGCGATGATGCATCCCTGGTCGGCCCAGAAGCGATCGAGGGCGAGCATGATATCTTGGAACAGCACAGCAGCTCCTCAAGGCGTGCGCGGCATGGCAAGGCTCAAAGTCCGGTGAAGGGCAAACGTAACGAACGCCCTTTCTGGACCTACATCAGGCGGGTACTATACCATCATGATTCGGCTAGGAATGGCGAGCCACACGGTGCCGAATCGACCGACGCCTCCTTCCCCCACCCGGAGGGCACCTTGAACAGGTACGACGATCGAGCGAGGCTGGTTTTCCACTTCGCCCGCGAAGAGGGCTCCAAGCTCGGGCACGCCATGATCGGTCCCGAGCACTTGCTTCTGGGGCTCATGCGTGAAGGGGGGACCGCCAGCAAGGTGCTGGCGGAGTTCGGCGCGACGCTGGAGGGCTTCCGCCGCCAGGTCGAGGAGATGGTGGGCCGCGGGGACGGCCTGCCGCGCAACGAGACCGCGGCGATCACGCCGCGCGCCCGGCGGGTGATGGAGCTGGCCGGGAGCGAAGCACGCAGCCTGGGCAGCAACGTCATCGCCACCGAGCACATCCTGCTGGGCATCATCCGCGAGGGCGACGGCGTCGCCTACCGCATCCTGCAGAACCTCACGCGCGACGTCGACACGGTGCGCTGGCGCATCCTCGCCGCCGCCGACCCCAAGAACCAGAGCGACACGGTCAACACGCCGTTCCTGGACGAGTACGCCCGCGACCTCACCAAGGAGGCCCGCGAGGACAAGCTGGACCCGGTCATCGGCCGCATCGAGGAGATCCGCCGCGTCATCCAGATCCTCACGCGCCGCACCAAGAACAACCCGGTGCTCATCGGCGAGCCGGGGGTGGGCAAGACGGCCATCGTGGAGGGCCTGGCGCAGGCCATCATCGAGGGCCGCGTGCCCCCCAACCTCACCAACGTGCGCGTGCTCTCCATCGACCTCAGCAACATCGTGGCGGGCACCAAGTATCGCGGCGAGTTCGAGGAGCGCCTGCGGCAGGTCATCGAGGAGCTGCGCAACGCCAAGGTGGTCGCCTTCATCGACGAGCTGCATACCCTCGTCGGCGCCGGCGGGGCGGAGGGCACGCTGGACGCCGCCAACATCCTCAAGCCGCCGCTGTCGCGGGGCGAGGTGCAGGTCATCGGCGCCACCACCACCGGCGAGTACCACCGCTACATCGAGAAGGACGCTGCGCTGGAGAGGCGTTTCCAGCCCGTGATCGTGCTCGAGCCCTCCCCCGAGGAGTCCCTCGAGATCCTCGAGGGCCTCCGCGAGAAGTACGAGTCGCATCACGGCGTCATCATCCCGCACGAGATGCTCAAGATGTCCGTGCGTTACGGCGAGCGCAGCCTTCCCGGGCGCAACTTCCCCGACAAGGCCATCGACCTCATCGACGAGGCGGCGGCGCGCACGCGGCTCAACAAGTCGCTCGGCTTCCCGGTGGTCGAGGAGGAGGACGGCACGCCCGTCGTCACCCGCGAGGACCTGGAGGCCGTGGTCAACTCCTGGGGCGGCATCTACGTCGACGACACCGACTCCGAGAAGCTCGCCCACATCGAGGAGAACCTCGAGAAGAGCGTGGTCGGCCAGGCCAAGGCCATCCGCGCGCTCGCGTCCGCTCTGAGACGCGCCCGCGTGGGCCTGGGCGGCCGCACCCGGGTGGCGGCGTCTTTCATGTTCGTCGGCCCCTCGGGCGTGGGCAAGACCTTCCTCGCCAAGCAGCTCGCGCTCGAGCTCTTCGGCAGCGAGCGGTCGCTGGTGCGGCTCGACATGTCCGAGTTCCAGGAGGCGCACAGCATCTCCAAGCTCATCGGGGCGCCTCCGGGGTACGTGGGGCACGAGCAGGGCGGCCGGCTCACCGAGGCGGTGCGCCGTCAGCCGTTCAGCGTGGTGCTCCTCGACGAGATCGAGAAGGCACACACGGACATCTACAACACCTTCCTCCAGGTGCTCGACGACGGCCGCCTCACCGACGGCCTCGGCCGCACGGTCGACTTCCGGCGCGTCATCCTCATCATGACCAGCAACACGGGCTTCAACCGGGGGGCCTCGATCGGCTTCCAGGAGAGCGCCCAGCAGGACTCGAGCACGCCGCTGAAGGGCATCTTCAGCCCCGAGTTCCTCGACCGCCTCGACGAGGTCATCGTGTTCGACACCGTCGACCGCGAGGGCATCGTGATCATCACCGAGCAGATGCTCGAGGACATCCGCGGCGAGCTCTCCGGCAGGGACATCCACATCACCTTCGCCAAGGAGGTGGCGGAGTTCCTGGTCGACAAGCTGCCCCAGGGCGAGAGCGTGCGCCCGATGCGGGGCATCATCCGCGAGCACATCGAGGATCCCCTGTCGCTGGAGATCCTGCAGCACGGCTCCGGCGAGCCACTGCTGGTCACCGTCGAGGAAGGCCGGGTGGTCTTTGCACGGCCCGTGCCGATGGTCTGAGCCCTCGGGGCCGAGTCCCGACGTTCATCCATCGCAACCCGTTCCGGCCCTCCCTCGGAGGGTCGGCTTCCTCTGCCGTGTCGCCCTCCCGCCCTGCCGGCACGGCCGGCGTCCGCGTGCCAGCGGAAGGTTATGGTGTTGAGCATGGTGAGACTCGCGCACGTGGGGGGCGCATAGGGCCATGCCCCGTGTGACCGCGCGTTACGTGTGCCGTGAGTGCGGCGGTCACTCGGCCACGCCGATGGGCCGCTGCCCGCGTTGCGGCGCCTGGAACAGCCTCGAAGAGGAGGTCGTGGGGGGCGCCGCCCCGGCGAGCGGTCCACGCGCGCCCGCGCGGCCCTTGGAAGCCGTCGCCATCGAGGATGTCCACGACGCCGGCCTGGTGCGCTCGCCGTCCGGCGACGACGAGGTCGACCGCGTGCTCGGCGGCGGCTGGGTGGCGGGCTCGGCGTTGCTGCTGGCCGGCGAGCCCGGGATCGGCAAGTCCACCCTGCTGCTGCAGCTGGCCCACCTCGCCGCCTCGGCGGGTCGCACGGCGCTCTACGTCGCCGGCGAGGAGTCGCTGGCGCAGGTACGCCTGCGGGCCGAGAGGCTCGGCCTGTCACGCGGCGTGGCGCTCACGCGCGAGACCGACACGAACGTCATCGCCGAGCACCTGCGGGCGAGCGCACCCGACCTGGTGGTCGTGGACTCCATCCAGACCCTCCTGGCGGACCCCGAGGGCACCCCCGGCACGCTGAGCCAGGTCCGCGACGGCACCGCCATGCTGGTGAGCGCGGCCAAGGACAGCGGCAGCACCCTGGTGCTCATCGGCCACGTCACCAAGCAGGGCTCCATCGCCGGGCCCAAGGTCATCGAGCACGTGGTGGACGCCACCTTCGCGCTCGAGTCCGCCGCCGGGCTGCGGGTCCTGCGTGCCATCAAGAACCGCTTCGGCCCGGCCGGCGAGGTCGGCGTCTTCGACATGGCGTCCAGCGGCATGCGCGCCGTCCCCAACCCGTCGGAGGCGTTCCTCGCCGAGCGCCCCCACGGCGTGCCGGGGTCCGTGGTGCTGGCGGCCATCGAAGGGCAACGGCCGCTGCTCCTGGAGGTGCAGGCGCTCGCCTCGAAGAGCCCCTACGCGTCGCCCCGCCGGGTGGTGCAGGGCCTCGAACAGCGCCGCGTGGACGTGGTCCTGGCGGTGCTGGAGCGCCGCCTGCAGCTCCCCCTGACCGACCTCGACATCTTCGTCAACGTCGCCGGCGGTCTGCGGCTCACCGACCCCGGCTCCGACCTGGCCGTGGCGCTGGCCGTGTACTCGGCCGTGACGAACCGGCCCATGCCGGAGCGCACGGCGGTGGTGGGCGAGGTCGGACTCGCGGGCGAGGTCCGGTCGGTCGGACATCTCGCCCGGCGGCTGGAGGAAGCCAGACGTGCCGACCACCCCCGCCTGGTGGGGCCAGCCTCGCGCGAGCTGGAGCACGGCGTGCGCGACCTCAGGGCGGCCATCGCGCGGGTATGGGACGAGCAAGCGCAGGAGGTGCCGGCGTGAACGGCTCGGCAGGCACCGCGGCGTTCCTGGCGCGGGCGGTGCTCAGCCTCGTCGGCGGCCTCGTGGGTTACGCCCTCGCCGTGGTGCTGCTCGATCGCGGCCTGCTGACCGGCCCCAACAATCTCCTCTACCTGACCTTGCTGGGCGTGCTGTGCGCTTATCTGCTGGGCGGCACGGTGGCGCAGCGCACCGCGCGCCTGTGGGACGGTCTGGTGCAGCGCGCCTCGAAGACGCCGCCCGAGGCGGTGCTGGCGGCCGGCTCCGGCGCCACCATCGCGCTCCTCATCACCGTGCTGCTCAACAACCTGCTGGCCAACGTGCCCGGCTTCACCTGGTACTGGTCGCTGCTGATCGCGGTGCTGCTGGTGACGGCGGCCTCCTCGTTCTTCGTGGCCAACCGCCACCTCTTCCCCTTCAGCCGCGCCACCGCCCACCCGCCGCCACGGACGAGCGGCTCGCACGACAAGGTCGTCGACACCTCCGCCATCATCGACGGGCGCATCGCCGACGTCGCCGATGCCAACTTCCTCGACGGCTCGCTGCTCGTCCCCAACTTCGTCCTGAGCGAGCTGCAGCACATCGCCGACTCGGACGACCCGCTGAGGCGTCAGCGGGGCCGCCGCGGCCTCGAGGTCCTCGACCGCATCGCCAGGGAGCAGCTCGTTCCCACCCAGGTCATCCACGACGACCCGGAAAGCAGCATGCCCGTCGACGAGAAGCTGGTGCGCGTCTGCCAGGTGCGCGGTGCCGACCTGATCACCACCGACTACAACCTCAGCCGCGTGGCCGGGTTGCAGGGCGTGCGCGTGCTCAACCTGCACCAGCTCGCCAACGCCGTCAAGGCGACGTTCCTGCCCGGTGAGAAGCTGTCCCTGAACATCGTGCGGCCGGGCCGCGAGCAGGGCCAGGGGCTCGCCTACCTCGAGGACGGCACCATGGTGGTGGTGGAGGACGCCGGCGAGCTGGTCGGGCAGACCGTGGCGGCCGTTGTGACCAGCAGCCTGCAGACCAACATGGGGCGCATGATCTTCGCCCGGCCCGACGTGCGGGCCGAGGAGGCCGGCTGATGCGGCAGGCGCACACGGCACGAGAAACGACGTCCTGAACGGATCAGATGTCGCTTGACAGGCCTCGTGCCCGCGCGTATCCTCAGATGCGCGCGGCACGGTGGACCTCGCGGCCCGTCGAGCGCCCGCGCACCCCCGGGGGGCCATAGCTCAGCTGGGAGAGCATTCGCTTTGCAAGCGAGAGGTCGCCGGTTCGAATCCGGCTGGCTCCACCAACGAGGAACACGGTCCAGGACGGTGAAGGTGGCGATCCAACATGTGGCTCGCCACCTTCTCGGCGACGACGTTTGGGCCGATTGCCGACAGTTTTCCGACAGTTTCTCGAGCGAGGCGATGAAAACGGCGTCCCTGACGCGCGTTGCGGGGTGACGCTGGCGAGATTGGCGTTCTTGGTGACCCCTCACGTCATTAGCTTGTGCAGCCTGGTTCTGCGTGGGAGGGGTTTGCCGGCTTCTGCACGCTGTGTATCCGCGATGTTTGGCGGTGCGGGGTGGGACGGTACGAGGCCGCTCCAAAGGAGGGGGCGGCGAGCCCTTGCGGGGCCGCCGCCCGATCTTGCCGACTGCTTGAGGGTGTCTAGTTGAGGTTTTCGCGTTCTGGTTTCGTGAAGCCTGCGAGTTCGCTGAGGCGGAACGCGCCGCTGGTTTCCTGTTCGGGGTAGAGGTGTTGGTAGGTGCGGCGGGTGAAGGCCACGTCGCTGTGGCCGAGGCGGTCGGAGATGACGCGTTCGTCGACGCCGCGCCGGTACTCGAGGCTGGCGTGGGTGCTGCGCATGCCGTGCAGTCCGTAG
>DATFNF010000070.1:0-6212 GCA_035266525.1 Trueperaceae bacterium | reverse complement strand
CCTCCTCCCGAGCTCGTTGGCCGCGACGCGATCCTCCAACAGGCAGCCGTACTCATCGCGCGCGTGCAACGGGGCCGCCCGGAGAAGAGCATGCTCCTCACAGGGTTGAGGGGCGTCGGAAAGACCGTCTTGCTCAACGAGATCGACAGGCGGGCTGCCGAGACCGGCGCCCGAACGGTTGCCCTCGAAGCACAGGAGAAGCGCCACATCGGTCAGCTCCTGGCGCCGAGCCTTCGCAAGCTCCTGTTCGACCTCGACCGCTTGGCCGGAGCCGGGGACAGGGTGAGGCGTGGGCTCGCGGTTCTTCGCAGCTTTGTCTCAGGAATCAAGGTGCGGGTCGGCGACATCGATATCGGCCTGGATATCGAGCCGGAACGAGGCACGGCCGATAGTGGAGACCTCGACAGCGACCTGACCAACCTGTTCGTGGCCATCGGCGAGGCGGCCCGAGAGCGTCGTTCGCTCGCCGTCCTCCTGGTGGACGAGATCCAGTACGTCAACCGGAACCAGCTTGGCGCGCTGATCGTCGCCATGCACCGCGTTCAGCAGCTCCAGCTGCCTCTGGTGCTGGTCGGCGCGGGCCTTCCCGTCCTGCCTGCACTTGCCGGCGACGCCCGCACCTACGCCGAACGGTTGTTCGCTTTCCCCGACGTTGGTCCGTTGTCGAGGAAGGACGCGGCGCTGGCACTCACGCAACCGACGCGGCGCCTTGGGGTCGCATTCGACGTCGACGCGCTCGAGAGCATCCACGAGAACACGCAGGGGTATCCCTACTTCGTTCAGGAGTGGGGGTATCAAGCCTGGAATACGGCTGCCGCCAGTAGAATCACGCGTCAGGACGTCCTGCTCGCATCGGAGGACGTGGTGCGGCGGTTGGACGACAACTTCTTCCGCGTCCGATTCGACAGGCTCACCCCCACGGAGAAGCTCTGCCTGAGGGCGATGGCGGAGCTTGGACCGGGCCCGCACCGCACCGGCGACGTCGCAGACGGGTTGGGCCGGAAGACGACCGCCATGAGCACCATCCGCGCCAACCTGATCGCGAAAGGGATGATCTTCAGCCCTGCTCACGGGGAGATGGCGTTCACGGTGCCGCTCTTCGACGGATTCATGAAGCGGGTGATGCCGCAGTTCCTGGCGGAGTGAGCCCCGTGCCGAAGGTCAAGCCTCCCGCTCACCCCAGCCGGTACGTGTCCAGCGCCTGCTCGAAGGCCAGCGCCCGCGCCACGGCGTGGGCGTCCTCCACGTCCATCAGCCCGCGCAGCGTCTGCGTCGCCAGCCAGTTGGCGACCACCCGGCGCCACACCTCGTGGCGCGCCGGGATGCTGGCGAAGGCGCGGGTGTCGTCGTTGAAGCCGGCCAGGTTGTAGGCGCCCGCCGTCTCCATCACGGCGTCCAGGTAGCGCTCCATGCCCTTGACGCTGTCGAAGAACCACCAGGGCGCGCCTAGGCGGAGCGCCGGGTAGTGGCCCGCCATGGGGGCCAGCTCGCGGCTGTAGCTCGCCTCGTCCAGCGTGTACAGCACCAGCCGGTAGCGCGGGTCGTTGCCGTAGGCGTCGAGCAGCGGCTGCAGGGGGCGCGTCCAGTGCGTGGCGACGGGGATGTCCGCACCCTTGTCGAGCCCGAAGCGCCGGAAGACCGCGCGGTTGTGGTTGCGCAGGCTGCCGACGTGGAGCTGCATCACCAGCCCGTCCTCGGCGCTCATGCGCGCCATCTCGAAGAGCATGTGGGCGGTGAAGCGCGCGGCGTCGTCGGCGCCGGCGTCGCCCGACAGCGCCCGCGTGAAGACGGCTCCGGCCTCGGTCTCGGAGAGCGGTGCCACGTCTGCCGTGAGGGACGCGTGGTCGGCGGCGGTCGCGCCCAGCGCCTTGAAGTGGGCGCGGCGCTGCTCGAGCGCGGCGATGAAGCTGCGGACGTCGCTCACCTCGATGCCGGAGATCTCGCCGAGTCGTGCCAGGTTCTCCTTCCAGCCCTCGGCGTCGAGGTTCAGGACGGCGTCGGGGCGGAAGGTGGGGCGCACCTTGGCGAAGCCCTGCTCGCGCATGGCCAGGTGGTGCTCGAGGGTGTCGGTAGCGGCGTCGGTGGTGGCCAGGGTGTGGATGTTGAAGCGCTCGAAGAGGGCGCGGGGGCGGTACCCGGGCTGCTCGAGCCTGGCCTGGATGGCGTCGTAGACGCGGTCGGCGTTGTCGCGAGAGAGCTTCTCCTCGACCCCGAAGAGCTGCTCGAGCTCGATGGTCAGCCACAGCCCCGTGGGCGTGCCGCGGAAGAGGTGGAAGCGCTCGGCGAAGCGCCGCCAGATCTTGCGCGGATCGTCCTCTACCGGGGTGCCGTCGCGGCTCGGCACGCCCACGTCCTCCAGCGGCACGCCCTGGCTGTAGAGCATGCGGAACACGTAGTGGTCGGGGATGATGAGGAGCTGGGCCGGGTCGGGCAGCGGGGTGTCCTCGGCCAGCATGCGCGCGTCGACGTGGCCGTGCGGCCCCACGATGGGCAGGTCCGCGACGGCCGCGAAGAGCTCGCGCGCCAATCTCCGGGTGCCCGGGTCGGGGCTGAAGCAGCGGTCGGCCGCGGCCGTGGAACGAGGGCTCGCTGCAGCCGCCGCGGACGCGTCAGTTGGGGTGCTCATGTGGGTTCCTCCTCGTGGTCGTCGCCGCCATGTCCGCCGCGCTGAGGCGGCGCCCCGCCCCGAGGCGGCGCACCATCTCGCCGGCGTGGCTCGGCGTCGCTGCGGCCGGGCGCGGGGGGCGTCACGCCGCGCCCGGCGAGGCCGGAGAGCGCCTGCCGGACGGCCGCCGCCACGCTGCCCGTCACGTCGACGGTGACAGCGTCCTGCGGCTCCTCCAGGTCGCGGAACTGGCTCTCCAGCATGCCGGCCTTCATGTAATGCCCCTGGCGGCGCTCCATGCGCTCCAGGATGGTGTCGTAGTCCGCGCGCAGGTAGACGAAGGTCACCCGCGGCTCTCGCCCGCCGCCGGCGCGCCCGCCGTCCGCGGCGCGTTCTCCCGCCAGCGCCTCGCGGTAGCTGCGCTTGAGGGCCGAGCAGCCGAGCACCAGCGAGCGGCCACCGGCCGCCCGTGCCTCGATCAGCGCGCGCAGCGCGGCCAGCCAGGGTCGCCGGTCGGCGTCGGTGAGCGGCACCCCGGCCGCCATCTTGTCGATGTTCGCCTGCGGGTGGTAGGCGTCGGCGTCGGCGAACTCGAACCCGAGCCGCCGCGCCAGGCGCTTGCCGATGGTGGTCTTGCCGGAGCCGGACACGCCCATCACCACCACCGCCTGCGGCGCCGTTCTGCCGCTCGGCGCGGAGGCGCCGTGCGGAGGCTTCCCGCCGGGGCCGTGCGAAGGCTCCCCAGCGGCGCCGCGGCGGCCACCCCGCCCGCCTGCCCGCGAAGGCCCACCGGCCCCCCGCCGCTCGGCCGCCGCCACCGCTACTCCCCCCTCAGCCGGAACAGGTGCTCGCCGGCGTGCTCCACCAGGAGCCGCCCCTCGTCCTCGCGGTCGCGCCACGCGTCCGGGTCGATGCTCGCCGGATCGCGGTAGCCGAGGTCCACCTGCCGGCAGACCGCCTCGGGGATGCCGGTCGCGAGGGTCACGCGGATGCGAGGGCGCTCGACGCCGCCCTCGAAGCTGCCGCCGCCCTTGACGTGGGTGGAGTGCGCCAGGATGGCCCACGGCAGGTCCTCGAAGCGGTCCCACTGGGCGGTGAAGTAGTCGCGGACGTGGTAGCCGACCTGGCGGATGAGGTGGCCGTGCACCGTGCTGATCTCCTTCAGCTCCGGCGCGTAGATGATCACCTCGCCGCCGTCCGCGATCACCGGCTCGGTCTTGTACATGGCCTTGGCCGCCGTCCACAGCTCGCCGTACATCGCCGACGGCATCGACAGCACACTGCGGAAGGCGTGCGGCTTCCACACGATGTTGAGCTCGGCCGACAGGTCGGCCGCGGCCTCCCAGGCTGCGACGTGGTCCCCCAGGTAGAGCCCGTGCAGGGTCTTGCCCTGCATCACCAGGGCCGCCAGCGTCACCGGGCGCTCGGCGACGACGAACTCGGCCGCGCGGTGGAGCACGCGCCGGACCGCGGTGTCCTTGACGCCGATGGTGGCGTGGCTGGTGGCGAGCGCCCCCAGCCAGTGGGTGTTGTCGATGATGTCGGGGCCGGCGATGCCGGGGAACAGGTACTTGGCGCCACCCGAGAAGCCGGCCACCTCGTGCGGGAACACCGGGCCGAGGATGAGCAGATGGTCGTACGCGCGGATCATGCGGTTGAGCCTGACGGGCGTGGGCCGCGTCACCAGGCCGCCGGTGAGGGCGTCCATGGCGCTCTCGTCGATGGTGCCTACGGTGACCAGCGTCGCCTCGTCCTGCCAGGCGTGGTTGAAGACCCGGCTCTCGGGCGTCCGGCGCGCCCGCTCCTCGGCGTCCAAGCCCACCAGCCGGGCGATCGCCTCCTCGCTCATGGGCGGATGGGTACCCAGCGCGATGAGGTAGTCGAGCGCCGCGACGCGCGCCCCCAGCAGCTCGTGGAGCAGGCGATAGAAGAGCGCGATGGGGGCGCTGCGGGTACCGTCGGGGATGATGACCAGCACGCGCCGCCCGTCCAGCGCCAGCGGCCCCAGGCCGCCTTCGAGGATGCCGCGCACCCGGTCCTCGGGGAGCGGAGCCGCGACGCTGCCGTCGCCCAGGTAGCCGCTGCCGGACGGGCTCACGCCGCCGTCACACCCCTCCGAACGCCGAGAAGCCGCCGTCGACCGGGACGACGGCGCCGGTCACGAAGGCGCTGCCGGGATCGACCAGCCATAGCAGCGTGGACGCCAGGTCCCGGGCGTCGCCGAGACGTCCCATGGGCGTGTGCGCCACCACGGTGGCGCCACGGGCGGTGAGGTCGCCGGACTCGGCATCCACCATCAGGTACTGATTCTGCCGCGTGAGGAAGAAGCCCGGCGCCAGGGCGTTCACCCGGATCGCGGGGCTGTACTCCTGGGCGAGGTGCACGGCGAGCCAGCGGGTGAAGTTGTTGACCGCGGCCTTGGCCGCCGCGTAGCCCACGACCCGCGTCAGCGGGCGCTCGGACGCCATCGAGGAGATGTTGACGATCACGCCGTCGCCGCGCTCCGTCATGTCGCGGCCGAAGATCTGGCAGGCCTGGAGCGTGCCCAGCAGGTTGAGGTCGACGACGCGCTTCAGGGCGTCGGGGTCGAGGTCGAAGAAGCTTCGCCCGCCGCCCGCGGTGGCCTTCGGGTCGTTGCCGCCGGCGCCGTTGACGAGGATGTCCACCGGGCCGAAGGTCTCGTGGATGCGCGCGCGCGCCTGGCGTAGGGAGGCGACCTCCAGGACGTCGCAGGCGACGGCCCGGGCGTCGTCGCCGGCGGAGCGGATGCGTGCCGCCACGGCCTCGGCGGTATCGACGTGCCGGCCCAGCACGGCCACGCGGGCGCCGGCGCCGGCGAGCGTCTCGGCCAGGGCGGAGCCGAGCCCGCCGCTGCCGCCTGTCACGACCGCCACCTTCCCCTGCAGGCGCCTGGCGCCGTGGTTGCCGGGGACCGGGCGGGCGCTCACCGGGCCGCCTCCGCGAACGGGGCGATGTGCCTGACGAAGTGCGCCTCGAGGGCGGCGTAGTGCGCCTCCTCGTGCGCCACCAGCTCCGCGTGCACGTGCTCGCCGAACGCTTCCAGCACCGACCCGAAGGTGACGTGCAGCACCTGCCGGGCGTCGAAGGCGCCGACCAGGCCGGGCAGGTCGCCGTCGGCCAGGTCGCGGTCCTCCGGCACGCGGTCGAGGCGCGCCGAGATGTGGTAGCTGGCCTTGTCCGTGGGGTAGCGCACGCGCGCGAACGCCAGGATCTCGCGGAACAGCGCCGGAGAGGTGCCGGCGATCACCCGCAGCGCCTCCAGGTAGCTGGTGCCGGCCGTCTTGAGGTGCGCCAGGCCGCCGGTGGCGGCGGTGAACGGGCCGTACACGGAGAACTTGTCCGAGCCCGAGTGGAGGCTCAGCTTGTAGGGCCCCAACGCCCGGGCGATCTCGGCGTGGCGCTTCAGCTCCGTTGCCAGCGCGGTCACGTCGCCGATGTAGTCCACGCCCTTCTCGAAGCGGCCGGGGAAGCGCGGCGCGAGGCTCACCCAGGCGATGCCGAGGCGACGCAACTCGAGGGCCAGGAAGGCATGCTCTGCCGGTGACGTGGGGGTGCCCGTCTCGTCGACGGACACCTCGAAGTCGAA
>DATFNF010000069.1:0-17577 GCA_035266525.1 Trueperaceae bacterium | reverse complement strand
ATCCTGAATCTCCACCGAAGGATCCGCCGCCGCCGCCGCAAACGTAATCGCAGCCGTCAACGTCGTCTTCCCATGATCCACATGCCCAATCGTCCCCACATTCACATGCGGCTTCGTACGCTCAAACACACCCTTAGCCATTGCAGTCTCCTTCAACTCCCCGTTCGGGTAGGACCGTTCAGCCCTTGACGAGCTCTTCCTGGATGTTCCGCGGAACCTGTTCGTAGTGGTCGAGCATCATGGTGAAGGTGGCTCGACCCTGGGACAGGCTACGGAGATCGGTGGCGTAGCCGAACATCTCGGCCAGCGGAACGTGTGCGGTGACGACCTGGGCGTTGCCCCGGGGCTCCATGCCCTGGATCTGCCCGCGCCGCGAGTTGAGGTTGCCGATGACGTCGCCCATGTACTGCTCGGGCGTGACGACCTCGACCCGCATGATGGGCTCGAGCACCGCCGCGCCGCCCTGCTTCATGATCTGGCGGACGCCCATCGACGCCGCGATCTTGAAGGCCATCTCCGACGAGTCGACCTCGTGGTAGGAACCGTCGTAGAGCTTGACCTTCACGTCCACGATGGGGAAGCCGAGGAGCGGCCCGTTCTGCATCGCCTCCTCGACGCCCTTCTGCACCGCCGGGATGTACTCCCGGGGGATGACCCCGCCGACGATGCCGTTCTCGAACTCGAAGCCTTCGCCGCGCGCCAGGGGCTGCGCCTGCAGCTTGACGTGGCCGTACTGGCCGCGGCCGCCGGTCTGACGCACGAACTTGCCCTCGACCTCGACGGCCTTGGTGATGGTCTCGCGGTATGCCACCTGCGGCGCGCCCACGTGGGCGTTGACGTTGAACTCGCGCTTGAGGCGGTCGACGATGATCTCCAGGTGCAGCTCGCCCATGCCGGAGATCTTGGTCTGGCCGGTCTCGGCGTCGGTCTCCACCCGGAAGGTCGGATCCTCCTCGGCGAGCTTCACCAGCCCGTTGGAGAGCTTGTCCTGATCGGCCTTGGAGGCGGGCTCGATGGCGACCGTGATGACCGGCTCCGGCACCTCGATCGACTCCAGCTCGATGGGGTGATCGGGGTCGCTCAGGGTGTCGCCGGTGCCCGTGTCCTTCAGGCCGATCACGGCACCCACATCGCCGGCGCCGATGCGCTCCACCTCCTCGCGGGAGTTGGCGTGCATCTTGAGCAACCGACCGATGCGCTCGCGCCTGCCCTTCGACACGTTGTACACGTACGAGCCAGCCACGAACGCGCCCGAGTAGACGCGCACGAACACCAGCCGGCCCACGTAGGGATCGGTCATGACCTTGTAGGCCAGCGCCGCGGTGGGAGCGCTCTCGTCCGCGGGACGGGCCTCCTCCTCGCCGCTGTCGGGGACCACGCCGCGCACCGGCGGGACGTCGAGCGGGCTCGGCAGGTACCACGCGACGGCGTCCAGCACCCGCTGCACACCCTTGTTCTTGAGCGCGGAACCGCACAGCACCGGGAAGATCCGCTGGGCGATGGTGCCCTCGCGGATGGCGGCCTTGAGCGTGTCGACCGGGATCTCCTCGCCCTCGAGGAAGAGCATGGCGACGGCGTCGTCGATGTCCGCCAGGCGCTCGACCATGAGGTTGTGCTTCTCCTCGGCCGTCTCGCGCCACTCCTCGGGGATGTCGATGAACTGGATGTCCTTGCCCAGGTCGTCCCCGTAGACGACCGCCTTCATGTCGACCAGGTCGAGGATGCCAGCGAACTTGTCCTCGGCGCCCATGGGCCACTGGATCGGCACGGCGTTGGCGCCCAGCCGTTCCTCCATGCTGTCGAGCACGAGCTGGAAGTCCGCACCGGTCTTGTCCATCTTGTTGGCGAAGGCGAGCCGCGGCACGCGGTACTTGTCCGCCTGCCGCCACACCGTCTCGCTCTGGGGCTCGACGCCCTGACTGGCGTCGAACACCGCCACGGCGCCGTCGAGCACGCGCATGCTGCGCTCGACCTCCATGGTGAAGTCGACGTGCCCGGGCGTATCGATGATGTTGATGCGGGTGTCGAGCCAGAAGCACTGCGTCACGGCCGAGGTGATGGTGATGCCGCGCTCGCGCTCCTGCTCCATCCAGTCCATCTGGGAAGCGCCCTCGTGGGTCTCCCCCATCTTGTGGATGCGGCCCGCGTAGAACAGGATCCGCTCCGTCAGCGTCGTCTTGCCCGCGTCGATGTGGGCGGCGATGCCGATGTTGCGGGTCTTGTGCAGGTCAATCTTGGTCTGGGTAGTCATACTCCACCTGTCGGGTGCGGATCGGCGCCTACCAGCGGTAGTGAGCGTAGGCGCGGTTCGCCTCCGCCATGCGCTCGACGTCGTCCTTCTTCTTCACGGCGCCGCCGCGGCCCGCCGCGGCGTCCAGGAGCTCCCCGGCCACCCGTTCGACCGCCGTCCGCTCCGGCCGGGAGTCCGAGGCCGCCACCAGCCAGCGCAGGCTCAGCGACTGCGAGCGGCGCGGGTTGACCTCGACGGGCACCTGATAGGTGGCGCCGCCGACGCGGCGGCTCTTCACCTCGATGCGCGGACGGACGTTGTCCAGCGCCTGCCGGAACACCTTCAGGGGCTCCTGGCCGCTGCGTTCCTGGATGAGGCGGCAAGACCCGTAGAAGATGCGGCTGGCGAGGTTCTTCTTGCCGTCCCGCATGAGCTTGTTCACGAACGCGGTCACCGTGGTGTCCGAGTACACCAGGTCGGGGTCCAGCTTGCGGATCTGGGCTCGTCTCCTGCGTCCCATCCTCTACCTCAGCCCTTCGGCTTCTTGGTGCCGTACTTGCTACGGCCCTGGTTGCGCTGCACGTAACGGCCGACGCCCACGCCCTGAGCGTCGAGCGCACCGCGGACGATGTGGTAGCGGACGCCCGGCAGGTCCTTGACGCGGCCCCCGCGGATGAGCACCACCGAGTGCTCCTGCAGGTTGTGCTTCTCGCCGGGGATGTAAGCGGTGACCTCGTAGCCGGTGGACAGGCGCACGCGGGCGATCTTGCGCAACGCCGAATTGGGCTTCTTGGGCGTCTGCGTCTTCACCGCCGTGCACACCCCGCGGCGCTGCGGAGACCCCTTCAGGGCAGGGGTCTTGTTCTTCCTGGCCAGCTTGTTGCGGCCCTTCCGGATGAGCTGATTGACGGTCGGCAGAGCGATCACTCCCTTTTCGTACCCGCCGGCGGCGGGCGCGCCCCTTCCTAGGGCCACAGACGCTTGCTTGCGAGTCCACCTGGTCGCCCTGACGGGCCACCGTTGCCTGCTAGCGCTCAGCACACGACAAACCTGCCCCCGGACCCATCGTTGCGGGCCAGGGGGAGCCAAACCTGGTGAGTATACCCCGCATTCGTGCAAGATTTCAAGCGGCGGCGCGGCAGGGGTCTGGGCCCGGGCGCGCCGGCACCGCGCGAGCGCTCGGGCCGCGGGACCATACCACGGGGCGCGCCCGCCGACCCGCGCGCCCGGCGCCCGTACCGTCGCCGCCCCGCCCCCGCCGCCCGCCACCACGAGCATGGTCTACTGGGCGCGTCGGTGAACGGCCGCCCCGCGATGCGAGCGGCCCGTTCGCGACGACCGCGGCCGCTCGCCGCGGCGCTGGCATACCCCTTAGGAGGTGGTTTCGTGATCGTGCGCAGACTCAGGTGGCTCCTGGTGGCGCTGGCGGTCCTGGGGACGGTAGCCCAGGCCCAGCGCGTCGGCCTCATCACCTTCAACGACGTGTACGAGCTCCAGGGTGTCGACGGCGGCAGCCGCGGCGGCGCGGCCGCGGTGGCCTCGGTCATCCACGACGTCAAGGCCTTCCACCCGAACACGCTGGTGCTCTTCGCCGGTGACCTGCTCTCCCCGTCGGTGATGTCGAACGTCTTCAAGGGCGCCCAGATGGTGACCGCGCTCAACCGGCTGGGCGTCGACTACGCCACCTTCGGCAACCACGAGCTCGACTTCGGGGTGAACGTGCTCGAGCAGCGCATCCAGGAGTCGCGCTTCGTATGGCTGAGCGCCAACATCCTCGACAGCGCCACCGGCAAGCCCATCGCGGGCTCGCAGCCCGACGCGCTGGTCACGGTGGACGGCGTGAAGATCGGCATCTTCGGGATCGCCTACGACTTCTCGTCGATCCTGTCGGACGCCTCCGCGGTCACCTTCGAGGACCCCATCCAGACGGCGCAGGCCGAGGTCGGCAAGCTCAAGGGCGAAGGCGCGCAGTTCATCATCGCCCTCACCCACGAGGGGCACGCGCAGGACTGCGAGCTCTCGAGCAAGGTGTCCGGCATCGACCTGATCGTCGGCGGTCACGACCACGCCGCCATGCTCGACACCCAGTGCGGCCACGCCCCCTACGTCAAGGCCACCAGCGACTGGCGCGACGTCTGGGACCTCAACATCGACTTCTCGCTGAAGACGCCCGCCATCACCTACCAGGACATCCCGGTGACGTCGCAGACGCCCAAGGATCCCGGCATGCAGGCGCTCGTCAACCGCTACGTGAGCCAGCTCGACGCCAGCTTCGCTCAGGTGCTCGGCACCAGCACCGTCCCGCTCGACGCGGTGGAGAACGATGTCCGGGCCAAGGAGACCAACCTCGGCGATTACATCGCCGACGCCATGCGCAGCGCCACCCACGCCGACGTGGCCATCATGAACGGCGGCGGCATCCGCACCGACCGGATCTATCCCGCGGGGCCGGTGACCAAGAAGGACGTCTACGCCATCCTGCCGTTCGGGAACAAGCTGGTGGCCCTTCGGGCCAAGGGCAGCGTCATCGCGGCGGCGCTCGAGAACGGCGTGTCGCAGCGCCAGGACCTCGCCGGCCGCTTCCCGCAGGTGTCCGGGCTGAGCTTCGTGCTGCATCCCGGCCAGCCGGTCGGCCAGCGCGTGTCGGACGTGCAGGTGAACGGGCAGCCGCTCGACGAGAACGCCACCTACACCGTCGCCACCAACGACTACATGCTGGGCGGCGGCGACGGTTACACCATGTTCGAGGGTCAGCCCACCACGGTGTCGCCCGCCGAGGGTCCGATCCTGGCGCAGGTCGTGGCCGACGCCGTCCAGGCCGCCGGCACCATCTCGCCGACGACGGAAGGTCGCATCACCATCCAGTGAGGCGGCAACCGACGGCGCGGCGCCCGCCGTAGCCGCGGACCGTGCCGCACGCCTTCGCGCCCCGGGAGCCGCGGTTCCCGGGGCGCCGCTCCATGCTCCAGGCGTTCGGGCTCTGCCGGCCCGCGGCACGCGCCGTGGGCGAAGGCCCTCAGATGAGCCAGTAGCGGCCGTAGGGGGGCACGTTGAGCTGTCCCCGCGAGACGTCGACGAAGGCCTGCGTCAGCTGATCGAAGGGCTGATTCAGCCCGCGCGCGGTCAACACCGCGGTGTCGAGTCGCTGCGCGCTCTCGCTGAAGTTGTAGACCTCTACCAGCTCGCCGAGAGGGTGCGGGCGCGACAGCACCAGCAGGTGCGCGTGCCCCACGTCGAGCACCTCGGTGGCGTAGGCCGAGTTGAGCTGCGGGGTGTGCCGTCGCGCGCGCACGATGTGGCGGAGGCCCTGGAAGATGCGCCCCTCCACCGCCCCCTCGTCGTGGCGGCGCTCCGCCTTCTCCCAGTCCATGAAGGGCCGGTGCATCCAGCGGTTGTCGCCGGCGTGCTCGGGCAGGCTGGTATAGCGGTAGTCGTTGGTCATGCCGATCTCGTCACCCATGTAGACCAGGGGGATGCCGCCGAAGCCGCAGATGAGCGCGTGCCCCAGCAGGATGCGCTCGACGCTCAGGGCGATGAGGCGCTCGTCGGCCAGCTCCTCGGCGAGCTCCAGGCCGGCCAGGCTGGCGAAGGTACCGGAGACGCGCCGGTCCCCGGTCTTGCGGTTGTGCTGGAACACCGCCCCGCGTGCGTGCGAGCCGGGGAACTGCCCGGAGTAGTAGTCCGACAGGAAGGCCCGGTGTGCCGGCCCGGAGAGCCCCACGGCGGCGGCGTCCTCCTCGGTGACCGCCCAGCCGATGTCGTCGTGGCTGCGGATATAGGTGCCCCACGCGATCGAGGCCGGCGTGCGCGGGAACTCGCGAAGGGTGTGGACCATGAGCCGCGTCTCGCGGCTCGCCAGCGAGGACCAGAACTGCACCATCAGCGAGTTGTGGTAGGCGATGTTGCTGACCTTGCCATAGTGCCGGCCGGTGCCGAAGTAGTGGATGAGGTCGTCGGGCGACACGATCGCCTCGGCCTTGTGGGCCACCGCCGGGGTGGCGATGCGCGAGGCCGCCCGCAGGGCCTGCAGGATGTCGTGCACCTCGGCCTGGTTCTGACAGTCGGTGCCGAGACGCTTCCACAGGAACGCCACCGCGTCCAGGCGGAAGACCTCCACGCCTTTGTTGGCCAGGAACAGCATGATGTCGACGATCTCCAGGAACACGTCCGGGTTGGTCCAGTTGAGGTCCCACTGGTAGCCGTTGAAGGTCGTCCACACCCACTTGCCCACGTCGGGGTAGTAGCTGAAGTTGCCGGGCGCGAAGTCCGGGAAGACCTCGGGCAGGGACTTCTCGAACTCGTCCGGGACCGCGCGGTCGTCGTACATGTAGAAGTAGTCCTGGTAGCGCGCGTCGCCCTCGGCCGCGGCGCGAGCCCAGGCGTGGTCGTCGGCGCAGTGGTTGAGCACCAGGTCGACGCAGGCGCTGATGCCGCGCTCGCGGAGCTTCTCGCACACGCACTCCAGGTCGTCGATGCTGCCGAGCCTGGGGTCGACCTCGCGGTAGTCGGCGATGGCGTAGCCGCCGTCGTTCTCGCCCCGGCGGGGCTTGAGCGTGTACATCAGGTGGACGTAGTTGACGCCCAGCTCCTCCAGGTAGTCGACGTGCTCCAGCACCCCCTGCAGCGTGCCGGCGAAGCGCTCCACGTAGAACACGTAGCCCAGCATGGCCTCGTGCTGGAACCAGTCGGGCGTGAGGTCGCGCTCGATGTCGAGGAGCTTGAGGGGCTCGGGCCGTTGCCGGTAGTGGCGCGCCATCATGGCGATCAGCCGCTGCAGGAACGCCTCGAAATCCGGGCGCCTGCCGTACACCGGAGAGAGCCCGTCGTTCAGGTTCTGGAAGAAACGCTCGCAGCGCAGCTCGAACAGCTGGCGGTCGCGCTTCGGCAGCCCTTTCAGTTCGGGGACGGCCGCCGCCAGCGCGAGGTCGAGGCGGCGCCGCACCTCCGGGGCCAGGAGGACGGCGTTCTGCACTCCCCCGTTATACCAGCGTCCCCGACGGGGACGCGCGCTGTGACCTCACGCCGGGGCGCGGCGCGAAGCGGCCGCGGCCCTGGCGCGCGCCACGCGCGCTTCGGCCTCCTCCAGGCTGTCGGCCGTGGCCGTGAGGTGACCCATCTTGCGCCCGGCCCGTGCGGCCTCCTTGCCGTAGAGGTGGAGGACCACGCCCGGGACGGCCAGCGCCGCCGCCCAGTCCGGCTCCGCCGGTTGCCACAGGTCCCCGAGCAGGTTCGCCATCGCGGCGGGCCGGCGCGCCGCGGCGGAGCCGAGCGGCAAGCCGGTCACCGCGCGCAGCTGCTGCTCGAACTGGCTGGTCTCGGCGCCCTCGATGGTGAGGTGACCGGAGTTGTGCGGGCGCGGCGCGATCTCGTTGGCCAGCAACGCGCCGTCCGTGCTCAGGAAGAACTCGACGCACGCCACGCCGACGAGCTCGAGCCCCTCGAGCACCGCCTCGGCGATGGCACGCGCCTCGCTCGCCAGCCGGGCGGGAAGCGGCGCCGGCGCCCCCGACAGGTCGAGGATGTGGCGCTCGTGACGGTTGCGGGCCGCCGCGAAGGCGGCCACCGTGCCGTCCGCGGCGCGCGCGGCCACCACCGACAGCTCGGCCTGCAGCTCGATGAAGCGTTCGACGACGACCGCCTGCCCCTGCGCCAGGCGCGCCGCCTCCGCCAGCCCGGCCTCGTCGTCGACGCGCACCTGCCCCTTGCCGTCGTAGCCGAAGCCGGCGGTCTTGACCACGCACGGCGTGCCGACCTGGCGCACCGCGTCCAGCAGGTCTCCGCCCGCCGCCACCTCCCGGTACGGCACGTGCGGCACACCGAGCTCGGCAAGGAAACGCTTCTCGCGCCCCCGGTGCTGAGTCAGGTGCAAGGCGCGCACCCCGGGCCGGACCTCCGCTCGGGACGCCGCGGCCTCGAGCGAGGCGCTGGGGATGTTCTCGAACTCGAGCGTCACCACATCGACCTGCGCCGCGAAGCGGGCGACGGCATCGGCGTCGTCGTACGGGGCCACCACCTCGCGGTCCGCCAGCTGGCCCGTGGGCGAACCGGCGGCCGGCGACAGCACGTGCACGCGGTAGCCCATCCGGCGGGCCGCCTGCGTGAACATACGGCCCAACTGACCGCTTCCCAGCATGCCGATGGTCGCCCCGGGCAGCAGCCGTCTCACGCGCTCACTCCGGCAGGAAATGGTCGCTCGGCAAACGGCTGCCGGCGGCTTCGGCGGTCTGCGCCTGGCGGTAGGAGCGCAAACGCTCCGCCAGCTCCGGGCGCGTCCGGGCCAGGATGGCGGCGGCCAGCAGCGCGGCGTTCGCCGCACCGGAAGCGCCGATGGCGAGGGTGCCGACCGGCACCCCGCGCGGCATCTGCACGATCGACAGCAGCGAGTCCAGACCCTTGAGCGCGCGGCTCTCGACCGGCACGCCCAGCACCGGCAACTCCGTCTGGGCCGCCACCATGCCCGGGAGGTGAGCGGCGCCCCCCGCCCCGGCGATGATGACCTCGAAGCCGCGCCCCTCGGCCTCGCGCGCGAAGGTGCGCATGCGGTCGGGCGTGCGGTGGGCAGAGACCACCAGGCAGGCGTGCGCCACGCTCAGCTCGGTCAGCACCGCGTCGGCGTGTCGCATGGTGTCCCAGTCGCTCGAGCTCCCCATGATGACGGCCACCAGCGCGCGCGCATCGTCGGGATCTGCGGATGGGGTGGGTGGGGTCATGCTCCCTCCTGTCGCTCGTCGCGCGGCTCCGGCACGCCGTCGCCGCTGCCCGAGGTCGCGCGCTGCAGCCTATCGCGGATCGCCAGCCACGGAGCCGACGCGGGCACGGACTCGACCAGGATGCGACGGCATCCGGCCGCGTCGAGCCGTCGCAGGGCCGCGTACAGCTCCCGCCCGTACGCCTCGGGGACGTCCGGCAGCTGCAACCAGGGCCCCGCGAAGCCCTCCGGCGCAGCCCGCCGCGCCAGCACCGCGACCGGGCCGCCGGTCCCGGCCGGGCCGTGGCCGTCCGGCGTGCCGGCGAGAGCGGCCGCCCGCCCGAGCAGCGCGGCCGACGGGACGAGCTCCGCCGGCGTCGACGGCGCGTAGTGACGCGGCAGGCCGCCCGGAGCGCGGGGCGGCGGGGCCGCGTCCGGTGCCGCGTCGGGCGCCTCGCCCTCGTCGAGCGTCTCACGTAGCTGCGGGGCGAGCGTCAGGCGCTCGCCGAGGACCGCTTCGATCGCCTCGCGGGCGACCCCGCCGGGCCTCAACAGGCGCGGACGGCCCCCGCTGAGGTCGACGATGGTCGACTCCAGCCCCACCCGGCAGGGTCCACCGTCGAGGACGAGCACGTCGAGCTGCGCGAACTCCTCGGCCACGTGAGCCGCGGTGGTCGGGCTGATGCGGCCGAAGCGGTTGGCGGACGGCGCCGCCACGCCGTCGCCGAACGCGCCGAGCAGCCGCAGCGCCACCGGATGGTCGGGCACCCGCACCGCCACGGTCGTCTGGCCTCCCGTGACGCCGTCCGGGACGCCGTACGCGCGTTCCATCACCAGCGTCAGGGGGCCAGGCCAGAAGGCGGCGGCCAGCACGCGCGCGATGTCCGGGACCGCGCGCACCCAGCCGGCCAGCAGCTCGGGCGCCGCCAGGTGCACGATGACCGGATGGCCGCGCGGCCGGCCCTTGGCACGGTAGATGCGCGCCACCGCCTCGGGGTCGCGGGCGGCGGCGCCCAGACCGTAGACCGTCTCCGTGGGGAAGGCGACGAGCCTCCCGCGGCGGAGCGCCCGGGCGGCCCGTGCGACATCGGCGTCGGAGCTGGAGAGCAGGCGGCTCACGTCGGGCAAAGCATACCCGAGGCTCGTCTGCCGGCCTCACGGCAGCAGCACCACCCGCAGGTCGTTCACGTTGGTGCGCGTGGGGCCTGTCACCAGCAGGCCCCCCACCCGTTCCAGCAGCGTGTAGCTGTCATTCCGGGACAGCGCTTCCGCCCCGCCCTGGCGGCATGCCCCGATCTCCCCCGGCCCCAGCAGGGCCCCGGCGTTGTCCTCGCTGCCGTCGATGCCGTCGGTGTCGGCGGCGAGCACCCATGCCCGTGCCCCCTCCGGGAGCGCCAGCGCGCACGCCAGCGCGAACTCTCCGTTGCGGCCGCCACGACCGTCTCCCCGGACCGTCACGGTGGTCTCCCCGCCGGACAGCAGCGCGCAGGGGCGCCCGAACGGCTGACCATAGGCCAGCACCTGCCGGGCCAGCGCGGCGTGGACGCCCGCCACCTGCCGGGCCTCGCCCGTCACCGAGGACGACAGCACGTGCGCCGGCCAGCCGCGCGCTTCCAGGCCGGCGGCGGCCGCCTCCAGGGCGGTCTGCGCCGACGCCACCACCACGTTGCGCACACGCTCCAGGCGGGGGTCGCCGGGCTCGGGCGTCTCCTCCCGCTGGCCCCGCGCGCCGGCCTCCAGCACCGCGCGCGCCGCCGGGGCGCGCAGCCGGTACCGGTCCAGCACCGCCAGCGCATCGCCGTAGCGGCTCGGATCCGCCGCCGTGGGCCCGCTGGCGATGACCGCAGGGTCGTCCCCGACCACGTCGGACACCAGCAACGCCAGCACCGGCGCGGGGGCGGCCGCGAGCGCCAGGCGCCCGCCCTTCACCCGTGACAGGTGCTTGCGCACGCAGTTCATCTCGTGGATATCGGCTCCGGAGCGCAGCAGCTCGCGCGTCAGCTCCGCCAGCGCGTCGAGCGACACGCCGTCGGGGGCGCTCAGCAGCGCCGAGCCGCCACCCGAGATCAGGCACAGCACCACGTCGTTCTCGCCGGCGCCGTCGAGAAGGCGCAGAACGGCCTCGCCGGCCGCCACGCCGGCCGCGTCCGGAACGGGATGCCCGGCTTCCCGGACCGCGATCCTCCGGGTGGGCACGGCGTGCCCGTAGCGGGTCACGACCATGCCCTCGAGCGAGATGTCCTCCGGGTAGTACGCCTCCACGGCCCGCGCCATGGCAGCTGCCGCCTTGCCCGCGCCCACCACGATGATGCGGCCGGCAGGCGGCGGCGGCAGGTACGGCGCGAGCGCCGTGTCCGGGTCGGCGCTCGCCACGGCGGCGCCGAACGCGGCTCGCAGGTCGTCCTTGCAGCGCTGGTCCAACGCGTCGTGCACGCACCCTCCTCCACCGACCGCCGGCCGCCGGCGCTCGGAACGCCGTTCAGCAAGGCACGGACCGCGCGCCCGGCGATGAGGCTAGAATACAGGCATGTTCGGGATGTTCCGCCGGCAGGATCGGCGTTTCCGCGACGAGGGCAACTTCCTGCTGGCCCAGGTACGCACGTCGACGCATGGCGAGGTCATCCACGTGCGTCTCTCCAAGACCAGCGAGATGAGCGCGCAGGGCGGCGGCTACTTCGTTCGGAAGGTCCTCGTGGGCCCGGAGTCGCTCGATCAGGCCGTCCTGGAGGTCACGACCAACCGCTCGCACAAGGTCACGCTGGCGGTGGTGGACGGCGGCGAGCTGTTGCCCCTGCGCGACTGGCAGGCTTGAGCCGCGCCACCAGGCCTCCGTGCGCGCCTCACGGCCGCGGCGGCTACTGAGCGCTGACGATGTCCGGGCGCAGGCGCACGGCCTCGCGCAGGTAGATGTGACGCATCTCCTCCTGCGTCTTGCGGGTGTTCACCTGCATCATCACCCGCACGCAGCGCGGCAGCCGGCCGGGCACGGGGATCTCCTGGTTGCATAGCAGCGGCACCATGGTCATCCCGAGGGCGCGCGCCGCCTCGGCCGGGAAGGTCGAGCGCAGGTCCTGCGTGGTGGTGAAGAAGATCGATGCGATAACGTCGAAGTCGTCGATGCCGTTCTCCTCCAGCATCACCTCGAGGAGCTCGCGAGTGGCCTCGAGGATGTGCCCGGGCTCGTCGGCCTCCACCGTGGTGGCGCCGCGGATCCCTCTCACCCAGTACGGTCGCTCCATGGCGGGAAGTCTACCAGACACGTCCCCTGCCCCTCCGAGGCGTACAACGACCGGCTGCGGGCGGCTCCCTGCTAGCGTGGCCGCATGAGCGCCACCAGCCATCCCGGCGAGCCGCTGTGGTTCGAGCTCAGCGTCGACCAGCGCGCTCTGCTCGGACCCCTACGTGATTTCCTCCGTTCCGAGGTCGCGCCGGGCGCCATCGAGCGCGACCGCACCGGCGCCTTCCCCCACGACATCGTGCGCGCCCTCGGCGCCATGGGCGTGTTCGGCATGCAGGTGCCGGAGCGGTACGGCGGAGCGGGGCTCGACACCGTCACGACCGCCCGCATCATCGAGGAGATCGGCGCCGTCGACGGCTCGTTGTGCCTCACGGTCGCGTCCCACAACTCTCTGTGCACCGGCCATCTCTTGCAGGCGGCGAACGAGGCCCAGAAGCAGCACTACCTGCCGGCGCTCGCCAGCGGCGAGAGGTTGGGGGCGTGGTGCCTCACCGAGCCGGGCTCCGGGTCGGATGCCGCGGCGCTGGCGACGCGCGCCGAGGAGCGGGCCGGCGTCTTCGTGGTGAACGGGGCCAAGGTCTTCATCACCCAGGGGACCGTCGCCGGGACCTACGTCGTCACGGCGCGCACCGACCCGCAGCGGGAGGGGCACGGCAAGTCCGACGGCATCAGCGCTTTCGTGGTGGACGGCGACAACCCCGGCCTCATCCGCGGCACCCCGGAGGAGAAGCTGGGGCTGCACAGCTCCGACACCACCCCGCTCACCTTCGAGGACATGGCCGTGCCCGCCGAGAACCTGCTCGGAACGCGCGGTCGCGGCTTCGACGACGTCAAGGTGGTGCTCGACGGCGGGCGCATCGGTATCGGCGCGATGGGCATCGGTCTGGGCCGGGCGGCGCTGGAGACAGCGGCCCGCTACGCGCTGCAGCGCGAGCAGTTCGGCCGCCCCATCGCCCGCCACCAGGCCGTCGGCTTCAAGCTCGCCGAGATGGCGACCGAGCTGGAGGCGGCCCGCCTGCTGGTGTTGAAGGCCGCCGCCCTCCGCGACGCGGGTCGCGACCACACCGTGGCGGCCTCCATGGCCAAGCTCAAGGGCAGCGTGGCCGGCGTCGCGGCCTGCGACGCCGCCATCCAGATCCTGGGGGGGTACGGCTACGTGCGCGACTACGAGGTGGAGCGCATGTGGCGCGACGCCCGCCTCACCCGCATCGGCGAAGGCACCGACGAGATCCAGCATCTGGTGATCGCGCGCGAGGTCCTGGCAGGCTTCCGCGACTGACGGGACGCGACGTCGCGACCGGATGCCCTGCACGAGCGGCTCGCGCCTTACCGGGAAACCGTCGGGTCATCTCGCCCGACCGCGTCCTGCGCGACCGGGGCCGGCGGCTGCGCCGGGACGGGGCTCCTCAGGCGGCCGTGGCGACGGCGACCGGAACGTGGTCGAGGGCGTCGGGACCGACCACGGCCAGCGCCTCCAGCACCAGCTCGGGCCCGGCGCCCGGGCGGTGCATGCCCTCCGTCAGGTACCGGCGCCAGCGCCTCCCCCCCGGCATCCCGCGGAACAGCGGCAGCAGGTGGCGCGCCACCGCGTGCAGGGTGTCGCCCTGGGCCAGACGGGCCTCCAGGTAGGCCACCATGCGCTCCACCACCTGGCGCCGGGTCGGCGGGGAGCCGGCCCGCGCCAGACAGGGGTAGAAGCGCGCGTCGGCGCCGGCGAGCAGCAGCGGGTCGTCGTAGACCGCGCGGCCCATCATCACCCCGTCCACGTGGGCGAGGTGGCGCGCAGCAGCGTCCAGGTCCAGGACCCCGCCGTTCAGCTCGACCGTGAGGAAGGGGTGCTCCCGCTTCAGGCGGTAGACGTCGTGATAGCGGAGCGGCGGCACGTTCCGGTTCTCGCGGGGGCTGAGGCCCGACAACCATGCCTTGCGGGCGTGCACCGTGAAGGCATCGGCACCGGCGTCGGCGACCACGCTCACGAAGCTCGCCATGTCCTGGTAGCGGTCGAGCGCGTCGATGCCGATACGGTGTTTGACCGTCACGGGCAGCGCCACGGCCCCGCGCATCGCCGCCACGGCGCGCGCGACCGTGTCCGGGCGCGCCATCAGGCAGGCGCCGAAGTCGGCGGCGGCCACGCGCGGGCTGGGACAGCCGACGTTCAGGTTCACCTCGTCGTATCCGTACGCCTCGGCGATCCGGGCGGCCTCGGCGAGGTCCGCCGCGTCGTCCCCGCCGAGCTGCAACGCCAGCGGACGCTCGGCCGGGTGGAAGCAGAGCAGCCGCCGGCGGTCGCCGTGCAGCACCGCCCTGGCCGTGACCATCTCGGTGTAGAGCAACGTGTGTCTGGTGATGCCGCGCAGCAGGTAGCGGAAGTGCCGGTCGGTGCGGTCCATCATCGGCGCGACCGACAGGGGCCGGACCGCGGAGCGGCGGCTCATGCGCCCGGCCCTCCCGGTGGCGCCCGCCGGGGCTTGCGGAACGCGACGCTCTCCCACTCGCCCTCCTCCACCAGCGCCATGTCCGGGTTGCGCCGCCGGAAGAACGCTACGACCTCCTGGACGAGGTCGTCCGGGGTGGACGCCGCCGAGGTCACGCCGACGCGCGTCACGCCGTCGAGCCACGGCTCCCGGATGTCGCTCGCCGTCTCGATGCGCCGCGCGCGCGGGCACAGATCCTGGGCGAGCTCCAGCAGGCGCATGCCGTTGGAGCTGGTGTCGCTGGTGACGACCAGCATCAGGTCCACGGCGCCGGCGATGCGCCGGACCGCGTCCTGCCGGTTCTTGGTGGCATAGCACAGGTCGTCGGCGGCCGGCTCCACCAGCGTCGGGAAGCGCCGCTTGAGCAGCGCCACCGTGCGCATGGTGTCGTCCACGGAGAGCGTGGTCTGCGTCAGCACCACCACCCTGTCGGGATCGGGTACCTCCACGGTCTCGGGATCGGCCAGGCCGGGATCGAGCTTGCGGTTGCCGAGGACCGAGACGACCGTCGTCTGCTCCGGCGCCTCGCCGCGCGTGCCGATGACCTCCTGGTGCCGGGTCGAGTCGCCGATGAGGAGGATGTGGTAGCCGCGGGCCGCGTACTTCCGCGCCTCGCTGTGGACCTTGGTGACCAGCGGGCAGGTCGCGTCCACGGTGGCCAGCCCGGCGCGCACGGCTTCCGCCCGGACCGCCGGCGACACCCCGTGGGCGCTGAACACCACCGTGCGCGGCGCTTCTCCGCCGTCGGCCGGCGGCACATCGGTCAGCTCCTCGACGAAGGCGACGCCCTCCTCCTGCCCCAGGCGCTCCACCACCGTGCGGTTGTGGACGATGGAGTGGTAGACGGTGGGCGCCGGCTCCCCGCGCTCGCGGTTCTCGCGCGCGGCGTCCTTCACGGCGTCGATCGCCATCACCACGCCGGCGCAGAAGCCGCGGGGCCTGGCGAGGTAGAGGGTGTCGATCATCCCGCCCGATTGTACCGGCCGGTGAGCGGTTCTCCACGTCGTCCGCCGGCCCCTGCCGGCCGCGCGCCGGGACCGGCCGGGAGGCCGCGAATGCCGTCTCGGCGCGGCTTGACCCTGCTTCTGGCGGGGTGGTAGCATCGTTACCTGGCCCGGCAGACGCTGGGCCCTTCGGCGCTGGGTCCTTCCATGCTGGGCCCTTCGACGCGGGCCCGTGAGCCGCGGGGGCGATTAGCTCAGTCGGTTAGAGCGCGTCGCTGATAACGACGAGGTCGGTGGTTCGAGTCCACCATCGCCCACCACGCTTCGGCGCATCCTGTCGCAGGGTGCGCCGCTCTTTCGTGGCACCCGGCGTCATCGTGCCTGCCGGGTCATGGCTGCCGGCCCCGCCTGCCGGGCCCTGCCCGCAAGAACCTGCCCGCAAGAACCTGCCCGCCGGATGGTGGCCGCCGGCGTCGGGAGGCGCGCCGGCCGGGCACGCGGCCCCGTCTCCGGCGTCAAGGCGCGAACACGGTGCGCTGTGCGCCGAGCCTCAGCTTCAGGTGGACGAGGGAGTCGCCGCGCTCGACGCTGAGCGTGACCTGCTCGCCGATATGCTTCTCGCGCACCAGCGCCTGCAGGTCGTAGAAGGTAGGGGTCGGGGCGCCATCGATGGCCGTGATGACGTCCGCCTGCGGCACGCTCACCGCGACGCCATGGGCGTTCACCTCGCGGCGCTCGCGGTAGCCGCGCAGCCCCGCTGCGGCGGCCGGGCCGCCCGGCTGCACCTGCCACACGATCACACCCGCCCGCGGGCCGAGGAAGACGTCGCTGCTGCCGGGGACGTAATCGAAGCCGGGGCGCCAGGCGAACCCGAGCACCGGCACGTCGCGACGCTCGCCCCCTTCGATGGCCTTCACCAGGGTGCTGTCGGCCGTCACGGGCACGGCGTAGGATGCGTAGCCCGCAGGGAGCTGCACCCCGCGCAGGAACGGGGGCACGAAGGAGCTCGAGCGCATCGCGCCGGGGTCGAAGCTGATGTAGCTGACGACGCCCACGGCCGCGCCGGCGGCGTCCACCACCGGCCCCCCGGAGTCGCCGGGGGCGAGCGAGTTGGTCATCTCGATGGTGTTGTCCGCGAAGTCGGGCCGGCTGGCGTGGACGCCCAGGCGCGTCACCTTGCCGGCGCGCGCTTGCAGGAACTGGTCGCGGCTGTCACCCACCGCGACCACCTCGGCGCCGGGCCTCGGGAGCGCGCGCGCCAGCTTCACGAACGGCACCTCGCCCGTCACGGCGGCTCGCAACACGGCCAGGTCGTGGTAGGCGTCGAAGCCCACCAGCGTCAGCGGCAGGTCCGCGTGGCGGGCGGTCACGGCCACGTAGTGCACCGGGCACGGCGCGCCCTGGGTGGCGGCGTCCACCACGTGATAGGCCGTCAGGACCAGGCCGTCGGCGCGCACGAAGAACCCCGTGCCGATGCCGATGGCCTCGCTCCCGTACCGGGGTCCGCACCGCCCCTCGATGCGCACGCTCGCCGCGCGCGCGTGCCGGAAGGCCGTCTCCAGCCTGCCCGTCGGCTGGACGACCGGTGGCAGCCCCTGGGAGACGTGGTCGACCACGCGGTGCCGCGGGATGTCGGTCCCGACGACGGCGACGAGGACGAGGAGCAGGACCAGAACCAGCGTGAACGGGCGTACGCCTCGTGACCGAGGACGGCCGCTCTCAACGGCCTCGGCGCCAGTCCAGTCCGCGCCGTCCGGCGGCGGGCTAGCGTCGCCCGCCGCGGCCTCCGGGGGCGCACCGGACCCGTCCGGCCGCGCCGGGAGGCCGGAACCGTCCACGGCGGCGGCACGCTCGCCGGAGCCGTCCGGGGACGGCGGCGCCCCCTCCGTGCCCGGGCGCTCGGTTCCCTCGCCCGGGTCACGCTCGTCGTGCGGCATGCCGCCATTATGCGCGTTCGGGAGCGCCCTGCCGTCCCACGGCACGACAGCGCGCGTGGGGGGCGG
>DATFNF010000068.1:0-14366 GCA_035266525.1 Trueperaceae bacterium | reverse complement strand
AGCCCAGTGAGGGTCCCGCCGCCCACCAAGAATCCCAGGAACGACGAGGCAGCTACGGAAATGTCCATAGTGGGGCAGGATACCGCTCGTTTGGAAGCCGCGATCGAGGGTTGGGACGGTCAGTGACCATTGCCCCCTGCGCCTCGATCCCGCGAATTCCAGCTCCGCGAGCTAGCAGGAGGCAATGGTCTTCACGGCTTCAGGTCCACAAGGCCCCGAAACTCGACAGTCATTCGCGATTTGTGGGCAGTTGCCGCAGGCGTCTTTGCCGAGGAACTGCGGTGGTGGGCCCGGCCTGCTGATGTGGTTGTGAAGGCTCGTGGAGAATTGCAGTCCAGGACGGGAGAGGCCAACTACCGGACATTAATCCGCGAGTAGGGCCTCCAGCTATCGGACATTAATCCCGAATCGCCGCCTCGGCTTCTTGCCAAGACCGCGTCCCCCACGCATCACAACTATCGGACACTAATCCCCCGGTACAGCTGTGCCGGGCGATCGAGGACCGATGGTGGGGATCCGAAGCCGAGAGTCGTGGTGGATCAGAGACGGACACCTGTACTGGCGCCCCTCCAGCGTGGCGCCTCCAATGGTTACGCCAACCCCCACCACGACGATCGACACGGCTCTTTCTCCCTCACGCGGCGCAGCGCGCCTCATTAGACTGGTGGCGGGCGTGCTGCGATACCCGGTGGCCCGCGCCTTCGGGGGCACACCCGGACGCGGTAGCGCTTCACAGGTCCCGTCCCGTCGTTCCGGCTCCAGCGGACCAACGCGCTGTTCGGGCATGACGACGACTCGGAGGAGTGAACGGATGGCAGCCATCATCGAGGTGGACGGGCTGAGCAAGAGCTACGGGCGATCACGCGGCGTCGCCGACGTCACGTTCCAGGTCGGCGAGGGCGAGGCCTTCGGATTCCTGGGACCCAACGGGGCTGGCAAGACCACCACGATCCGCCTGCTCATGGCACTGCTGCGCGCCGATGCCGGCAGCCTGCGCATCGCCGGCATGGACTGCTGGCGGCGGTCGGTCGATATCAAGCGCCTCGTCGGGTACATGCCCGGCGAGCCCGCCCTCGACCCCG
Source organism: Trueperaceae bacterium (assembly GCA_035266525.1). Classification (GTDB taxonomy): domain Bacteria; phylum Deinococcota; class Deinococci; order Deinococcales; family Trueperaceae; genus JASBRS01. The sequence continues at coordinate 13,284 of DATFNF010000068.1, read as the reverse complement.
GCCTGACCGGCGGTCAGATCCTGGAGTACTTCGCCCACCTGCGGGGCGGGGTGGACCGCAGCTACCTGCGCGAGCTCGTCGATCGCTTCGATATGGACCCGGGTCGCAGGTTCCGGCAGTACTCCAGCGGCAACAAGCGCAAGGTCGTGCTCATCCAGGCCTTCATGCACCGGCCGCAGCTGCTCATCCTGGATGAGCCCACCAGCGGGCTCGACCCCATCAACCAGCAGGAGTTCAACCGCCTGGTCGCGGAGGTCAGGGAGACGGGGAGCACCGTCTTCCTGTCCTCCCACGTGTTGAGCGAGGTCGAGCACACCTGCGACCGCGTGGCGATCATCCGCGAGGGCCGGCTGGTGCGCGTGGGCGGCATCGCCGAGCTCAAGGGCATCAAGCGCCACACGGTCACCATCACCTTCCAGGCGGCGGTACCGCCGGCGGCCTTCGAAGCCATCCCCGGCGTGGAACAGGTAGAGGCGAGCGATGGAGGGCGCACGCTGCGCCTCTCGGCCAGCGGCGACCTGGACGCCGTCATCAAAGCTGCCGCGGGCTACCCCGTGATCGGAGTCGTCACGCACGAGCCCAGCCTGGAGGATGTCTTCCTTCGCTACTACCAGGAGCCCGACGGTGTGGATGCGTAGCGTGTATCTGAAGACGGTTCGCGAGGGGCGCGCGGCCGTCCTCGGCTGGGGATTGGGCATGGGCCTATTGGTGTTCGTCGTCGAGGCATCGGTCGGCTCGGTGGCGGGCGCGCAGGGCGGAGCGCAGGCACTGGCGAGCATCACCCGGTCGTTCAAGTGGGCGGCCGACCCCGTGGCCGTGACGACCGTCGGCGGGTACACCACCTGGAAGCTCGCCTTCACCGTCCTGATCCTGGCGATCTGGCCGCTCATCGCTACCAGCCGCGTTCTCCGCGGTGCCGAGGAGCGCGGGACGATGGACGTGCTGCTGGCCCATCCGCGCAGCCGCCTGCGCGTGGCGCTCGAGAGCGTCGCCGCCGTGTGGACCTCGCTGCTGGCGATGTCGCTGATCGTCGCGGTCGTCACCTACCTGGGCGGCGCCGCGGCGCATGCGGCGTTCTCGTTCGCCGACGCGCTCCTGTTCGGGCTGAACCTGGCGCTCGCGGCGGGCATCTTCGGCAGCATCGCGCTGCTCGTCAGCCAGTTCACGCAGCAGGCGAGAACGGCCGCCGGCGCGGCCGGCGGCTTGCTATTCGCCTCCATCATGCTGGACATGCTGCACCGCACGGTGCCCGGCACGCTGTGGTTGAGCCGGTTGTCGCCCGTGTACTACTTCAACCTGAGCAAGCCGCTCGTCCCCACGGTCGGCGTGGATATCGGGGCCATGCTCCTGCTGGTCGTGCTGTCGCTCGCCCTGAGCGCCGTGGCGATCGCGCTGTTCGTCCGCCGCGACATCGCGCTCGGCGTGGAGCTCGTTCGCCGGACGCGGGGCAGGCGTGCCGTTGCCGCGGGCGCACCGGCACGAGCCGCAAGGTCCCTGCCAGAGCGCGCCTGGTCGCTGCGCTCGCTGTTCACGCGCGCACTGGCCGTGATCGCTGCGCCGACCCTGTGGTGGACGCTCGGGCTGGCGGGCTTCGCGGCCTTCACGGTGCTCGCCACCAAGTCGGTCGCGGACCAGCTCCGCACCCTCATGGAGGGCTCCACCGCGATCGGCCTGGTCATCGCCGGCCTCGGCGGCGGCGCCACCGGCATCAACGACGCCCTGCTGAACGCGCTCTTCTTCTTCCTGCCGCTGCTCATCATGATCTTCGCCGTCACGCAGACGAGCCGCTGGGCCTCGGACGAGGAGGACGGCAGGCAGGAGCTCGTCCTCGCCACCCCGCAGCCGAGACACCACGTGCTGCTGGCCCGCTTCGCGGCGGTCGCGGTCTCGGCCTCGTTCATGGGGCTGGTCACGCTCGCCGCCACCGCGGTCAGCGCCGCGGCGACCGGGTTGCCGCTGGACGCCGGCCATCTGACGGCAGCCGTCCTCTCCATCGTGCCGCAGGGCCTGCTCATGGCCGCTATCGGCTACCTGTTCGCCGGCTGGCTGGCAGCGGCGTTCGAGACCGGCCTGTTGAGCTTCCTGCTGGCGACCTGGTTCTTCGCGTCGTTCATCGGCCCCGAGTTGAAGTGGCCGCCGGCGCTGCTCAGGCTGTCCGCCTTCTACTACTACGGCACGCCGCTGCTCCACGGCATCGCGCTGGGGGACATGCTCATCGTGCTCGGGGTGACGGCCGTGGCCCTTCTCGGCGCCGTCCTACGCTTCCTGCACAAGGACATCGGCCGCTTTCTGGGGTGAGGATCCCGCGGGCCCACGCCTGCCCCACGCCTGCCCCGCGCCGGCGAGGATGCCACCGGCCGGCCGCACGGACTCTGCGCGAGTCCCGCCAATCCGCGGCCCGGTCCCTGACGGCGCGCGCCGCCCCGCAACCCGTCCGCGGCGTCCCCCGCCTCACCCCGCCGGCAGGCTCGCCTGGCCCCCCACCCCGTCCGGGCTGGTGTCGTCGAGCAGCCCGATCATGTAGCGCACGACATCCTCCTGGTCGGTCTCGGCGGTGCGCTTCTCGGCCACCTTGCGGCCGCGGTGGAGCACCACGATGCGGTCGGAGACGGCGAAGACGTCGTGCATGGTGTGGCTGATGAGGATGACCGGGATGCCGCGGTCGCGCAGGCGGCGGATGAGGTCGAGCACCTTGCGCTGCTCCACTACTCCCAGGTTGTTGGTGGGCTCGTCCATGATCATCAGCTTGGCGTCCCAGTAGTGCGCGCGGGTGATGGCGATCGCCTGGCGCTGGCCGCCCGACAGGGTGAGGATCTCCGCCTTGAGCGAGGGGATGTGGATATCGAGGGTGGACAGCGCCTTCTCGGTCTCGGCGTGCATGTGCGCCTCGTTGAGGGTGGTGACGAAGCCCCCGAGGAAGCGGCGCTTCACCTCGCGGCCGAGGAAGATGTTGGCGGCCGCGTCGAGGTTGTCGGCCAGGGCGAGGTCCTGGTAGATGGTTTCGATGCCGAGGTCGCGCGCCAGGGCGGGCCCGCTGATCTGCACGGGCTTGCCGAGGAAGCGGATGTCGCCCGAGGTGGGCTGGTAGACGCCGGAGACCATCTTGATGAGGGTGGACTTGCCGGCGCCGTTGTCCCCCACCAGGCCGACGACCTCGCCGGGGTAGATGTCGACGCTCACCCGGTCGACGGCGGTGAGGCCGCCGAAGCGCTTGGTCAGCTCGCGCAGCGACAGCATCGGCTCGCGGGGCGGGGCGCCTGCCATCATGCGCTCTCCGCGCGCCCCAGCACGAGGTCGCGCATCTGGTCCATGAGGACCGCCAGGATGACCACGATGCCGACCACCACGAACTGCCAGAACGGTTGCACGGCGAGCATCACCAGGCCGGTCTGCAGCACCGCGATGATGAGCGCGCCGACCACGGTCCCGAGGACCGTGCCCTTGCCGCCGAAGAGGCTCACCCCGCCGATGATCACCGCCGCGATGGACGGCAGCAGCAGCGGGTCGCCGGCGATGGCGGAGCCGCCCGAGAAGCGCGCGGTGTTGAGCACGCCGGCCAGGCCGGCGGTCGCCGCGGACAGGGTGTAGAGCAGGATGGTGTGCCGGTCCACCGGGATGCCCGCGCGGATCGCCGCCTCGCGGTTGCCGCCGATGGCGTAGACGTGCCGCCCGAACTGCATCTTGCGCAGCACGAAGATGAAGATGGCCACCGCGACGACCGTGACGATCACCGGCCAGGGCAGGATGCGGTCCATCATGCGCAGCTGCAGGCCCGTGACGTCGGGCTTCTTGAAGAAATAGAGGCCGCCGCCTGCGCCTCTCACCAGATACATGAGCGCGTCGTTGCCGAAGGCGCGCACCGCGGGGGGCTGGCCGCCGACCACGTTGCCGCCGCACAGCAGGTAGGCGGCGCCGCGGGCCACGAAGGAGGTGCCGAGCGTGACGATGAACGCCGGCACGTGCAGCTTGGCCACGATGGCACCGTTGGCGAAGCCGATGAAGACGGCCACGGCGAGGCCCGCCAGGGCGCCCAGCAGGATGGCGGGGAAGGGGCCCATGGCGCCCGCCGCGGTGACGTCGCGGATCACGATCGCCGAGGCGACCGACGACAGCCCCATCACCCAGCCGACCGACAGGTCGATGCCGGCGGAGATGATCACCAGCGTCTGGCCGAGGCCCATGAGCAGGACCGGCGTGATCGCCACCAGGATGTTCTGCGAGTTGCGCAGCGTGAAGAAGCCGACCCCGGTCGCGGAGAAGAAGATCAGCAGCAGGCCCAGGAAGGCCCAGGGCCAGATCCTCGTGAGCGCTAGGAGGAGCCGGCGCCGGCTCTCGAGCCGGGGAACGCCGACGGCGGGGACCACTTGCAGTGGGGGGATGCGGGGCATCGAGGCTCCTGGGGGGTAGGGCTCGGGGGGCATGGGGCCCCCCGAGCCGGAGGCTGCGAGCTAGTCCGCGGTCCGGTAGATGAAGCGCGAGATGTCGGGGTTGTCGACGTTGTCGCGGGTGATGACGGCGTAGCCGGTGGCCACGCGCCTGGGCAGGCTGGTGACGCCGCGGGCGTCGGCCAGCGCGAACTCCATCGCCATGTAGCCCATGTCGTAGGGCTTCTGCGCGATGACCAGGCTGACGGTGCCGGCCCGCAGCTGCTCGATGGCGAACTGGGTGGCGTCGAAGGCGATGACCTGCACCTCGCCGCCGAGGCCGGCGTTCAACACCGCCTGGCCGGCGCCCTGCGCGCTGAACACGTTCACGCCGAAGATGCCGGCGAGGTCGGGCTCGCGCTGCAGCACGGCGGCCGTCTGCTGGGTCGAGAGGCTGGCGTCGTCGTTGTTGTAGTCCTCGCTGACGAGCTCCATGCCGCTGTGCGCCTTGATGGCTTCCTTGAAGCCCTCGGAGCGCTGCTCGGTGGTGCTGGTGCCGGCGATGGTGTTCTGGATGTAGACCTTGCCCTTGCCGCCGAGCGTGTCGGCGAGCGCGTTGCCGGCGATGCGGCCGCCCTCGACGTTGTCCGATCCGATGTAGCTCAGCGGGAAGGTGACCGGGCCGTTGACGTAGTCGCCGTTGCCCAGGAAGGTGTCGACCGTGATGACCTTGATGCCGGCGTCACGCGCGGCCTCGAGCGGGGCGATCATCTGTTCCTTGTCCACGGGAGCGATGATCAGGTAGTCCAGGTCGCCGCGGGCGATCATGGCGTCCAGGATCGGCGTCTGCGCAGTGGGGCCCCAGGTGGCCGGGATCTGCACCACGACGTCGAGGCCGAGGTCCTTGGCGGCGTCGCGGACGCCCTTCTCCATGACCTGGTAGAAGGGATCGACCGTTCCGGGCAGGAAGCCGATCTTGGGCTTCGCCTGCGCCATCGCCGGCGTCGCGAGCAACGCCGCTAGTACCAACACCCATAACCTCTTCATGCCCTTCCTCCTTCGCGGGCCGGGCCGCCGGGCGGTCCCGGACCCAGGGGCGCGATGCCCCGACGTGCCGCGTCACTCGTTGCCAGGTTGGGCCATACCCCCCGTTCCCCGACACGACTTCGAGAATCGGCACAACTGTAGCGCAACCGCGGCCCGGACTCACGGGTGAAATGTCCCTGCCAGACGGGGTTTTCTAGGTGTGTGGTGGCGCCGCGCCAGGTCGGGGGCCGAGCCTAGCCGGCCCGCCCAGAAGGCCGGCCGGCCTGCCGCCGGTCGCGCCGGAGGCGGACCGGTCCCGGCGCGCGGGTGCCGCGTTCCCGGGCGGCGCCGGCCCGCGCCCTCACCGCACCAGCAGGTACGCCCCCAGAAGCACGAGGAACACGGCGAAGATGCGCTGCGCCTGGGTCTTCGACAGGCGGCGCCCCAGCCAGCCGCCCGCCACCCCGCCGCCGATGCCGGCCGGCAGCATCACCGCCGAGACCGGGGTCGCCACCGCGCCCGAAAGCCAGTACTGGACGCCCACCCAGGCCGCGAACAGCGCCACGGGGACGAGGGCGGTGGCCGCCGCGTCCATGAGCTCGAGCCCGGCGACGGCGGCCAGGGCCGGGACGATCATGAAGCCCCCGCCGATGGCGAAGAAGCCGGCGATGGCCCCGACGACCAGGGCCACGGCGGCCAGCGCCCCTCCCCGGCCGCGCCGCCAGGCGTGCGCGTTCACTCCCCGCTCCCCGCCGTCGGCGCTGCGGGTGCTGGCGTAGGCCAGCCATCCGGCGATCACGAACAGCAGGATGCCCAGCAGCGAGACGAGGTTCTTGCCGGGGAAGACCAGGCCCAGCCGAGCGCCCGCGTAGATGCCCACCAGCCCCGGCAGCGCGAAGACCAGTGCCGGACCCAGCACGATCTCCTTGCGGCTGAGGCGCCAGGCGGCCAGGGCCATGGCCACCAGCGCCACGCCGAGGGCGTTGGTGCCGAGCGCCAGGTGGGGTCTCAGGCCGCCGAGGAAGAGCAGCACCGGCAGCCCCACCACCGTGCCGCCCGCGCCGAGCAACCCCAGCACGAAGCCGGCCAGGGTGCCGGCGACCACGCCGGCCCCGATCATGGCCACCCGCGGGCGGCACGGCGCCCGCGCGTTCCGGTCGTTGTGGCGCGCATCCGGACGAGCGTAGCAGGAGGGCTAGCCGTTGTCAGGTACCGGCGCCGCCCGCCCGGGAACGTCGTCGACGCAGCGCACTGCGCCCGCCGGCCGCGGCCCACGCCCGCGCGCGTCACGCCCGGCGGTCAGCTCTCGAAGAGCCGGTCCTGCTGGCGTTTCAGCTCCGCCATCGCGTCGCTCCCGTGGGCCTCGCTGCGGCACGCCTCCATGGGCGTGGAGCCGCCGAGCGCCGCGCACGGGCCCATCGTCCAGAGCACGCCCACGTAGCCCTCGCCGGTGCCGTCGGTCGCGGCGTCCAGGAGCGTCAACAGCCTTCCGATGCGGTCGGACTCGTCGTCGGCGAGAAACGTCGCCGGCTCGAGCTCGCGCAGGGAGCGCAAGCCCAGCTGGGCGCACGCGATGTCGAGCGTGATGGGCGTGTAGGGAAGCAACGCCGTGGTGGCTTGTCCGACGGTCGTCACGAGCTGTCGAGGTTCTGCCATGGGATCCGGAGCCCACGTACCAGCCTGAGCGGTATCGGTGTCATGGGTGATGGTAGACCCGAATGACCGGTATCGGTGTTGTCCCCACGCGGACGCGGCGTCCGGCGCCGGAGCGCCCGCCGCCACGGGATCCGGCGCGCGGTGCGCCGTGTGACCTTGGAGCCCCGGGGGCGCCGGTATCACCCCTAGGCTGTAGCGGCATGCGGCCCGCATGCGCTGCGCGTGGCGCGCAGCTCCGATCCGAAGGGCCGAGCGGCCCGGAAGGTGCGACCATCGCAGACGATCCAGCCAAGGACGCCGGCAACGCGACGGCGTTCCCGCGCGGGCTCGTGGACGTGCCGGGCACCGCGTACCTCATGGGGGCGTTCGGCGCCACCCTGATGAACGCGGACGGCATCATCCTCGACGTGAACGAGGAGTTCTCGCGGTTGCTCGGATACCGGCGCGACGAGCTCATCGGCAAGAACCTGCTCGAGATCGTTCACCCGGACGACCACGCCCTGATCGCGCGGACCCACAGCGCCATGAGGCGTGGCCGGATGGAGAGCGACCAGACGCGGCGCCTCTACCTCCGCAAGGACGGCGCGGTCGTCTACGCCACCGCCGGCGTGGTGGCGCTGCGCGATCCCGACGGGGTCCTGGTGGGGATACTCAAACAGGTCCAGGACATCACCCGCCGGGTACGCGCCGAGCGCGACCTGCAGCAGAGCCTGGCCCAGCAGCGCGTCGTCCTCGACGCGCTGGCGGAGGGCGTCATCGTCTACGACGGCGACGGCAGGGCGCGGGTGTCGAACCCCAGCGCCCGCGACATCCTGGGCGTGAGCGCCGGCGCCCTGCACGGCGCCCGGGACGCCGCCGCCGTCCGGATGACCGACGAGGCTGGAGAGCCCGTGAGCTACGACGCCACGCCGATGCGCGAGGCGCTGCGCACCAACCGGCCGGTCCGGGGGCACGTGTTCAAGGTCCTGCGGGACGACGGTACCGTGCGCTGGGTGCGCGTCAACGCCCAGCCGCTGGTGCGTGCCGGCGCGGAGGACACCCTGGTCGTCGCCTCGCTCGCCGACGTGACGCCCCTCAAGCTCCGGGAACGGGAGCTGGTCCACCGCAGCCTCCACGACCCCCTCACGGACCTTCCCAACAGGCGCTTCTTCCTCGAGTACCTCGCCCGTCGCGCCCTGCGGCGGGACGAGCCGGCGGGCGCCGTCCTCGTCATCGATCTGGCGCAGCACGCGCGCGTCAACGAGCTGTACGGCCACGCCATGGGCGACCGCCTGCTGAAGGCGGCCGCCCAGCGCATCGCCGGTACCCTCGGCCCGAACGACTTCGCGGCTCGGCTCGGCACCGACGAGTTCTGCATCTACCTCCCCGAGGCGCGCGCCGTCGACACGGCCGTCGCCGCCGCCCAGGCGGTGGCCGACGTCATGGCGGAGGGCTACACGATCGACGGCATCCCCATGGCCGGGGGCGTGACCGTCGGCGTGGCCCTGCTGAGGAGCGGCGACGACGACGCCGAGGAGGTGCTGGACCGGGCCGACGCCTCGCTGCGGCGCGCCAAACGGGAGGTGGGGCGGGGGCCGGTCGCGTTCAGCCCCGAGGCCGACGAGTCGGTCAGGCGCAGCATCCGCCTGGCCCGGGACCTGGTCCGGGCCAGGGAGCGCGGCGAGCTCACGCTGCGCTACGACCCGATCGTGCGGCTGGGCGACGGGGCGACCGTCGGCGAGCGCAGCCGGATGCGCTGGAACCACCCCCGTGCCGGCGAGGTAGACGAAGACGCCACGCGCGAGATCGCGCGCAGGTCCGGGCTCGCGCCCGAGCTGTCGCGCTGGGCCCTCGGGACGTGCCTCCGCCGCGCGCGGAGCGTACCTCGCGGGGAAGGGCGCCTGGCGCTGGCCGTGTCGGTCTCGCCGGACATGCTGCTCGGGGACGGCGTGCGGCGCTTCCGGGAGCTGTTCGCCGAGACCGCGGTCGACCCGGCGAGCCTGATCCTGGCGGTCGACGCCGAGGACGATGCCGAGGACCCCCGGCTGGCCGATGCCGCCAGGGCGGTCGGGCAGCTGGGCGTCGGGCTCATGCTCGAGCACAGCGGTCGGGGCCGCACGCGAGCGCGCGCGGCCGCCGAGTTCCCCTACCAGTGGCTGGGCGTGCACCGCTCGGCCATCCACCGCGGGCTCCGCGAGGAGGCCGGCCGCGTCGTCACGCGTGGCGTCCTGCACAGCCTCCGGGACGCGGGCGTGCGGACGCTCGCCGAGACCCCAGCGGACGGCCCCTTCCAGACGGAGGAGCTGCGCTCGCTGGGCTTCGACTACCGCTGCGGCGCGGCGGAGGCGTTCCCCGCCCGGGATTAGCGGCTCAGGCGCGTTCCCGGGCCGACATCAGGGGCGCCGGGAAGCCGAACGCCAGCAGCGCCGAGAGCAGCCCGACGCCGGCGAGCACCCAGAAGACGAAGAGGAGCGAGCTGTCGCTCACCCACAGGCCCAGGATCAGCACCAGGATGGCGCCCAGGCCGTTCGCGAGGCCCATGGCGATGCCCGAGCCCATGGACTTGCTGCCCGGGAACATGTCCTGCCCGATGAGCACCGTCGCCGAGGCGCTGAGGAACATCGACACCCCGACGAGCGCGGCGAAGACCCAGATCCACACGCCCTGAACGAGCACCATCGGCACGATGAAGAGCGCCGTCGTCACCGCCGAGAGCAGCAGGATGGGGCGCCGCCCGAGCGCGTCGGTGAGGTAGCCGCCCGCCAGGTTGCCGACCACGCCGATCACCAGCATGGTCGTCACGATCGAGGCTCCGCCGACCAGCGATCCTCCGCGGAGGTGCCACAGGATCGGCATGAACGTGGCCAGCCCGACCGTCACCAGGGCGCGGATGCCGCGGTACGCCACCAGCAGGATCATGGGGGAGACCTGCCGGCGCCAGCCGAGCGCGCCGATCTGCCGGCGCCTGGCGGGCAGCCTGGGAGCCCACCGCCACAGGAACGGGACCGTGACGAGCGCGGGGATCGCCACGATCCACAGGCTCCGCAAGCCGAACGCCATCCCGATGAGGCTGGCCGCCGTGGGCCAGATGCCGCGGCCCAGCTCGCCCCCCACCAGGAACGCCGAGGTCAGGAGCCCCTGCCTGACGGGCGCGACCGCGCGTACCGCCGCCAGCGCCTGCGGGTGGAACATCGCGCTGCCGAGCCCGATGAGCACCAGGAAGGCCGTGAGGCTCCACATGGAGCCGGCCCTGCCGATCATCGCGCCGCCCAGCGAGCTGGCCAGCAGCCCGATCACGATCAGGCTGCGGCCGCCGACCCGGTCGGCGATCCATCCCATCAGCGGTTGCGTGGTCTGGCCGATCGACAGCGCGGCGACCAGCGCTCCGGCCATGCGCACCGGTTGATCGAGCGAGGTCAGCACGGCGGGGAGCACGCCGGGAAGGTAGTTCGCCGCCCCGTCGTTGAGGAAGTGGACCCAGCTCAGGCCGACGAGGGGCGCCGCGCGGGCCGCGCGCACGCCGCCGGACGCCGCCGTCTCCGCGGACTGGGCGGCCTGAGCGCCGTCGGCCGCGCTCGCCGGCTCCGCGTAGCTGCCGTCTCTCACGCTCGGTCAGCCTCCGCCGGCGCGGCGCCACGGCTCGAGCCGGCGCCGGCCTCGGCTTCGAGGGCGTCCTCGAGGTCCCTCAACAGCGCGCGGAGACGCCCCAGCGCCCCTGCTCCGAGCCGCTCCTCGAGATGGCCCTCCCAGGCCCGGGACCGGGACGCCAGCTGTGAGGCCGCCCGCCGGCCCTCGTCGGTCGCGCACAGGAGCCGCCTCTGCCGATGCGCCGGGTCGGCCTTGGAGCACACCAGGCCGGCGGCTTCCAGGTGATCGGCGAGGCGCTTGACGTTCATCGCATCCGTGCGCATCCGCCGCGCCAGCTCCCGCAGGCCCACCCCCGATCCGTCCGCGACGGCGCGGACCACCGCCGCCTGCGGGGCGCTCAAGCCCAGATCGGCGATCCGTTCCTCCCACGCCGAGCGCAGGGCGCGGTGCGCGCACCCGATGGCGGGGCCGAGTCCGGTCGCGCCGGCGCCTCGCGCCGGCGGCGCGCTCCCGGCTGAGCCTGCCGCCGAGCCCTTCGCCGACTGCTTCGCCGGGACGCCCGCGCGGGTCGTCACCGGGCGTGCCTCCACTCGGATCCGCGGGGAGAGATGACCATAGTTATCACTACGGAAGCCTACACCCGGCGCCATAGTCACGTCTACGGATCGACGGACGCGTTCGCAGCCGGGTCAGCGGCCCGCGCCGGCTCCGCCGCTCCGGACGCGCGGCCACGGGCACAGGATCCTGGCCTCGTCGGCGTACCCCTCCACCAGGGCGATCACCTCCGGCGCCAGCGCCACGCCGAGCCGCTGCGCCTGGCGTTCGCTGCGCGCCTCCGGCTCGCCGGGCAACAGCACCTCGTCCACGCCGGGCGCGCGCCGCACCGCCTTGATGCGCGTGGCGGCGTCGAGCACGCGCTCGGCGTAGCCCGGCCCGCCGACCTGCTCGGGATCGATGGCGGCGAACAGGTGCGTGACGTTGCCGACGCGCTCGGCGTGGCCGGGGTAGTGCACCTCGTCGAGCCAGCCGCCGCCGGCCAGGATGCCGGTGAGCAGCTCGACGGCGAGCGACACCGCGTAGCCCTTGTGGCCGGCCATGGGCAGCACCATCCCGGCGAGGGCGGCTTCGGGGTCGGTGGTGGGCCGCCCCTCGGCGTCGAGCGCCCAGCCTTCGGGGATGCTCCGTCCCTCCTGGCGGGCGGCGAGGATCTTCCCGCGCGCCACCACGGTGTTGGCCATGTCCACCACCAGGGGGTCGCCTCCCGCGCGGGGCGCCGCCACCGACCAGGGATTGGTGCCCAGCAGCTTCTCGGCGCCTCCGGTGGGCGCCATGGCGGGGCTGGCGTTGGTCAGGACGATGCCGATGAGCCCGGCCTCGGCCGCCTGCAGCGTGAACAGCTGGGCGACACCGAAGTGGTTGCTGTGCCGTACCAGCAGCGCGGCCACGCCGTGCTCGCGCGCCGCGCCCATGGCGCGCTCCATGGCCCGGGCTGCCGCCACCTGGCCCACCCCGTTGTTGGCCGACAGCAGCGGCAACCCCGGGATCCCGCCGACGGCGCTCAGCGACGTCACCGGGCTCATGGTGCCGGCGTCCAGCTTGGACAGGTAGAAGCCCAGGCGCAGCAGGCCGTGGGAGTGGAGGCCGCGGGCGTCGGCGCGGACCAGGTGGCTCGCTACCAGGCGCGCGTCGGCGGGGTCGAGGCCGCGCTTCCGGAAGAGCCCCGCGGTGACGTCCTCCAGCGCCTGCCAGGGCAGACGCCGGGGCGGCCCGCCCGCGGCCACTCAGCCCTCCGCGGCCGGCACGCTGAGGCGCTCGACCTGGAGCGCGTCGTCGAACAGGTACGCGGCGTCGGGCCGGCCGTCCACCTCGCCGTGCACGGCGAAGGTCACGGCCACGTGGACGTACGCCCGGCACGCCCCGGGGGAGAGGTGCCCGCCGATCAGGCGCACGGCGTCGCCGCTCTCGTCCCGTTCGACGTACGACGCGGCGAAGTGCAGGTGGAGGTGCGGCTCGCCCGAGGCGAACGGCGCGAGCCAGCCCGTCAAGGACACGATCTCGCACGGCCCGGGCACGGTCACGAAGGCGCGGTCCGCGTCGCGGATGGGGAAGACCTCGACGGGGTGGCGGACGTTGCGGGCCGTGGTGCGCTGCAGGGCGCCGATGCCCGAGACCACGGTGGCGCGGCGGGCGCCGGCGTCGGCCAGGCCCTCGAGCAGGCCGCCGTAGAGGTCGGCGCCGGGCTCCAGGAGGATGGTCACGAGCTCGGCGAGGGGCGCGCGGGCGATGCCGGCGACCGGGCCGGCGTGTGTGCCGGAGCGGGAGGCGGGGTGGTCGGCTGGGGGCATGGCGTCTTCCTCCGGGATGGCGGCTGTCCGGCTTTCTCCTACCGTCGCCGTGGCAAGTATCCCCTACCGCCGGGACGGGCGGTCGCGCACCATCGCGGTGCAGCGACCGGGCGAGGCCGGCTGCTCGGCGTTGTACGGCCGCTCCGCGCCGCGGCGGCCGCCGGGATCGTGAGCGCGGGGTCGTGGGGCCGGGGTAGGGAGGATGCTAGCCATGAAGACGCTGGTCGTCTACGACTCCATGTACGGCAACACCGCCACGGTGGCGGGCGCCATCGGCGACGCCCTGCGGGGGCAGGCCGACGTGCGGGGGCAGGCCGACGTGCGGG
>DATFNF010000067.1:0-19312 GCA_035266525.1 Trueperaceae bacterium | reverse complement strand
GCGCAGACGGCCAGCGCATGACCGCTCACCCGAAGACCTCCAAGAGCCGCCGCGCCCTGCCGATGTTCGACCTGCGTGACCCGCTCTTGGCCCACCGGGCGTGGCAGGCCGAGCGCGGCCTCGATGCAGGCGGCTACGTCTTCACCAACCAGGACGGCGGCATGCTGGCGCCGTGGGCCTTCAACAAGCGCGAGCTCCTGCGGATCGGAACGGCCGCGAGCATCGGCTTCCCCGTCACCCTCTACACCTTCCGCCACACCTTCGCGACCGTTCATTTGCAGCTCGGTACGCCTCTCAAGGTCGTGAGCGATTGGCTCGGGCATTCCACCATCCTGCAGACGGCCAACACCTATCAGCATGTCTCCGACGAGATCGCGACCGACTACGCGGAGCGCTACCTTCAGCGCCTCGCGCAAGCCACGCAAGCCGACGGCAAGACCGCCCCAAATTGAGCGACACAATACTGACACAATAAGACGCGAGAAGCGGCCCCGGATTCCGGGGCCGCTCTCTAACTTTCGCCGTCTCGGACGGCCTTTCTTGTGGTGCGCCTGCAAGGATTCGAACCCTGGACCTTCTGATCCGTAGTCAGACGCTCTATCCAACTGAGCTACAGGCGCGTGCTCCACCGTGGGGCGGTGGTTGGCGGAGAGGGAGGGATTCGAACCCTCGATGGAGGTTTTGCCCCCATACTCCCTTAGCAGGGGAGCGCCTTCAGCCGCTCGGCCACCTCTCCTGGTTTCGTGCCGGCCGGACGCTTGGCGGAGGGTGAGGGATTCGAACCCCCGGACGGGTCGCCCCGTCAACGGTTTTCAAGACCGCCGCTTTCAACCACTCAGCCAACCCTCCGGTCAGCGGCAGCTTGCGGCCGAACCCTCCTGACGGGTAGCGTCCCTCCGGGACCGGCCGTCCGGTCAGCGCCGGTCAGTATAGCCACCCGCGCAGAGGGGTGTCAACGACCGTCCTTGCGGCCCGGAAGGCGCTCCGGCGCCTGCTCCGCCGCCCACTCGGCCTGGCTGACCAGCCCCCGCAGCGCCGCCACCTCCCGCGCGGAGAGGGCCACCCGGTCGAACATGCCCCGGAACAGACGCTCGGTCGCGCGCTCGCGCTGAGGGTCGGTGTAGCCGATGGTGTGGAAGGCGTGCACCAGTTGGTCGTAGAAGCGCTCGAGCTGCTCGCGCGGCGCCGGCGCGTCCTCCTCCGGCCGCGGCGCGCGCTCGAACGCGTCCTGCAGGTCGGCGAGGTGCGTCTCGTACGCCATGACGAGCACCGCCTGCGCCAGGTTGAGCGAGGGGTAGTCCGCCGTGGGAATCGACACGTACCCCTGGCACAGGTTCAGCTCCTCGTTGCTGAGGCCGTGATCCTCGGGGCCGAACAGCACGGCGGTGCCCTGCTGCAGCAAGCGCGGCGCGGCCTCCCGGGGCGTCAGCACGGGCAGCGTCTCGGTGGTGCGCCGGCGGGCGCTGGTGCCAAGCACCAGCCTCCGGTCGCCGATGGCCGTCTCCAGGCTGGCCTCCACCCGTGCAGCGTCGAGCAGATCGCCGGCGTGGGAAGCCAACGCCCGCGCGCGATCGTCCACGGCGCAGCGGGGCGCCACCAGCACCAGATCCGACAGGCCGAAGTTCTTCATGGCGCGGGCCGCCGCCCCCACGTTGGCGGAGTCCTTGCTGCGCACGAGGATGATGCGGGGCGCCGGCACGCCCCAAGCTACCAGGGCGAGCGGCCCGCGAGGGTCCGCGGTCGCCGGCCCATCGGCCGCGGCCGCCGCCCGCACGATCGGACCGCTGGCGGCGTGGGGGCCCGTGCTAGCGTGAGCCCATGAAGCTGCAGTTCTTCGAGAAGCGCGAAGGCGACGAGCGCCTGCCGCCTGGCCAGAGTCTTGCCCGGGGGTTCCCCGTGCTGACCTACGGTCCTACGCCACGGCTCGAGAAGGCTCGGGCGGAGCTGCGCATCAGTGGCCTGGCGACACCGCGTGCCTTCGACTGGGAGGCGCTGATGGCGCTGCCGCAGACGAGCGTGCGCCGCGATTTCCACTGCGTCACGCACTGGTCGAAGTTCGACGTCGGCTGGACGGGCATCCTCACCACGGACCTGATGCAGGTCCTGGAGGTGTCGAGCGAAGCAACACACGTGATGCTGCGCTGCTACGGCGGCTACACCACCAACCTGGGCCTGGCGGACTTCCTCGCCGATGGTTGCCTGGTCGCCCACCAGCTCCAGGGCGAGGACATCCCGGCCGAGCACGGCGGCCCGCTGCGCGCGGTCATCCCCCACCTCTACGCCTGGAAGAGCGCCAAGTGGCTCGGGGAGCTGCACTTCATGAGCGAGGACGAGCCCGGCTTCTGGGAGCGCAACGGCTACCACATGCGGGGCGACCCCTTCGCCGAGGAACGCTATGGCTGAGCCTGCCTCCGGCCGCTGCCCGCTGCGGCCGGCCCGCCGGCCGCCATGCCTGGAACGGCAGGGGCCGCCTCGCTGACCCGAACCCCCAGGCGGTCCGCGGCCACACGACGACGGGCGCCGCACTCACCGCGGCGCCCGCATGCCTCCGGACCGGCGACCGCCTCAGGAGCTGACGCGGCCCTCCTTGATGGCCGTGATGTGCTTGGCCAGCCGCGCCTTCTTGCGGGCGGCGGTGTTCTTGTGCAGCGTGGAGCCCTTGGTGGCCTTGTCGACCAGGCTCTGCACGACCTTCTGGTACTTCGCCGCGGCCTCGAAGTCACCGCTCTCGGCGGCCGCGACCGCCTTCTTCGTGAAGGTGCGGATGGTGCTCTTGCGGGCCCGATTGGCGAGCCGCGTCTTCTCGGACTGGCGATGGTACTTCATCGCGGACAGGTTCCTGGCCATGCGTCTCCCTCGCGTCTTCCATGCGCGCCTGGCGCGCGCGGTCTGAAATCAACACGAACGACCCACCTGACGGGTCGGCAGCCTTTGAATGCTAGCACGCGCGGCCCGCGCTTGACAATGAAGGGTATGATCGGCATGCGCCTCGGTACGCCGCCGGACCACCCGCAGCCCCGCCACGTCGTACACTGCCTTGGCCACCCCACACGCTCACGAGCTGCATCACGCGTCCCACAGCGGACCACTCGTGCCTGGCGGTGCGCCTGGAGGATACATCTGTGAGTTTCGAACCCTACCGCTTCGACCCGCGCATCGGCGCGGGCATCGCGGCCGCGGGCTATGTCAGCCCGACCCCCATCCAGGAACAGGCGTTGCCGCCGGTGCTGGCCGGCCGTGATGTCCTCGGCCTGGCCCAGACCGGCACCGGCAAGACCGCTGCCTTCGTCCTACCTATCCTGCAACGCCTGCTCGACGGGCCGCGCGGCCGCGCGCGAGCGCTCGTCGTGGCGCCCACCCGGGAGCTTGCGGAGCAGATCCACCGCGACGTGGTGACGCTCGGCAAGGCCACGGGCCTGCGCAGCGTGACCGTGTATGGCGGCGTCGGCTTCGCCCAGCAGGAGCAGGCCCTGCGCGGCCGCGCCGACATCGTGGTGGCCTGCCCGGGCCGCCTGCTCGACCACCTCGGCCGCGGCAACGTCGACCTCACCGGGCTCGAGGTGCTGGTGCTGGACGAGGCCGACCACATGCTCGACATGGGCTTCCTGCCCGACGTGCGGCGGATCCTCGCGAGGGTCCCGCGCGGCGCGCAGCGTCTGCTCTTCTCCGCGACCATGCCCGATGCCCTGCTGGGCCTGGTGCGGGACGTGCTCAGCGACCCGGTGACGGTCGAGGTGGATCGCCGCGGGCCCGCGCCCACCGTCGAGCAGGCGCTCTACCCCGTCGAGCGCAAGGACAAGACCGCCCTCCTCAAGCACGTGCTGCGGGAGCAAGATCCCAGCTCGGCGCTGGTGTTCACGCGCACCAAGCACGGCGCCAAGAAGCTGGCGGCCCAGCTCGAGCGCGACAACCACTTCGTCGCCGCCATCCAGGGCAACCTCTCGCAGAACAAGCGGCAGAAGGCGCTGGACGGCTTCCGCGACGGGCGCTACCGCATCCTCGTCGCCACCGACATCGCCGCCCGCGGCATCGACGTGCTGCGCGTCTCGCACGTCATCAACTTCGACATGCCGGACACTGTCGACGCCTACATCCACCGCATCGGCCGCACCGGCCGCGCCGAGCGCAGCGGCCTGGCGCTGACCTTCGCCACCCCCGACGACCGCGGCATGGTCCGCGACATCGAGCGCCGCCTGGGACGCACATTGCACCGCGTCCGCGTGGAGGGCTTCGAGGTGGCGGATGACGGCGGGCCGCTGTCGGCAACCGCCGCGGGAGCCCCGGCCGGGAACGGTCGCGGGCACGGCTCGAGCCCTTCGGCAAGCCGCGGCAGCCGCTCGGGCGCGGGCGCAACGCGCGCGGCGAGCGACGCGGCGTCACCATCGGGAACGGCGGGTCGGAGCCGGCGGCGCCGTCGCAGACGCCGTGGCGGAGCGCCTGGCCGCTCCGACAGCACCTCCGGGGGCACGGACCGCAAGGACTGAAACCGGGAAACGCTGCCCCTGCCGTAAGACGCCGTCTTGACGCTGACGCTGCGCGGCGCTAGCGTGGGATGTCTCACATCGTGGAGCGGCCACGGGATGTGCCCCGCCGCCCCGATGACAACGTGACCTGTCCGGACGGGCCCTTATCCGCCCGGCAGAACGAGAAGCACGAAACATAGCAGGGGGAAGGCAGGTATCTATGTCTGTATCCGGTTGGCTTCGTCCCATGAAGGCAACGCTCCTAATCCTGTCCGTGGCCGTGCTGGCCCTG
The DNA here is from genome assembly GCA_035266525.1 of Trueperaceae bacterium. Classification (GTDB taxonomy): domain Bacteria; phylum Deinococcota; class Deinococci; order Deinococcales; family Trueperaceae; genus JASBRS01. The sequence goes on along the minus strand of DATFNF010000067.1, from coordinate 14,557 downwards.
TTGGGCACCGGCCTCGCGCAGAGCTCGTCGCTGAGCGTCAGCTCCTTCACGGCGGACTTCTCCGCCATGAAGCAGCTCCAGCAGATCGCCTCGCAGGGCCAGGGCAAGATCGGCGTGTTGCTCCCCGAGACCACGACCTCGGCGCGCTACACCTCGTTCGACGCGCCTTACCTGAAGCAGGCGTTCGAGGCCGCGGGGCTGACCAGCGACCAGTTCATCATCACCAACGCCCAGGGCAGCGAGTCGACCGAGCTGACGCAGGCCCAGTCCGACATCTCCAACGGCGCCACGGTGCTGCTGATGGACCCCATCTCCTCGGGCGTCGGCGCCTCCATCGAGTCGTACGCCAAGTCGCATGGCGTCCCTGTCATCGACTACGACCGCCTGACCCTCGGCGGCTCGCGCGACTACTACGTGAGCTTCAACAACGTCGAGGTCGGCAAGCTGATCGGCCAGGGCATGGTGAAGTGCATCCAGAGCTGGGGCGTCCAGAACCCCAACATCCTGATCATGCGCGGCGCCCCCACCGACAACAACGCCACGCTCTTCGCTCAGGGCTACGACGGCGTGCTGCAGCCCTACTTCGATAACGGCACCTACACCAAGGTCGGCGAGCCGGCCGGCACCTGGGACCCGGCCACGGCGCGCACCGAGTTCGAGCAGCAGTACACCGCGCACCAGAACATCAACGCCGTGGTGACGCCGAACGACGACAACGCCAACGCGATCATCTCCTACCTCAAGACCCTGAACGTGCCGCCGAAAACGTTCCCGACCACGGGCCAGGACGCCACCTTGACGGGCCTGCAGAACGTGCTCTCGCAGTACCAGTGCGGCACCGTCTACAAGCCCATCTACCTCGAGGCGCAGGGCGCGGCCGCGCTGGCCCTCTACCTGCGCGCCGGCATGCAGCCGCCGCAGTCTCTGGTCAACGGCACCACCAAGGACACCCAGGCCAACACCGACGTGCCCTCCGTGCTGATGACGCCCATCTGGGTGACCCCCGACAACATGGCCCAGACCGTCGTCAAGGACAACTTCGTCGATCCCAAGAAGCTCTGTTCCGGCCTCGCCAGTCAGTGCACCGCTGCGGGCATCTCCTACTAGGCCTCACGTGACGAACGAAACGGCTCGGCCCGGCTCCGCCGCGGCCGAGCCGCTCCTACGCTTGCGAGGTATCGAGAAGCGCTTCGGCGCCGTCGAGGCCCTGAAGGGCGTGGACCTCGACGTCCCGCCCGCTCAGGTGACCGCTCTGGTCGGCGACAACGGCGCCGGCAAGTCGGTGCTGGTCAAGTGCATCGCCGGCATCCACGAGCCGGACAACGGCGAGATCACCTTCGAGGGCCGGCGGGTGCACATCCATTCCCCCAAGGACTCCGCCCGCCTCGGTATCGAGGTCGTCTACCAGGACCTCGCGCTGTGCGACAACCTCGACGTGGTCCAGAACATGTTCCTGGGCCGCGAGCGGCTCAGCAACGGGCTGCTGGACGAGGACAGCATGGAGCGCGCGGCCAGCCAGACGCTGGCCGATCTGAGCGTCACCACCGTGCGCTCGGTACGGCAGGTGGTGCAGTCGCTCTCCGGCGGTCAGCGCCAGTCCGTAGCGGTCGCCAAGGCCGTCATGTGGAACTCCAAGCTGGTCATCCTCGACGAGCCCACCGCCGCGCTGGGCGTGGCGCAGACGCATCAGGTGCTCCAGCTCGTCACCCGCCTCGCAGAGCGTGGCCTGGCGGTGATCATGATCTCTCACAACCTCAACGACGTCTTCAAGGTCGCCGATCGCATCGCCGTGCTGCGGCTCGGCCAGATGGTGGGCGAAGGGCCCGCCTCCGGGTTCGACTCGCAGTCCGTGGTCGAGCTGATGACCACGGGCCGTTCCTCGCGCAACGGCGACGCGCCCACGCGCTCGCCGGGACAGGCGCCGTGAGGCCATGACAGACCAAAACGCTCGCCCCGACGGCGACGCGCCCGAGGCCGGAAGCGACGCCCTGGAGAACGTACAGGTCAGCTCCCCGCGCACGCCGGGCGGCCTCCTGCGCCAGTGGTGGAGCCAGATCGTGGCCGGCGAGAGCGGCGTGCTGCCGGTCGTGCTCGGCGCCATCGCCATCGGTATCATCTTCCAGACCCAGAACGCCCGCTTCCTCTCCGCCGGCAACCTCGTCAACCTGCTGGTGCAGGGGTCGGTGTTCATGCTCATCGGCATGGGCGAGGTGTTCGTGCTGCTCCTCGGCGAGATCGACCTGTCGCTCGGCTTCGTCGCCGGCATCGGCGGCACGGTCGTCACCGAGCTCGTCCGATCCGGTACCAACTGGCCCTGGTGGGCCGCCATCGTCACGGCGCTGGCGGTCACCACCGCCATCGGCGCCCTGCAAGGCACGCTCATCACCCGCCTCAGGCTGCCGTCCTTCGTGGTCACCCTGGCCGGCCTCCTCGGCTGGCAAGGCGTGATGATCCAGCTCCTCGGCGTCGGCGGCACCATCCCCATCCCCAACAACACCATCAACAACCTCGTGAACGGCACCCTCAGCGACCTCACGGGCTGGATCCTGGCCGCCGGCGTGGTGCTGGTGTTCGGGATCGCGACGGCCATGCGCGACGGGCAACGGCGCAAGAGCGGGCTGGCCGCACCGCCGCGTTTCCTCACGGTCGCGAAGGTCGTGGTGGTGGCGGCAGCCGCCGCGGGCCTGGTCGCCCTGAGCAACGTCGACCGTGGCGTGCGCGCCTTCCCCATCAGCGGCATGCCCTGGGTCATCCCCATCGTCCTGGGGGTGCTGGTCGTCTGGAGCCTGCTGCTCGGCCGCACGCGCTTCGGCCGTTACGTCTATGCCATCGGCGGCAACGCCGAGGCGGCCAGGCGCGCCGGCATCAACCTGGCGCGCGTCCGCACCATCGCCTTCTCGCTCGCCGGCCTGACGGCGGGCATCGGCGGCATCATGTACGCCTCGCGGCTGCGCTCCATGTCGACCAGCTTCGACGGCGGCACCATCGTGCTGTACGTGGTCGCCACCGCGGTCATCGGCGGGACCAGCCTGTTCGGCGGCCGCGGCCATCCCCTGCACCCCGTGCTGGGCGGCATCATCATCGCCGCCATCGTCAACGGCATGGGCCTGCTCGGCCTCAGCGCCGCCATCCAGCTCATCGCCACGGCGCTGGTGCTGCTGGCATCCATCACCGTGGACGTGGTCGTGCGCAGGCGCGGTGAGACCGCCCACTGACGCGCGCTCCGTCCGAGCGTCACAGAGGCCGCAGGCACCGGTAAGGGTCCCTGCGGCCTCTGCGTTCGCGTGGCTCCGAGGCCGAGCGCGGCCCCGCCCCGCTCAATCGGAGGTAGCGGCGCCGATCTGCCTGTGACGGGTCTCGTGACCCACGTACAGCTGCCGCGGCCGCGAGATCGCCTGCTCCTTGTCGAGGAGGCCCTCCTGCCACTGCGCCAGCCAGCCGGGCATGCGGCCGATGGCGAAGAGCACCGGGAACATCTCGACCGGGAAGCCCATCGACTGGTAGATGATGCCGGAGTAGAAGTCGACGTTCGGGTAGAGCTTGTGGGAGACGAAGTACTCGTCCTCGAGGGCGTAACGCTCGAGCTCGAGGGCGATGTCGAGGCGCGGGTTCCGGCCCGTCACCTTGAACACCTCGTCGGCGATGCTCTTGATGATCTTGGCGCGCGGGTCGAAGTTCTTGTACACGCGGTGGCCGAACCCCATCAGCCGGAACTCGCCCTTCTTCACGCGGGTCACGTAGTCGGGCACGTTGTCGACCGAGCCGATGACGTCGAGCATGCGCAGCACCTGCTCGTTGGCGCCGCCGTGCAGCGGGCCGTAGAGCGCGGCCGACGCGGCCGCCGCCGCCGAGTAGGGGTCGGCATGGCTGCTCCCCACGGTGCGCATGGTGGTGGCCGAACAGTTCTGCTCGTGGTCGGCGTGGAGGATGAAGAGCACGTCCAGCGCATGCTCGAACACCGGGTTGGGCTGGTACTTGAGCTCGGTGGTCTTCCACAGCATGTTCAAGAAGTTGCCGGGGTAGCTCAGATCGTTGTCGGGGTAGGCGGTCGGGAAACCCAGCTGGTGCCGGTAGGCGAAGGCGGCCAGCGTCGGCATCTTGGCGATCAGCCGGACGATCTGGGTCCGCCGCTGCGACTCGTCGAACACGTCCTTGGCGTCCGGGTAGAAGGTCGACAGCGCACCCAGGGTGCTCACCAGCATGCCCATGGGGTGGGCGTCGTAACGGAAGCCGTCGATGAACTTCCGGACGTTCTCATGGACGAAGGTGTGGTGGGTGATGTCGGTCTCCCACGTCTCCAGCGCGCTCTTCTCGGGTAGCTCGCCGTAGAGCAGCAGGTAGGCGACCTCGAGGAACGACGCTTCCTGCGCCAGCTCCTCGATCGGGTAGCCGCGGTACCGCAGGATGCCCTTCTCGCCGTCGATGTAGGTGACCTCGCTCCGGCAGCTGGCCGTGTTCTTGAACGCCGGGTCGTAGGCGAGCAGGCCGAAATCGTCGTCCGAATTCTTGATCTGGCGCAGATCCATGGCACGGATGGCGCCGTCGACGACGGGCACCTGGTAGGTCTTCCCCGTCCTGCTGTCGGTGATCGTCAAGAAGCCTTCGTTCTCGGGAGCGTCCATGCGTCCTCATCCGTCCTTTCCGCCCGAAGCGCGCATGCGCCCCGGCATCCCCTCGCGTGACTGTGCCTGTAGGGCCGAAAGTCCGCGGCACTGGCCGCGCCAGCCTGACGCTCTATCGCCGTGGCCCTGCGCCTGCGAGCACGTCCGCCTCCTTCTTCCCCCGTCTGGGCGGCTCCCTCGCCGCCGTCCGGAAGGCGACGTTGGCGGCGCCTGACGGCCTGCACACGGAGCGGCGGGCGCGGCGAGACCGGCCCCCGTCCGGGTTCTGACGCGCCGGCGCCCTTGGCCACCGGCCCGCCGGACCGACACGTGCCGCAACGCGCCCAGCGTATGTCCCGGTCCAGGATACCTCCCAGGGGCAAATATCCCGGCCCCCTATCACGCAGCGACCCTCTCCCTGACGACATCATCCCGGCACATCGGGCAGCGTCCCGCAACGGCCGAGTCGGGCGCGCGGGCCGCGGACGGATGGCTGCCTGACGATTGTCCCTGGAGCGGGTGCCGGGCCAGGAGGAAGGATGAGGCGGCGCTCCATGCGGGGCGTCCGGGAGGCTCATGCCGCACACCCGCCTGCGCAGCGCGACCGGGCACCGGGCCGGCAGACGCGACCCTCAACCCACCAACCGCATCACCGGCAACGCCAGGTGGTGGGCGCTGGGCGCCGTCATGCTGGCGATGTTCTTCGCCTCCCTGGACCAGACCGTGGTGTCCACGGCGCTGCCGGTGATCGTGGGAGACCTCCACGGGCTGCACATCTACGCCTGGGTGTTCACCGCCTACATGATGGCATCGGCCATCACCGTGCCCATCTACGGCAAGCTCTCCGACATCTACGGCCGCAAGCCCTTCTACCTGGGAGGCCTGGTGCTGTTCATGCTGGGCTCGGCCGCCAGCGGCCAGGCGCACACCATGATGGAGCTGATCCTGGCCCGGGGCCTGCAAGGGGTCGGCGCCGGCGCGCTGATGAGCATGCCACGCGCCACCATCGGGGACATCTTCAACCCGCGCGAACGGGGGCGCTGGATGGGCGCCATGTCCGGCGTGTTCGGCGTGTCCGCGATCGTGGGGCCGACGATGGGCGGCTTCATCACCGACCATTGGGGCTGGCGTTGGGTCTTCTACGTCAACCTTCCCGTCGCGGCCGCCGTCGGTGTCGCGGTGCTGCTCACCCTGCCCAGGGTGCGGGCGGCGGGCCGCGTGCACGTCGACTGGCGCGGCAGCCTGCTGCTGGCTCTGGGCCTGGTGCCGCTGTTGCTCGGCTTCACCTGGGCGGGCGGCGAGTACTCCTGGGGCAGCCCGGTCGTCCTCGGCCTGTTCGCCGTGGCCGTGGCCTTCCTCGGCCTGTTCGTGCTCGACGAGCGGCGGGCCGCCGAGCCGATCCTCGACCCGGCGCTGTTCTCCCGGCCGATCTTCACGGTGACCAGCGTCATCGCGCTGTTCGTGACGATGGCGATGTTCGGCGGACTGATGTTCCTCCCGCTCTACGTGCAGGGCGTGCTGGGGTTCTCCGCGCAGGGGTCCGGCGAGATCCTCACGCCGATGATGCTCGGCTTCGTGGCCGGCAGCGTCCTGGGCGGTGTGCTCATGACGCGCACGGGCCGCTACAAGGTGCTGGCCGTCGTGGCCGCGATGGTGATGGTCGCGGGCATGGTGCTGTTCAACCGCATGGGCCTGACCACCCCCTGGCCCGTCGTGGTGCGGAACATGGTGGTCGCCGGCGTGGGCGTCGGCACCCTGCTCCCGCTGCTCAACGTGGTGGTGCAGAACGCTTTCCCCTACGAGATCATGGGTGTGGTCAACGCTACCCAGCAGTTCGTGCGCTCGCTCGGGGGCGTGATCATCGCGCCCATCCTGGGCAGCGTCCTCGCGCGCGGCTTCGGGGGCGCCTTCCAGGGCGCGCTCCCCCTCGCCCTGCGACTCGTGCTGCGGTTGCTGCCGCCCGAGCAGAGAGCCGTCCTGAACGACCCGCAGAGCCTCATCAGCCAGCAGGCGCAGACCGCCATCCACACGGCGTTCGCCCGCTTCGGGGCCCAGGGCGACACCTTCTACACGCAGTTCCTGCGCGCCGTGCGCGCCGGGCTCGACCACGGCATGCAGGCGGTCTTCCTGGTGGGCCTGATCGTCGCCGTGCTGGCGCTGGTGACGGCGTTCTTCCTTCCCGAAGCGCCCCTCAAGCGCGACGAGTTCTTCCGCGGCGAGCCGGCGGACGCCGGCGGGCGAGACCCCGGCGCCCCGCCCGCGGCCTGACGCCGGGACCGCGCCGCGGCTGCCGACCCCGGCGCGCCCACCCCGGTAGGCTGGCCGTGGCCGCAGCACCCGGCCGGACCGGGCTGCGGCGCAGGCGGGAAGGGGCCGCCCGATGGGCCGCCGCACCGCAGGAAGGAGCACGCCCTCATGCGCACCATGAAGCTCGGCACCAGCGACCTCGAGGTGCCCGTCGTCGCCGTCGGATGCATGCGGATGCACGCGCTGGAGCCGCGGGAGGCGGCGCGCTTCGTCGAGACCGCTCTCGAGGAGGGTGCGAACTTCTTCGACCATGCCGACATCTACGGCGGCGGCGCATGCGAGCGGGTGTTCGCCGCGGCCGTGGAGGACGCCGGCGCGACACGGGAGCAGATCCTGCTGCAGTCCAAGTGCGGCATCCGCGAGGGCCTCTACGACTTCTCCAAGGAACACATCCTGGCCTCCGTGGACGGCATCCTGCAGCGGCTCCGGACCGACTACCTGGACGTGCTCCTGCTGCACCGGCCGGACGCGCTCATGGAGCCCGAGGAGGTCGCGGAGGCGTTCGACGAGCTGGAGGCGAGCGGCAAGGTGCGCCACTTCGGCGTCAGCAACCAGCATCCGCGCCAGATCGAGCTCCTGAGGCGCAGCGTGCGCCAGCCGCTGGTAGCCGACCAGCTCCAGCTCAGCCTGACCAACACCGGCATGATCGACAGCGGCCTGACCGTGAACATGGCGGTGGACGCCGCGGCCGACCGCGACGGCCACGTGCTGGACTACTGCCGCCTGGAGGGGATCACCATCCAGCCGTGGTCGCCCTTCCAGTACGGCTTCTTCGAGGGAACGTTCCTCGGCAGCGACCGCTTCCCGGAGCTCAACGCCGCGTTGGACGCGGAGGCCGCCGCTCACGGCGTGACGGCCACGACGGTCGCCGTCGCCTGGCTGCTGCGCCACCCCGCACGGATGCAACCCGTCGTCGGCACCATGAACCGGGATCGCCTGCGCGCCTGCTGCCGCGCGAGCGAGGTGCAGCTCAGCCGCGAGGCGTGGTACGCGCTCTACCTGGCGGCGGGCAACAGCCTGCCGTGAGGTCCGGGCGGGCCCGGCCTAGCGCATGGGCCCGAGCATGGTGTCCCGCATCTGCATGGGTTGGGCCCACAGCAGCACGAGCATGGCGGTGAACGCCAGCACGAACCCGAACATCGGCCACATGGCGATCGCCCCGTTGCGGCCGAACGCGCGCAGGCCCGTGCGTACCGACGTCATCAGCGCCAGCCCCGCGTAGGCAGCGGTGACGAGCGCCTGGACGGGGAACAGCCAACGCGAGGGCACCAGCTGCGCCAGACGCCAGTCGGGCGGGCTTCCGAGCCCCCGCGCGCTGAAGAAGTGCTCGGCCACGGGTATCGCCGCTGCGGCGCCCGTGAGGAAGTGGAACAGGTAGTGCGCGGCCCAGACGCCGAACCCCAGCGCGACCACCACGTACCCCCAGCGCTGGAACGCCCGCCACGGGCGCGCCGGCGCCCCGCCCAGCACGTCGGCCAGGGTCGCCACGCCCACCGTGAGCCCCAGGCCGGCGGCCGACAGCAGCGTGTACAGGACCGCCAGCGTCGCCGCCTCGCTGGCCGTTCCCAACACCGCCGCCGTCGCCGCGGCGACGGCGTGGAACGGCGCCGTCATGGCAGCCGCGTTGAGCACGCCCCAGAAAGCCAGCAGCACGCCCAGCACGAGCGCGGTCGCGCCCCCGCGTCGCAGCCATGGCGCCCTGGCGAGCTCCCCCCCGGGAGCGCGCAGCCGCAGCGCCACGTTGTCGTACGGGCAGGCCCTGACGCAGTTCATGCACAGCGTGCAGTCCAGGTTCGAGATCACCGCCGGCACGTACAGGCCGGTCTCGCACCCCGGGAAGGTGCCCCTGCCGTTCGGGTGGAGGACCTCCGAGAGCGGGACGAACGGCACCGGGTCGGAGCGCCGGCCGGACTCGCGCGGCGTGCCGGCCCGGAGCGGGGCCGTCGTCCGCCCGTACAGGCAGGGCTTGTGCACGCAGCGCCGGCACACATCGCCGTCGACGGCCGCGATCTGCGTGGGCGACACGCTCGCGAACGCGAAGTTGAAGTTCCCGAGCGGGCACACGCGCCGGCAGAACGTTCCCGCGGGGAACAGCGTGTCGACCGCGAACGCCGCCACGAAGTAGGCGATGACGAGCCACGCCGTCGACCACGGGCTGGCCCACAGGTCGAACGCCTCGTAGGCCCACAGGAACGCCGCGGTCGAGGCGATCACCAGCCACTTGCCGCGCAGCCGTCGCGGCCACGCCAGCTTCCTCGGCAGCCACCGCTCGGCGCGCCGCGTGAGGCCGCGCGTGAGCATGAGCGGACAGGCTCCGCAGAAGGCGTTGCCGAACACCGCCAGCGCGACCGCGACGAGGCCGCGGTAGTGGAGCCACACGCTCGCGGTCGCCACGTTGCGCGCGGCCGATTGCTGACCGGTGAGGCCGTCGACGACGGCCACGGCCGCCAGCAGCAGCAGCGGGAGCTGGAAGACGAGCCTGGCGTAGCGCCAGCGCAGGAACGGGCGCACGCCGGGCAAGCGCAGCAGGTCGAACCCGCGAGGCTGGTCGAGCGGGTTGGCCTCTGGCGGCGCAGGCCGCTGGGCGCCGGGCGTCACGAGCCGGCCCCCCGCCACGGCAGGCCGTCCGCCGGCACGGACCGGCCGCCCGCGGGCGCGGGCGCCGCGGGCACGCCGCCTTCCGGGCGGCCCGCCCGCGTCCGTCCGGCCGGCTCGTCTCGCCCCCGGAGCAGATGGCTGAGGTCGCGCGCGACGTGCGCCTGCTCGGCGGCGAGTTGATCGTACCCGTAGATGAGCGCCAGCTGGCGTTCCGTGTTCAGCACGTACGCCGCCGAGGTGTGGTTGACGAAGTACCGGTCGGGTCTGGTCTGACCGGCCCTCTCGTAGCTCACGTAGAACGCTCCGGCGACATCGGCGATCTGCGCCGGCGTGCCCGAGAGCCCGATGAAGGACGGGTCGAACGCCTGCGCGTAGCTCGCCATCAGCGCCGGCGTGTCCCGCTCGGGATCCACCGTGACCATCAGGACGTGGACCCGCTCGCGGTCCTGTCCGGGAAGCCGCCGGTGGATCTGGGCGAGACGCATCATCTCGGTCGGGCAGACGTCCGGGCAATGGGTGTAGCCGAAGAAGAGCAGCACGACGTCGCCGTCGAAATCGGAGAGGGACACCGGCCCGGACGCGCTCTGCAAGGTGAAGTCCGCCGCCGTCTCGCGGTCGTGGAGAGGCTCCGAGGCGTAGCGATAGGGGCGCTGCCTCACCACACCCGCGACCAGATACGCGGCGACGGCGACCGCGAGGGCCACCCCGGCCCACACGACACCGGCCGGCACGCGCCTCACGGGCGTCCCCTGCCACGGTTCCGCGCCGTGGGCACCACAGCTACTCCCGAACGACCGGCACGCGCAACGTCACCGGATCGGCGCCGTCGAACCGCAGCGTGACGGAGACCGTCTCCCCCTCGACGAGCGGACCGCGAAGACCCATGATCATGAGATGGTCGCCCCCGGGCCGCAGCACCAGGCGGCCGTGCGGCGGGATCTCCAACCACGGCACGCGCGCCATCGTCATCATCGGACCCGATGCCGAGCCGCTGTCCTGGCGCGCCGTGGTCATGGGCACGCACCGTTCCGCCGCCGGCGTGGAGCCGCCCACCAGGCGCACGGCACGGTCGCCGTGGTTGAGGATGACGCCGAACAGCGCGGTGTCGGCCACGGCCGGCGGCAGCCAGCGCAGCCACGGCTGCCGCACCTCGACGGATGCGGGCGGCGCGGCCGCCGGCGCCGCCGCGAGCAGCGACGCCGCCACCACCGCCACGAGCCGTGCGCTCCACATTCCTGGCATCGGTCGAATCCTAACCCACCCCGGCCGTGCCCGCTCCGGTCGCCCGACATGGCGGTCGTAAGCGCGTCCTGGACGGACGCTACCCGGACAGGCACGGCACCGGCGGGGCCGCGGGCCGCGGCGCGGGCGCCGGTACGAATGTCCCTGGCCGCGCGGGCGCCGTGCTAGAATCCTGTGTTCATGAAACCTGACCGCCCTACTCGGGATTATCGCGCCGACGCCACGACGCCGGAGCGCACCCCCCTGGCAGCGCTGCATCACGGCGATCTGGCGCGGGTGACGCATGTCGAGGGCGGCAGAGCCGTCTCGCGGCGGATGCGCATGGTCGGGATCCGGCCGGGCGTGGACGTGCGCATCCTGCACGGCCCGGACCGGAAGGGGGCCGTCATCGGGGTGGGCACCGCGCGGATCGCGCTCGGTCGCGCGGTGCTCGACATCATCCACGTGGCCCCGGCAGGCACGTCCGACCACGGCCGATGAGCCGCTGCCACGACGCAGGCGCGGCCGGGGCCACAGCGTCCGCCTCCCAGCCGGTGGTGGCACTGGCCGGCAACCCGAACTCCGGCAAGACCACGCTGTTCAACCTGCTCACGGGCTCGCGCCAGCACGTCGGCAACTGGCCTGGGGTCACGGTCGAGCAGCGTCGCGGGAGCGCGCGCCTGCCCGGCGGCGAGGTGTCGGTCGTCGACCTGCCGGGCGTATACAGCCTGCTTGGCGGCGGCGGACCCGATCAGACGGTCGCACGGACCTTCCTGCTGGACGAGCGCGTCGACCTGGTCATCGACATCGTGGACGCCTCCAACCTGGAGCGTCACCTCGCGCTGACGGCGGAGCTGGTCGAGGCCGGACGGCCCATGATCGTGGTCCTGAACATGGTCGACGAGGCACGGGCGAACGGCCTGGACCCCCGTGCCGACACCCTCGCGCAGGCCCTGGGCGTACCCGTGGTCCCGATGGTGGCGCGGCAGGGCAAGGGCCGAAGGGAGCTGCTCGCCGCCATGGAGCGCGCGCTGCTCGAGGCCCCTCGTGGCGAGGCCCCCGCCTACCACGACGCCGTCGAGGAGGCGCTGCGCGTGCTGGCGGCGCTCCTGGCCGGCGGTGACCCCGTTCGGGACCGGTTCGAGGCGCTGCGGCTCCTCGATGGCGCCGCCGAGCCGCGCGGCACCGACGTGAGGCAGGCACTCGAGGCCTGCAACGCGGCGGTCGAGGCGGCCACCGGCGAGGAGGCCGCGGACGTGACGGCGGCAGCGCGCTTCGGCTGGGCCCACGACCTCGCCTCGCGCGGCCTGGCGCGCATCGACACGCGCGGCTTCCGCCGGCGCCTGACGGGCGCCATCGACGCCGTGGTGCTGCACCGGTGGCTGGGCGTGCCCGTCTTCCTGGCGGTGCTCTACCTGGTGTTCGTCGGGAGCTTCAGCGGCGGCAACATCCTGCTGGACTTCTTCGACGGGGCGTCCTCGGCCCTGTTCGTGAACGGCCTGGGAAGCGTGCTGCTGCGGGTCGGCCTGCCCGGCTGGCTGGTGTCCGTGATCGCCGGGGGCGCGGGAGGCGGTCTGAACCTGGTGGTGACCTTCATCCCGCCGATCGCCATCACCTTCCTGATGCTGGCGTTCCTGGAGGACTCGGGCTACATGGCCCGCGCCGCCTACGCCATGGACCGGCTGATGCGCCGCCTCGGCCTGCCGGGCAACGCGCTCGTTCCCATGGTGATCGGCTTCGGGTGCAACGTTCCGGCGATCATGGGGGCGCGGGTCGTCGAGGACCGCCGCGACCGGCTGCTCACCGTCCTGATGCAGCCGTTCATGTCCTGCTCGGCCCGGCTCACCATCTACATGGCGTTCGCGGTGGTGTTCTTCCGCGGCCACGGCGGACAGGTGGTGTTCCTGCTCTACCTGCTGGGGATCGTCGCGGCGCTCCTGACATCCCTGCTGCTGGGCCGGACCGCCGTGCCGGGCACGCCTGCGCCCTTCGTGATGGAGCTGCCGCCGTACCGCCTGCCCAGCCTGCGCAGCGTGTGGATGCAGAGCTGGCAGCGGCTCAAGGTGTTCGTCCTGCGCGTAGGCCGCGTCATCGCCCTCATCGGCGTGGTGCTGTTCGTCCTCCCGGGAGTCGGCCTGGTAGGCGGCCACCTGCACGGCACCGACGTCGACCACTCGTTGCTGGCGCAGGGCAGCCGGGCCCTGGTGCCGCTCTTCGCGCCGATGGGGATGGGGCGCGACGACTGGCCGGCCGTCTCCGGCCTGATCGCCGGGGCGGCCGCCAAGGAGGTCGTCATCGGAACGCTGAACGGCATCTACCAGCGGCGCGGCGATGCCGACCGCATGGCCGCCTACCGCCATCCCGCGGTCGGGCGCCGGCTCCTGGACGCGCTGCGCACCATCCCCGCCAACGCCGCGACGTTCGCGACCACGTTGCACGACCCGCTCGGGCTCTCCGCCATCGCCTCGGCGGGCGCGGCCGAACGCGCCTCCGGCGCCGACTCCGCCACGCTGCGGGCGCTCGCCGCCGACTTCACGCCGCTGTCGGCCTTCGCCTACCTGGTGTTCGTCCTGCTGTACGTGCCCTGCGCCAGCACCATGGGCGCCCTCAGGCGTGAGGTGGGCTGGGGCTGGACGGCGTTCTCCGCCGTCTACGGTCTGGGCATGGCCTGGGGCGCGGCCACGGTGGTCTTCCAGGCGGGCACCCTGGCGCAGCACCCGCTGTCCTCGCTGCTGTGGATCGCGGCCGTGGCGCTGGCCGGCGCGGCGCTCGTCACGGCGCTGCGCCGCTTCGGGTTGCGCCGTCCGGACGCCGCGGCGCAACCCGTCGGGGCCTACTCGTGAGCCCGCTCTTCGCGGTGCGCGACCGCCTGCGCGCGCGGGGGTTGACGACCTCCCTCCAACTCGCGGCCGAGCTGCAGCTGCCACAGGCCGTCGTGGAGGCGGCCCTCGAGCACTTCGAGCGACGCGGGCAGGTGAGGCCGGTGTCGCCGGAGCGCGATCCCGGGTGCGGGAGCGGCGCCTGCGGCAGCTGCAACCTGTGCTTCACGGCGGGACCGCGGGTGGCGTGGTTCCGCTGGTGCGGCCCGCCCGACGCCGCGCGCGGCGCGATCACGCCGCCTGCGCTTCCAGATCGCCTTCGCTGACGACGAGCAGCACGCGGCTGTCGGGGCCGAGGCGGAGCTCGCGCGCCAACGCCGGCCGGTCGAGCGCCGCCACCAGCCCGGCGAGCCCCGCCGCGCCCGACGGCGTGGTGGCGGGGCCGCCGGCGGCGGCCAGCGTCCGGGGTGCCGCCAGCGCCGCGGCCTCCGCGACCGCCACGGCGCGAACCGTATGCCGCCCGAGCGCCGCCAGCGCGGGTGCGCTGGCCTTGCCGCAGGAGAGCATGCCCGCGGCCGTCTCGAGGGCTCCGGGCAGCCGTACCGGACGGCCGGACGCGAGCGCAGCGCCCACGCAGGCCGCCGCCTCCGGCTCGACCACCACGATCATCGCCGGGGGCGCCAGCGCGGCGGCGAGGCCGTCGGCCATGGCGGCGGCCAGGCCGCCGACCCCGGCCTGGACGAAGGCATGGCTGGGCCACGCGGCCGCCCGCTCCGCCAGCTGATCGCGGATCTCGGCGGCGAGCACGCCGTAGCCCGCCATCACGTCCCGCACCACGGCGTCCTGCGGGTCGTCACCGGTGTCGGCCACCAGGATGGCGCGCCCGTCCCCTGCCGCGGCCGCCGCCGCCTCCACGGCGTCGTCGTAGGTGCCGTCCACCCAGACGATATCGGCGCCCTGCGCGGCGATCCGGCCGGACCTGACGGACGACACGCCGGCATGGAGGAACAC
>DATFNF010000066.1:0-45855 GCA_035266525.1 Trueperaceae bacterium | reverse complement strand
CGACGCCGTGCGCACCTCGGCGCGCGCCGCCATGTGGGCGCTGGCGGTCGCCGACGACCGTCCGGAGCTGCTGCGGGTGGCCTCCCTCGACGTGCTCCACGAGCCCTACCGTGCGCCGCTGGTGCCCAAGCTGACCGCCTGCCGCGCGGCGTTGCGGGAGGTCGGCGCCTTCGCCGCCTACCTGTCCGGCGCAGGCCCGACGCTGGGCGTGATCACCGACGATGCCCGCGCCGAGGCCTGCCGCGCCCTGCTGACGGACTTCGCCGGGCCGGGAGGGCGCGTGCTCGACCTGCCGGCCGGCCAGGGTTACCGGGTCGGCGAGGCCGCCCCACCGGGCTGAGCCGCGTCGCTGCCGCCGGCCCGCACGGCCGCCGCCCCGCGTCAGCGCCACGCCCGCAGCACCTTGAAGGCGCCGGCCACGCGGACCGTCTCGAACGCGCCCCAGCCGGCGAGCTCGCGCTCGTAGGGCAGGGCGCGGTTGGCCACCATGAGCAGCTCACCGCCCGGCCGCAAGCGCGTCCGTGCCGCCTCCACGAACGCGCGCGAGAGCGCCAGGCGCACCTGCTTGCCGACATGGAAGGGCGGGTTCGCCAGCACCGCGTCGAAGCGTTCGCGCGGGGCGAGGGCGGCGTCCAGGTCGCTGTGCAGCACCACGGCCCGGCCGCCGCCGAGGTTGCGCTCGCTGCTCCGGACGGCGCCCAGGTCATCGTCCACGGCGCACACCCGGCTCGCGCCGGACGCCAGGGCGAGGGCGGCCAGGACGCCGCTGCCGCACCCCAGGTCGAGGACCTCGGCGCCCGCGAGCGGCGCCTCGCCCCGCTCGGCCAGCGCGGCCAGCAGCTCGGCGCTGCCGGCGTCGAGGCCGCGAGCGGCGAACACGCCGGGCAGCGCCCACCAGCTCCGTCCCAGCGCCTCGAAGCGGCGCCAGGGAACGGCGTCCTCCGCCCCCTCGGGGTCCGCGGGGCGCGGACCCGTCAGCTGCGCCACGCGCCAGCCCTTGCTGCGCGCCACGACCTCCACGGACGCGAAGGCTTCCTCCGCCACGCGCTCGTAACGCCTGGCGCCCAGGTCCTTGTGCATCGCCAGGTAGGCCGTCCCGCCGGCAACGAGCGCCCGCGCGCAGGCCCACAGCTCGGCCCGCACCCGGTCGTTGCCCCGGTCGCCCGGCGGCAGGGCCAGCACGGCATCGAAGGCCGCCGCCGGCAGGTCCCATGGCAGGCCCGCCCGCACCGTCACCCCGGCGGCGTCCGCGAAGCGCCGGCGCGCGGCCCGCAGGGCGGCGTAGGAGGGCTCGAGCACCGTCACCTGCGCTGCCGCCCCCGCCGCCAGCGCGCCGCCGCCGGCGCTGCCGGTGACGTCCGCCACGCGTCCCGTGAGGGACGGGACGGCCGCCAACAGCTCCTGGAGGCCGGGGGCGGCCCCGGGGTAGCCGCGCACCGCGGCGGAGGTCAGCAGCCGGCCGGCGGCCCCCACCGGGACCTCGAGCAGCCTGCTGTGGGCGTCCGCGCCTTCCACGAGGCGCAGTCTACCCGCCGCCCCGCCGCACCCGGCCCGACGGCACGCGGTGATAGGCTCTGGCCGTGGCGACCGTCCTGGGCATCGATACCTCCTGCGACGACACGGGCGTCGGCATCACCCGGGACGGCCGCGTGCTGGCCAACGTGGTGGAGTCGCAGACGGCCCTCCACGCCCGCTACGGGGGCGTCGTTCCCGAGCAGGCCAGCCGCGAGCACCTCGGCGTGCTCGACGGCGTGGTGGTGCGGGCGCTGGCGCAGGCCGGCCTGGAGCTGGACGGGCTGGACGCCGTCGCCGCCACCCGCGGGCCCGGGCTGGTGGGCGCGTTGCTCGTCGGCCTCACCTACGGCAAGGCGCTCGCCTGGGGGCGGGGTCTGCCCTTCGTGCCCGTGCACCACCTCGAGGCCCATATCGCGGCGGCCGTGGCCGCCGCGGGCGTGGCTCCCCCCTTCCTCTGTCTGATCGCCTCCGGCGGCCACACCAGCCTCTACGCCGTGCGCGGCTGGGACACTATTCTGCAGCTCGGAGCCAGCCGCGACGACGCCGCCGGGGAGGCGTTCGACAAGGTCGCGCGCCTGCTCGGCCTGGGCTATCCGGGGGGGCCGGCGCTGGCCGCCCTGGCGGAGCGCGGCGACGAGCGGGCGGTGCCGCTGCCGATGCCCATGCACCGGCAGCAGGGGTTCGATTTCTCCTTCAGCGGCCTCAAGACCGCCGTGGCGGTCCTGCTCGAGCGCAACCCCGGGCTCGAGCCCGCCGACGTGGCGGCCGGCTTCGAGCGCACGGTCGTCGAGGCGCTGGTGGGCGTCGCGACGCGCGCGGCGGCGCACACCGGTCTCAGGCAACTGGTGGTGGCGGGCGGCGTGGCCGCCAACGCGCGCCTGCGGCGCAGCATGGCGGCGGCCGACCTCGACGTCGCCTTCCCGCCGCCCTCCCTGGCGACCGACAACGGCGCCATGGTGGCCCTCGCCGCGGAGCGTCGCCTGGCCGGCGCGCTGGAGCGCCAGCCGGAGCTGCTCGCGGCGGACGCCGCGCCCTACCTGCCGCTGACGGCGACCGCCGCGCGAAGCGCGTCCTCGTAGGCGCGCGCCACCTGCGGCATCACGCGCTGCTCGGAGAAGCGGGCCACCGCCCGCTCCCGCGCCCGCGTCGCGAAGGCGGCATGCCTCGCGTCGTCGGTGAGCAGGCTCAGGGCCGCCTCCGCCATGGCCTCCACCTCTCCCGGCGGGCACAGGATGCCGTCGACGCCGTCCTCCACGACCTCCGGCAGGCCGCCGATGCGGCTGGCGATGACCGGCACACCGCTGGCCATGGCCTCGAGCGCCGACAGCCCGAAGGACTCCTTCACGCTCGGCAGCAGGAACAGGTCGCTGACGGCCAGCACGTCCTCGATACGAGGGAAGCTGCCCAGGAACGACACCCGTCCGGTCAGCCCCAGCTCCGCGGCGAGGGCCACCGCGGCCGGGCGGTCCGGCCCGTCACCCACCATCAGCAGCCGCGCGCCGATCCGCGCGGACACCCGCTCGAACACCCGGACCACGTCCTCCACGCGCTTCACCGGACGGAAGTTGGAGATGTGCACCAGCAGCTTCTCGTCGGGATGCGCGAAGCGGCGACGGCGCTCCGCTGCGGCCGCCGGCTCCGCCGGCCGGAACCGCTCGTGATCGACGGCGTTCGGGATGACCCGGATGGGCGCGCGCACGCCCATCTCGCGGTTGGTGTAGTCCGCCAGGTAGCGGCTCACGGCGAGGACGAGGTCGGAGTGCTCGATGCTGTACTGGGTGGTGCGCAGGTAGGCCCGGTCGAGCCCTACCAGGGTCACGTCGGTACCGTGCAGGGTGGTCACCACCACGGGCCGGTGCCCGCCGCGAACCATGTCGCGCGCAAGGATGGCGGCCGTGGCGTGGGGAACGGCGTAGTGCGCGTGCACCACGTCGATGCCGACCTCCTCGACGACCTCCGCCAGCCGCGAGGCCTCCGCCAGCGTGGTGAGGGGCGCGTCGAAGAGCGGGTAGGTCATCGACTCGACCTGATGGAAGTAGACGTTGGGGGTGTCCGGCTCGGTCAAGCGGAAGGGAACGCGGTCGGCCACGAAATGCACGCCGTGGCCGGCGCGAGCGAAGCTGAGCCCCAGCTCGGTCGCCGCCACGCCGCTGCCGCCGGCTCCGCTGTGGAGGAGGACGGCGATGTTCATCGCGGCGCCTGCAGGGCGCGGCCCGCTACGGCCCGCTCCGAGGCGCGCCCCATGGGGGCCCGGGGAAGGAGGGCTCGGTCGTGCACGCGCCAGTCTATGGGCGGCCGCGCAACGCGCTGCGTGTCGCGGCCTACCCCGCTCGAGCCGTGGCGACGGGGCTCAGCCCGCGCCGCCCCACAGGCCCGCCAGGAACATCTCCCGCGTGATGACGCCGTGCACGGCGTCGCCGTCGCTCACCACCACCAGCTGCTCGTGCGCCAGCACGGCGCGCAGCTCGGTGACGGCCACGGCCGACGGCACCTTGACGAGCTCCTCCCAGGAGGTGATGGTGTCGGCACGCAACCCCGTCACGCCGACCGGGACGCCCGCCTCCTCGACGATGACCACGCGGTTCTCCGCCAACGTATGGACGACCGAGCCGGCGTCCACCTGCGGCACGGGCCCCGCGGCGCTCCCCGCCGTCGGCGGCACCAGCAGGCCGAAGCTGAGCAGCGTCGGGCTCGGCACGTGCAGCGCCGAGCGAACGTAGACCAGCGCGGCGCTGTAGGCGATGACGAACGCGACGCCCTCGACGAGCCCGGCGGCGTTGAAGCTGGCGAAGCCGAGCCGGCCCGCCCGTCCCAGCAACAAGAACAGCAGGAAGGACACCAGCAGGGCGAAGGCCAGGGCGGCGATCGCGCCCCAGATGGCGGCGGTGCGGAGCTGGCCCGGCTGTCTCATGGCTTGCCCCACGGGCGCGCGTCCGCCACGCCTACGCCTCGGCTCCGGGAAGGCCCGGGCGCCCCTCACTGAGGCCCTCCGGCAGGTGCGCGACCCGGTCCACGTCGGCCGCCAGGGCCGCGTCGTCCGTGACCAGCGCCCGCGCGCGTATGCCGGACATCCGCTCGAGACGCCCTTCCAGGCTGGCGATGCGCGCCCGGCCCAACAGGACCGAGACCAGCACGTCCGCCCCGAACATGCGCGCCAGCGCGAGGGGGTTCTTGCGCGCCCGGAAGGCGCGGTCCATCAGGGGCAGCAGACGCGGCACGGCCTCGGCCGCCAGCAGCACGGCATTGCCACCCGTCAGCCGCCCGTCGTGGAGACGGACGTAGGTGCGTTGCTGGTGCGGGAAGCGCGCCACCGACGCGGCCTCGGTCACCGCCGGGTAGACGAGATCGGCGTCGGGCGCAGCCGCGATGAACGCGCTCAGGCCCGGCCCGGTGATCCAGGGGATGTCGGCGGTGAGCACCAGCAGGCGCGCGGCCGGGGCTCCTCCCAGCGCCGCCCCCAGACCCAGCGCCATGGAGTCCACCAGCCGTTGCCCGCTCGGCACGGCCACGTCGTAGAGCCCGCGCAAGCGCACGTTGGTGGGGCCGACGTAGACGATGCGACCTACCTCGGGGCAGGCGCGTAGCGCCTCCAGCACGTAGGCGCCCATCGGCTTGCCGTCCAGGGCGACGAGGGCCTTCGCCTCCACGCCGGCCTGACTCGCCATGCGGTCGCCCGGCTCGCCGCCGCCCAGCACCACGGCCGTGACGAGCGGGGACGACGCGATCCTCGCAGCACTCGTGCCCATGGCCGGATTGTAGCGCGGCACCGTCGACCCGCGCCGGCCCGAGATCGGCGGGGCGAGCGCTTTCGCGCTCGCCCCGGGCCGGTCGGGAGCGGATGGGAACCGCTCGCCGCATGGGGATCAGAAGTGCGTCTGGCTGGTCTGCAGCCGGGTGGTCTGGCCGGGCTGGATGCTGAAGCTGCTGACGTAGCTGTGGTAGCCGGGCGCCACCAGGGTCAGCTCGTGCTGTCCGGGCTGCAGGTTCGGGACCGTGAGCACGCCGCTGCCGTTGGCGATGGTGCCCACCTGGCTGCCGTCCACGAAGGCGAGGGCGCCACCCACGTTGTCGCGGATGTGCAGCGTGCCGGTCCCCTGCGAGAGGTTCACGTTCACGTTGCGGTCCTGGCCGCTGGCGAGGTTGAAGCTCACCTGCGCGTCCTGGTACCCGCCCAGCGAGAAGCGCACGGTGTGGCTGCCGGCGTCGACGTTCATGCGGCCAATCGGGGTGGAGCCCACGTAGTTGCCGTCGAGGTAGACGTTGGCCCCGCGCGGGTTGCTGTCGAACGACACGCTGCCGCTGCGCCGCACCGGCTGCAGGTTGGCGTTGACGCTCTGGGTGTCCCCGGGGCGCAGGTCGACGCTGGTCTGGAACGACTCGTAGCCGCTCTTGGTGATGCGTATGTCATGCCGGCCCGGGTGGGTCCCGTAGCTGGTGGGGGTGGTACCGACGAAGTTGCCGTCCACGAACACCTGGGCCTGCCTGGGGCTGGAGTCGATGCGGAGGTTGCCGAAGGCGGGCGTCTGCGGCGGGTTGCCGACGTAGTAGAGCGCCGTGTCGGTCACCCAGTCCTGCTGCGGGACGGGCCTGACGACGATGGCGAAGCCCTTGACGAAGCCCTGCTCACCGATGTTGCTGCTGGCGAAGTTCTGGCCGTTCTGGAACTGGGCCAGCTGGCTGGTGTCGAGGCGCTCCTTGCTGGCGACCGCGATCACCTTCGACAGCCCGTAGGGCGGGGCGACGTTGAAGCTGTAGCGGGCGTGATCGGGCGGGAAGCTGCGGGTCTCGCCCGCCCGCAGGTGGTTGTCCTGACCCTGCTGGTCGAAGTGGTTCGGCAGGATCTGGGTGATCTCGCCCGAGGGCTTCACGCTGAACAGGTAGACGTACGCCGACTGGCTGACTTGCACCGAGATCTGGACGTTCTCGCCAACCTGGTACACGGGGCGCCCGCTCCCGGACTGATCCTTGTTCAACGACACGTGGACGTTGAAGTTCGGCGCGGGGTTCGGGTTCACCACGATCGACTCGGGACTCACGACGATCTTCTGGGCAAAGGCCAGCGGAAGGGCGAGGGCGAGCAGGATGAGGATTCTCCTCATAGCCGGCCTCCTTTCCTATCGCAGAAGGTAGCACGCGGCCGGCGGACCACGTGATGACGGGCTTAAACCGAGCTTCATTGAGAAACCTTCATGGAACCGGCGTGCGCCCACACCTCCCGAGCGTGCTAGAACACGTGCTACAACAGCGGTGCGCCAGGGCATCCGCCGGGAACGCGGTGCCCGCGCGGGCACCGCCGCACCGGCACCACGGCACGGTGGGCGAGGGTACCGACCGCAAGGCACCCCGAGCGACGCCGCCACTCGATGATCCAGGAGATGACCATGCAGCCAACCTCGCCCCACCCCCTCGGCACGCCCGCGCGCGCGCTCGCCCGCACGCTGGCCATGCTGCTGGCGCTCACCGTCGCCGCCGTCGCAGGTGCTCAGCAGCCCAGCGTCGACACCGTCCTCGGCAACATCGAGAACGCCGCGAACGCCATCAAGGACGCCACCTTCACGGTCACCGGCAAGCTCGTGGACTCCGACGGCACGGTGATCCCGCTGAACGTCGACATCCAGGCGATCCCGCCGAAGCACATCGCCAGCGCCTACATCAACCAGCCCGACGCGCTCGCGGACAACCAGATCGTCCTGGACGGGAACGTCGTCAAGAACTACACGTTCCTGACCAACCAGATCACCCTGTTCGACGCCAACGACCCGGACGCCCTCGGCGGCCTGCTGCCGGCCGGCACCAACGGCCAGAGCTCGCCCGTGGTGAGCTTCGACCTGAAGAAGATCTTCGAGGGCTACGACGCCAGCATCCAGGACGTGAAGACCGAGAACGGCAAGAAGACCTACATCCTGGCCTTCAAGAACAAGGATCCGAAGGCGAACATCCTCGACGTCACCGCCACCGTTCCCGCCAGCGACTGGCTGCCGCGCGAGCTGGTGTTCAAGCAGAAGGACGGCAAGGTCGTGGCCGACCTCAAGGTGAACGGCCTCAAGCTCGACCAGGGGCTGGACCCGAAGAAGGTGACCTACCTGCCGCAGGACGCGCAGGTCATCGACAACCGCAAGAAGTAGCGTGCGCGCCGGCGCGCACGCCGCCGCTCACGGGCAGAGGCCCGGCCACGTGCAGCGTGATTGGACCTCTGCATCACGTTCGCGCGGGGCGAGGGCGGACGCGCCGCCTGCTCGACGTTCGGCTCGGGGCCGGCCGGGCGGCGATCAGCCTGGCAGCTCTCCCACCATGCGCTCGGGTACGACCGCCTCGTCGAACTCGGCCGCGGTGAGGTAGCCGAGCTTCACGGCGGCCTCCTTCAGCGTCAGGCCCTCCGCGTGCGCGGTCTGGGCGATCTCCGCGGACTTGTAGTAGCCGATGCGGGTGTTCAGCGCGGTCACCAGCATGAGCGAGTTGTCGAGGTGCATGCGGATCCGCGCCCGGTCGGGCGCGATGCCCACCACGCAGTTGTCGGTGAACGACGCGGCGGCGTCGCCCAGCAGGCGCGCGCTCATCAGCAGGTTGTAGATCATCACCGGCTTGAACACGTTGAGCTGGAACTGGCCGTGGGTGCCGGCCACGCTCACGGCGGCGTCGTTGCCGATGACCTGCGCGCAGACCATGGTCATCGCCTCGGCCTGCGTGGGATTCACCTTGCCCGGCATGATCGACGAGCCGGGCTCGTTGGCCGGCAGCGTGATCTCGCCGATGCCGCAGCGCGGGCCGGAGGCCAGCATGCGGATGTTGTTGGCCACCGCGAGCAGGCTGACCGCCACCCGCTTCAGCGCCCCGGAAGCCTCCACCACGGCGTCGTGGGCGCTGAGGGCTTCGAACTTGTTCTCGGCGCTGACGAAGGGGTGGCCGGTCAGCTCGGCGATCACCTGGGCCACGCGCACGGCGAAGCCGGGCGGGGTGTTGAGTCCGGTGCCGACGGCGGTGCCGCCCAGCGCCAGCTCGCGCAGGTGCTCGAGGCTGTGCTCCACCGTCTCGATCCCCTTCCCCACCTGCGCGGCGTAACCGCTGAACTCCTGACCCAGCGTCAGCGGGGTGGCGTCCATCAGATGCGTCCGGCCGATCTTGACGATGCCCATGAACTCGCTCGACTTGGCGTCCAGCGCCCTCTGCAGCGCGCGCAGCCTGGGCACGGTGTGCTCGACGAGCGCCCGGTAGGCCGCGATGTGCATGGCCGTGGGGAAGGTGTCGTTGGACGACTGCGACCTGTTGACGTCGTCGTTGGGATGGATCGGCGTCTTGCTGCCGAGCTCTCCGCCGAGCATCTCGATGGCCCGGTTGGAGATCACCTCGTTGACGTTCATGTTCGACTGCGTGCCGGAGCCCGTCTGCCACACCACCAGCGGGAAGTGGTCGTCGAGCTCGCCGGCCAGGATCTCGTCGCAGACCCTGACGATGGCGTCCACCTTGTCGGCGGGAAGGTCGGTGAGCTCGGCGTTCGTCCGGGCGGCCGCCTTCTTCAGCACCGCGAAGGCCCGGATGATCTCGGTGGGCATGCGTTGCCCGCCGATGCGGAAGTTCTCCAGCGAGCGTTGCGTCTGGGCGCCCCAGTAACGGTCCGCCGGGACGCGGACCTCACCCAGCGTGTCCTTCTCCGTGCGGTAGTCCATGGTTCCTCCAACGTCGGCTGCGAAGGTGGCGGCGCAGGGCCGCGGGCGAGCGTCTCTCATGCTACCGCCGGCCTGCGCCGCGGCCGCGGCGCGCACGACGGCGACGGACACCGGGGCGGCCGCGCCGAAGCGGCGGCCGGTCGGCGCTCCTCTGCGCTCCTCGGCGCTGCGCGGACGCACGCCGGCGCCCGCTGCCGGCTCAGGGCCTGAGCGCGAAACGCAGGGCGGACGCCAGGCCGTTGCGCCAGTTGGTCCAGTTGTGGCCGGCGTGCCGCTCCCTGTGGGCGTGCTCGGTTCCGTGCGACGCCAGCGCCGCCTCCACCCGACGGTTGACGTCGGTGAGCCACTCCAGCGTGCCGCACTCGGCGTACCAGCGCAGCCCCGGCGGCGGTCCGTCCCCCTCCAGGCGCTCCGCCACGAAGGACCGCGTGCCGGCGTAGAAATCGGGCGCCTCGGGGTGGCCCAGGAAGGCGCCGGAGAAGGTGACCGCGGTCCGCACCAGCCCCGGCCGCGACAGCGCCAGGTTGGCGCTGAAGAGCCCGCCCAGGCTGGCGCCGACGGCGAGGAGCTCGTCCGTGGAGGGGTACCGCCGCCTGAGCTCGGGGACGAGCTCGCGGTCCACGAAGTCCAGGTAGCCCTCGTGGAAGGCGTACTCGCGTGAGCGCTCCACCGGCTCGACGAAGGCGAGCCGGGCCGGGCGCGCCTCCCCGGCCGCCAGCAACGCCTGCAGGACGTCGGCCAAGCGCGCCAGGCGGTAGAAGGCGACGCCGTCCTGGACCAGCGCCAGCGGCAGCCGCACGTCCTCGAGGCCGGGCGGCGTCACCACGATGACGCGCCGGTGCTGATGCAGCGTCCGGCTCTCGACCCGCAGGCGGTCCACGGTCCCCGGCCGCGCGGGCTCGGGGGGGTCGGCAAGCGGATCGGGACGATACTCCGGGCCCGTCAGCGCGCTCACCTCCGGGTACCAGGGGTTGTCCGCCCGACGCGGGTTCGCGGGATCGGCGCGCAGGCGTCCTTCCCCGTCGATGAAGGCGTACTCGAAGTAGACGTCGTCCGCGAGCTCGAGCGGCACCTCGCGACCGGTGCCGGGCTCGAGCCGGCGGGGGCTCCGGTCCATGTCCCCGAGGTCGGAGACCAGATGCGTGGCCCAGTCCGGGACGGTGACGGTGACTCGCATGGCGCCCAAGTCTACCCGCGGAGGCCTGCCGGACCCGTCTCCGGGACCCCGCGGCACCGGCAGCGTCGGCATCGAGCCTGCCGCGCGGCCCCTGGTAGACTCGTGCGCATGTCCGGGCATCCCTACGATTCACTGTCGCTGGCCGACCTCAAGGCCAAGCCCAACGCCAAGTGGACGCATTTCGGGCCGGAGGTGCTGCCGCTGTGGGTGGCCGAGATGGACTTCCCGGTGGCCGACGCCATCAAGGAGGCCATCGACGCGCAGGTCCACAGCGAGAACCTCGGCTACGGCCTGTCCGCCGGCCTGCCGGGGCTCGTCGAGGCCCTCCAGGCACGCTTGGAAGGGCGGTACGGCTACGCCGTCGCCCGGGAGGACGTGCGGTTGCTGGGCAGCACCGTGCAGGGGCTGTACCTGGCCGTCATGGCCTTCGCCGGACCGGGCGACGAGGCGCTGCTGCTGACGCCGCTGTACCCGCCGTTCCGGGCCGCGGTGGAGAACACCGGACGGGTGCCGGTCCAGGTGCCCCTGATCGACGGGCCGGAAGGCTACGCCATCGACTTCGACGCCCTCGAGGCCGCCGTGACGCCGGCCACGCGCTTGCTGATGCTGTGCAACCCGCACAACCCGGTGGGACGGGTCTACACCGAGGAAGAGCTCACGCGGCTGGCGCAGCTCGCCCTGGAGCACAACCTGTGGATCGTCTCCGACGAGCTCCACGCGGACCTGTGCTTCGCCGGCCGGCACCGGCCCATCGCCACGCTCGCACCGGAGGTCGCGGCGCGGACGCTCACGCTCTACGGCCCCACCAAGTCGTTCAACATCCCCGGCCTGAAGCTCTCCTTCGCCATCAGCGCCAACCCGGCCATGTTGGAGCGCCTGGCCTACCACGCCCGCGGCGTGGCGCCCGGCCCGAACGTGCTGGCCCAGGCCGCCACGATCGGGGCCTACACCGGCGGCGGCAGCTGGTTCGACGACACCCTCGGCTACCTGGCCGGCAACCGCGACCACGTCCGGGAACGCGTGGCGCGCGAGATGCCGGCGGTGCGCCTTCACGCGCCGCAAGGCACCTACCTGGCGTGGCTGGACTTCCGCGACGCGGGCCTCGGCGACGATCCCGCGGGCGCGCTCGTGGAGCGCGCCCGCGTCGGGCTCAACGGCGGCAGCGCCTTCGGCGTCGGCGGCGACGGCTTCGCGCGGCTAAACTTCGCCACCAGCCGGCCCATCCTCGACGAGGCGCTGACGCGCATCGCCGCTTCCCTGCCGCCGGGCGCGGGCCGTTGACGGAAGCGACGCCCGCGGCCTTCTACCCGCCGGCACTGGAGGGTTGCCGCGCCTGCGCGCGCCTGGCGGAGCACCGCGAGGCCGTGGCGCGCCGGAAGCGCCGGGCCTACGCCGACCAGCCCTACTGGGCCCGCCCCGTGCCGGGCTTCGGCGACCCCACCGCGAAGCTGCTGCTGCTGGGCCTGGCGCCGGGCGCCCACGGCTCCAACCGTACCGGCCGCATGTTCACCGGGGACGCCAGCGGCGACTTCCTGTTCCCCGCCCTGCACCGTGCGGGCCTGGCGACCCGGCCGGACTCGCGGGCGCGCGGCGACGGCCAGCGGCTGCTCGGGGTGTGGATCACCGCGGCGCTGCGCTGCGCGCCGCCGGACAACAGGCCGCTGCGCGAGGAGGTCGTCGCCTGCCGCCCCTGGCTCGAGCACGACCTGGCCCGCCTGCCGCAGCTGCGCGCCGTCCTGGCACTGGGGCACATCGCGCATGACGCCTACCTGGAGCTGCTGAAGGCCCGCGGCCGGCGGCTGGTCAAGGCGCGCTACCCCTTCGCCCACGGCGCCCGCCACGACCCGCCCGGCTCCCTGCCGATGCTCGACGTCTACCACGTGAGTCAGCAGAACACCGCTACCGGTCGCCTCACCGCGGCCATGTTCGACGCCGTGCTGGCGGAGGCGAAGGTTGCCGCCGGCCTGTAGGCTCCGGGCGGCGCCCGCTCGTCGCGCGCCCCGGCGTCGCGGCAGCCGCGCGTCCCGGCGCGACCCGGCCCGCCGCTCCGCACGCCGGGCTGGCCTTGCGGGCCGTCCGCTCGGCGCGCTTCGCGGCCCGGGGAGCGTGCGACGCGTTAGAGTCGCGGCATGACGCTGGCGACGCTCAACCTGGGGCCGCGGCTGGAGCCGGCCCTGGTCTCGGGGCATCCGTGGATCTACCGCAACCACCTTCCCGGGCACCGGCTCCGGTCCGGCGAGTGGGTGCGCCTGGAGGCGGGGCGGGCCGTGGCCCACGGCCTCTACGACGCGGAGGGGGCCATCGCCGTCCGGCTGTTCCGCCGTGAGGCCGTGCCCGACGCCGCCTTCCTCAAGAGCCGTGTCGCGCAGGCGCTCGAGCTTCGCGCCCCCCTCACGGACGCCGGCCACACCAATGCCTACCGCCTCCTCCACGGCGAGGGCGATTACCTCCCGGCCATCGTCGCCGACCGTTACGGCCGCTTCGCGGTGATGAAGCGCTACGCCGCCAGCGTGGAGGGCCTGCTGCCAGCCATCGCCCGCGAGCTCGGCGCCGGGTTGGGGCTCAAAGGCGTGGTGTTGCGCTCCGACGACGGCCTTCGGGCTCTGTGGGGCGAGCTGCCGCCGCCGCGGGAACGGGTCATGGAGAACGGCCTGGTGTTCGACGCCGACCTGGCCTCCGGCCAGAAGACGGGGCTGTTCCTCGACCAGCGCGACAACCGCGCCCTGGTGCGCGAGCTGGCCGCCGGCCGCAGCGTGCTCAACCTGTTCAGCTATACCGGGGGGTTCAGCGTCTACGCGTTGGCCGGCGGCGCGTCCCGCGTGGTCAGCGTGGACGTGTCGCAGGGCGCGGTGGCCGAGGCCGACCGAGCGGTGACGGCGAACGGGCTCGATGGCGCGCGCCACCAGGCCGTCGCGGCCGACGTCTTCGACTACCTGCCCGCGCTCGAGGAGCGCGGGGAGCGCTTCGACATGGTCATCCTGGACCCGCCGGCGCTGGCGCGCAGCGCCGAGCAGCGGCGGCGCGCGCAGCGCGCGTACCTCAAGCTGAACCGGGCGGCCTTCGCGGCGGTGCGCCCCGGCGGGTTGCTGGTCACCGCGTCCTGCACCGCGCAGGTGTCGCCCGAGGCCTTCCAGCGGCTGGTCGCCGACGCGGCCCGCGCAGCCGGCGTGGAGGCGCAGGTGGTAGCCGAACGCGGCCAGCCGCGCGACCACCCGGTGCCGGCGAGCTTCCCGGAGGGCCGCTACCTCAAGTTCCTGGTGCTGCGGGTGCTGTGAGGCCGAGGCCGGGCTGCTCCCGGATCCAGCCCAGGATGTCGGCGAGCACCAGCTCACGGTCGAGGTCGTTGAGCAGCTCGTGGTAGCTGCCGTGGTACAGGCGCAGCGTGACCAGCGCGGCCGGGAGCTTCCCGGCCAGCTCCTCGCTGGCGCGAGGGTCGGCGATGTCGTCGTCGGCGCCGTGCACGATCAAGGTGGGCGCGCGGAGCTCCCCGGCGCGCTCCAGCAGCGGCGCCCCCGCCGTCACCAGGGCATGCCCCATGCGCGCCTTGACGCGACCGGTGTAGGTGAGCGGGTCCTTGCGGTAGGCCTCGACCGCCTCGGGGTCGCGGGACAGCGCCCGGGCGTCGAGCGCCTGGACCGGCAGCTGCGGCAGCGAGCGCGCCAGCCAGCCTGACACGCCCAGCAGCCAGCGCGGCGGCGGCAGGCTGGGCCGCAGGAAGGGGGCGCTGAGCACCAGCGCGTCGAGAGCGTCCGGGCGCTCCAGCGCGAAGCGCAGCGCCACCGCGCCGCCCATGCTGTGACCGAAGACCAGCACGGGGACGCCGGGCCGCTGCTCGGCGATGTGCCGGCGCAGCACGGCGACTTCGGCGACGTAGTCGCCGAAGTCGACGACGTCGGCTCGGGGACCGGCGCTGCGCCCGTGCCCGCGCAGATCGACGGCGAAGGTCTCCACGCCGACGCCTGCCAGGGCCTGTACCAGCGGCTTGTAGCGGCCGGCGTGCTCGGCGTAGCCGTGGACCAGTAGGCAGGCGGCCCGCGGATCGTCGACCCGCGAGCGGTGCAGCGCCAGCGCCAGGCCGTCGTGCGCGGTCAGGGTGGGGGGCTGGGTCGCCACCGCGCTACGCCTCCTCCAGGCTCACCTCGACGTCCTCCATGACCGGGTTCGAGAGCACGTTCTGGGCGATCTGCCCGAGCTGGCGCTCGACCTCGTCGCGCTCGCCCTCCAGCACCAGCTCCACGCGCTTGCCGACGCGCACCTCGGAGATGTTGGCGTGCCCCAGGCGCTTGAGCGTGGCCTCCACGGCGCGCCCCTGCGGGTCGAGGATGGAGCGTTTGAGGAGGACGTCGACGACGGCGTAGAAGGTGGGCACGCTCACCCCGCTCCCCGGCCGTGCAGCGGCCGCGGCTCCCCGCCCTCCACGACGCGCCGGAACACCTCCCGGTAGGCCTCCTCCACGTCGCCGAGGTCGCGCCGGAAGCGGTCCTTGTCCATCTTGTCGCCGGTGGTCACGTCCCACAGCCGGCAGGTGTCGGGGCTGATCTCGTCGGCCAGCACGATGTCGCCGTCGGCGGTGCGGCCGAACTCCAGCTTGAAGTCCACCAGCTCCAGGCCCCGCTCCTCGAAGTAGGGCAGCAGGCTGTCGTTGACCGTCGAGGCGAGATCGAAGAGCGTCTCCAGCTCCTCGGGCGTGGCGAACTCGAGGGCCACGGCGGTGGCGTCGTTGAGCGGCGGGTCGCCCAGGGCGTCGTTCTTGTAGCACCACTCGATCACGATGGGATCGAGGTCGCGCCCCTCGTCCACCCCGTAGCGCTTGGCGAACGACCCGGCGGCGCGGTTCCGCACGATCACCTCGAGCGGGATGATGGTCACGGCCTTCACGAGCTGCTCGCGGTCGGACAGCCGGCGGAGGTAGTGCGTGGGCACGCCGTGCTCCGCCAGCGTCTCGAAGAGCACTCCGGACACGGCATTGTTCACCACCCCCTTGCCCTGGATGCTGCCGCGCTTGGCGGCGTTGAAGGCGGTGGCGTCGTCCTTGTACTCGACGATGAGGTAGCGCGCGTCGTCCGTGGCATAGACCCTCTTGGCCTTGCCCTCGTAGCGCATGGCGCCTCGTTGGGGTACTCCGCTGGGGGCGGTCACGCCCGGATGATAGCAGAGCGCGCCGGCCGGCCGGCGCGGGAAGTGCCTGCTACAGGCCGAATCGCGCGAACACGGCGTCGACGTGGCGCAGGTACCACTCCGGGTCGAACGCCGAGGCGAGCTCCGCGTCGTCGAGCAGGTTGTCGGGGTCCTGCGCCAGCAGGCCGCGCAGGTGCGCGCCGGTCTCCCAGCTCCGCAGGCTGTTGCGCTGCACCACCTCGTAGGCGGCCTCGCGGCTGAGGCCCTTGTCGATGAGCAGGTGCAGCACCCGCTGCGAGTACACCAGGCCGCCCAGCAGGTCCAGGTTCGCCGCGAGGCGCGCCTCGTCCACCACCAGCCCGTCGATCACGCGCGTCAACCGCCTGAGGGCGTAGCTCGCCAGCGTGGTGGAGTCCGGCAGGATGACGCGCTCGACCGAGCTGTGGCTGATGTCGCGCTCGTGCCACAGCGCCACGTTCTCCAGCGCGGCCTGGAGGTTGCTGCGGAGCAGCCGGGCGACGCCGGTGAGGTTCTCGCTGGCGATGGGGTTCTTCTTGTGCGGCATGCTCGAGCTGCCGGTCTGCCCCGCCCCGAACCCCTCCTGCGCCTCCCGCACCTCGCTGCGCTGGAGGTGGCGGACCTCGAGCGCCACGCGCTCGATGGTGGTGCCCAGGATGGCCAGGGCGCTCATCAGCTCGGCGTGGCGGTCCCGTGCGACGGTCTGGTTGGTGACCGGGTCGGGCGCCAGCCCCAGGCGCTCGGCGACGCGGGCCTCGACCTCCGGCGGCACGTGCGCGTACGTGCCCACCGAGCCGGACAGCATCGCCACCGCGACGGCCTGGCGCGCCCTGCGCAGGCGCTCCTCGTCCCGTGCCAGGGCGGCCCCGAAGTTGAGGAACTTCAGCCCGAACGTCATGGGCTCGGCGTGGATGCCGTGGGTGCGGCCGACGCAGGGCGTGTGCTTGTAGCGCGCCGCCTTGGCGCGGAGCGCCTCCGCCAGCGCCGCCACGTCCGCCAGGATGAGATCGCACGCCTGCCTCAGCAGCAGGTTCTGGGCGGTGTCGACGACATCGGTGCTGGTGAGCCCGAGGTGCAGGAAGCGCGCCGGCTCCCCCACCCGCTCGCCGACGGCCCGCGTGAACGCCACGATGTCGTGGCGGGTGGTCGCCTCTATCTCGGCCACGCGCTGCGCGAACGCCTCGTCGAGCGGCTGGCCCTCCAGGGCGCGGGCGATGCGCTGCGCGGTGCCTGCCGGCACCTCGCCCAGAGCCTCCCACGCCTCGGTCGCGGCGAGCTCCACCTGGAGCCAGGCCTCATAGCGCGCCGGGCCTCCCCACAGACGGCGCATCTCGGGCGTAGAATAGCGCTCGATCATGGCCCGAACGCTACCACGCAGGCGGGCGGCCGCCGCGCGCCGCAGCCGGGCAGGCGAGGCTATGCTGTGGGCATGACCACGCCGCGCTGGGCGCTCCCGCTGGCCCTGTTCGTCCTCCTGGTCGTCGCCTTCGCCATGACCAACCCCGACAAGGGGCAGTTCGCCAACACCTACGCCGACAGGCTCAACGCCCAGCTCACCCAGCACTCGGGGCTGACCGGCCCCTTCGGGCAGCTCCTCGGGGGCGTCACGCAGAACGCGCTCCAGGCCGCGCTGGAGTCGCAGGCACGGCGCCAGAACTACCTCGTCGCCAGCGTCTACACCGTGCCGATGTCCGGCCGGGACCTGCGCGCGCTCGGCATCCTGGGCCACTTCTACACCCTGCAGGCACCTTCCGGCGACTGAGCAGCGGCAGTCGCCGGGGACGCCTCGGCCGGCGCTCAGAAGCGCCCTCGTGCCATGGCGAGAATGCCGTTCTGGAGGGCGCTCCTCCCTGTAGGCGGGGGCCGCCCCGGGGACCCCGCGAGATGGTACACTCGCGTGTTGGCCCCGAGGCCGATTGAAGCCGACACAGAAGCTGTTTCTGCAGCACGCTCGGCGGCGTTCTCGGCTGCGTTCGAGGCGGCGTCGACTGCGGCGTTCCGTGCGGCGCGGCCTGCGGGGTTTCGCGTGGGGTGTTCCGTGCCCGTCCCTGCGGCGCACCGTGGTGCGCTCCGGGGCCTGGGGCCGAGCTTGCGAGGAGGCAGCACTTGAACGAGGGATCTGTCGTTCCGGTCCAGATCACGGACGAGATCAAGACCAGCTTCATCAACTACGCCATGTCCGTCATCGTGGACCGGGCGCTGCCGGACGTGCGCGACGGCCTCAAGCCGGTGCAGCGGCGCATCCTCTACGCCATGCAGCGCATGGGCCTGGCGTCGGACCGCAAGCACTCCAAGAGCGCGGGCGTGGTCGGCGAGGTCATCGGCAAGTACCACCCGCACGGCGACATGGCGGTGTACGACGCCATGGTGCGCATGGCCCAACCCTGGAACCTGCGCTACCCGCTGGTCCACGGGCAGGGCAACTTCGGCTCCATCGACGGCGATCCGGCCGCCGCCTACCGGTACACCGAGGCCCGCCTCACGCAGATCGCGGAGGCGATGCTGGCCGACATCGACAAGGAGACCGTCGACTTCCGGGAGAACTACGACGGCACCACGGCGGAGCCCAACGTCTTGCCCGCGGCCGTGCCCAATCTCCTGGTGAATGGCGCCTCCGGGATCGCCGTGGGCATGGCCACCAACCTGGCCCCTCACAACCTCGGCGAGGTGGTCGACGGGCTCGTGGCCATGATCGACGACCCCGACGTTCCCGCCGAGACGCTGATGCAGCACATCAAGGGCCCCGACTTCCCCACCGGCGGGATCATGGGCCGCGACGGCATCCGCCAGGCGTTCGAGACCG
Organism: Trueperaceae bacterium; assembly: GCA_035266525.1. Taxonomy (GTDB): domain Bacteria; phylum Deinococcota; class Deinococci; order Deinococcales; family Trueperaceae; genus JASBRS01. The sequence goes on along the minus strand of DATFNF010000066.1, from coordinate 27,560 downwards.
GTCGCGGCAGCATCCGCGTGCGCGGCCGGGCGCGCATCGAGGAACGCAACAACCGCCACTCGATCGTGGTCACCGAGATCCCCTACCAGGTCAACAAGACCTCGCTGATCCAGACGGTGGCCGGGCTGGTGCGCGGCAAGCGCATCGAGGACATCGCCCAGCTCCGCGACGAGTCCGACCGCCAGGGCATGCGCATCGTGTTCGAGCTCAAGCGCGGTACGGTGCCGGAGCTGGTGTTGAACCAGCTCTACAAGTTCACCCAGCTGCAGAGCAGCTTCGCGGTGAACAACGTGGTCATCGTGGAGGGCTCGCCGCGGGTGCTGCCCATCCGCGAGATGCTGCGCCTCTATCTCGACCACCGCGCGGGCGTGGTGCTGCGCCGCAGCGAGTTCGAGCTGCGCAAGGCGCGCGAGCGTGCGCACATCCTCGAGGGTTACCTCATCGCGCTCGACAACCTGGACGCGGTCATCGGCTTGATCCGCGCCTCCAAGGACGGCCCCGAGGCGCGTGACGGCCTCATGCGCGAGTTCGGGCTCAGCGAGGCGCAGGCGCAGGCGGTGCTGGACATGCGCCTGCAGCGCCTCACCGGCCTGGAGCGCGAGCGCATCAACGAGGAGTACCGCGACCTGCAGGAGGAGATCGCCCGCCTGGAGCTCATCCTCGCCGAGACGTCGGAGCTGTGGCGGGTCATCCGCAGCGAGCTCCTCGACGTCAAGGAGCGCTTCGGCGACGCCCGCCGCACGGCGATCGCCGACCTCTCCGACGACATCTCCAAGGAGGACCTGATCGCCGAGGAGAACGTCGTGGTCACGCTGACCCGCGGCGGCTACATCAAGCGCACCCCCATCACCAGTTACCGGGCGCAGGCGCGCGGCGGCCGTGGCGTGTCGGCGCAGAAGGCCAAGGAGGACGACGTCAACGCCATGCTGCTGGTGGGGTCGACGCACGAGTACCTGCTGTTCTTCTCCGACCGCGGCCGCGTCTACCGGGAGAAGATCTACGACCTGCCGGAAGCCGAGCGCGGCGCTCGCGGCAGCCACATCCGCAACATCCTGCCCCTCGAGGAGGGGGAGGTGGTGCAGACGGTGCTGGCGCTGAGGGCCTTCGACATCCCCGGCTTCTTCGTGTTCGCCACCCGGCAGGGACTCATCAAGCGCACCGCCATCCGCGAGTACGGCAATATCAACAGCTCCGGCCTCATCGCCGTGAACCTGGTCGAGGGCGACGCGCTGGTCGCGGTGCGCATCACCGACGGCAAGGCCGACATCGTGCTGGGAACCCGCGGCGGTCAGGCGATCCGTTTCTCCGAGGACGCCGTGCGCGAGACGGGGCGCGCCACCCAGGGCGTGATCGGCATCCGGCTCAAGAAGGGCGACGAGGTCGTCAGCCTGGCCGCCATCTCCGCGGCCGACGCCGAGACCGCGGAGCTGCTAAGCGTCACCGAGCTCGGGTTCGGCAAGCGCACCGGCCTGCGCGAGTACCCGCTGCAGGGACGGGGCGGTCAGGGGGTCATCACCCACCGCCTGACGAGCCGCACCGGCGCCATGGTGGCGCTCAACCACGTGGTCGGCGAGGAGGAGCTCTTCGTGCTGTCCAAGCAGGGCATCCTCATCCGCACCAAGGTCGACCAGGTCAGCAACTACGGCCGCGCCTCGCAGGGCGTGACCACCATGCGCCTGGGCGAGGGCGACGTGGTCGTCGCCGCCATGGTGCTCCCCGACGAGGAAGACCTGGAGCGCGGCATGGAGGAACGCAAGGGCACCAAGGCGTGAGCCCCGACCCCCGGCACCCGGCCCGCCGCGGTCGTGCGCCGGCGCGCGGCCATGGGAAACGCGGAGGCGGGCGGCGGCCGACCGGCGCCGCCCGCCTCCGGCTGCGTCGCGGGCGGCTCCGGGCTGCCGGATGCGGCACGCCGTGAGCGCGGGCGCCGGCGGTGGACTCGCCGTGCTGCTCGACTGCGACCCCGGCCACGACGACGCCCTGGCCATCCTGCTGGCGGGCGCCACCAGCGAGCTGGTGGGCATCACCACCGTGAGCGGCAACGCGCCGCTGGAGCGCACGCTCCACAACGCCCTGGTGGTCACGCAGATCGCCGGCCTCGACGTGCCGGTGCACGCCGGCGCCGACAGGCCGCTGGTCGCGGAGCCACGGCATGCCGCCTTCATCCATGGCGAGAGCGGCCTGGACGGCCCCACCCTGCCGCCGCTCGAACGCCGGCCGGCCGCCGGCTCGGCCGTGCGCTTCCTGCTCGACACCGTGGAGCGCCGCGACGACCTGTGGCTGGTCGCCACCGGGCCGCTCACCAACGTGGCGCTGGCCCTGCGCGAGGAGCCGGCGCTGGCGACGCGCCTGCGCGGCATCAGCCTGATGGGCGGCAGCTACGGCCCCGGCAACGTCACGCCGGCGGCCGAGTTCAACATCTACGCCGACCCCGAGGCGGCCGCGATGGTCTTCTCCTCCGGGGCGCACATCGTGATGGCGGGCCTCGACCTCACCCACCAGTTCACCGTGGACGCCAAGCGGCGCGAGGCCATCCGCGCCCTCGGCAGCGCGCCCGCGACCTTCGCCGCCGACCTGCTGCAGGCCTACGGCAGCGCCTACGCACGCATCTTCGGCCGGGAGGTGGGGGTGCCCCTCCACGACCCCTGCGCGGTGCTGGCCGTGAGCCGGCCCGAGCTGCTGGAAGGCGAGGAGCGGCATGTCGCGGTCGAGCTCCACGGCGAGCACACGCGCGGCATGACCGTGGTGGACCGGCGGCCGGCCGGCCAGGCCGGGCGCGGCACACCCGCCAACGCCCGCGTCCTCACCCGCATCGACGACGAAGCGGCCTTCGCCGAGCTGCTGGAGGCGCTCGGCAGCTATGCCTGAGCGCACCCGCCCCAGGGCTCGCCGGGCTTGTGTAGAGTGACGGCAGGACTTCCCGCCGGGGGCGCCATGAGCCAGGCTCACCAGCCATGATCCAGTTCCACCACGTCACGAAGACCTACCCGCGGACGCACACGCACGCGTTGCGGGACGTGGACTTCCAGATCCGCAAGGGCGAGTTCGCCTACATCACGGGCCATTCCGGGGCCGGCAAGTCGACGCTGCTGGCCCTGCTGCTGAGGCGCATCGCCCCCACCGAGGGACACGTCTACGTCAACGGCCAGGACGTCAGCCGGCTGCGCGACAGCCGTCTGCCCTACCTGAGGCGCCACATCGGAATGGTCTTCCAGGACCACCGCCTGCTGGGGCACCTGCCGGCGCTCGAGAACCTGCAGTTCGCGTTGCGGGCGACGGGACAGCGCAACAACATGGAGCAGCGGGCGCTGCTGGCCCTGCGCCAGGTGGGGCTGGCCCACAAGCGCAAGGCCTACCCCATCGAGCTCAGCCTCGGGGAGCAGCAGCGCGTCGCCATCGCCCGGGCGATGGTCACCAACCCCGCCCTGCTGCTGGCCGACGAGCCCACCGGCAACCTCGACCCCGACACCGCCATGGAGATCCTCGAGCTGCTCAACGACGTCAACATCAAGGGCACCACCGTCGTCGTCGCCACCCACTCGCGCGACCTGGTCGACCGCTTCAAGCGGCGCACGCTGGTGCTGCGCAACGGCGAGCTGGTCCGGGACGACGACCGTGGCGGCTACTCCCTCTGACCCGCTGACGCTGAGGCCGCTGGGGCCGGCGGACGACGAGGCGGCGTGGGGCCTGCGCGGCATGGCCCTGCGCGAGAGCCCCGACGCCTTCGGCTCGCATCCCGACGAGCATCCCCCTCTGGACGCCTACCGCGCGCTCCAGGCCGAACGCCGGCGCACGCAGGAGCAGCGCGTCGTCGGCGCCTTCCTGGGCGCGGAGCTGGTCGGCGTCGTGTCGGTGGTCCGTTCGCCGCGCCTGAAGATGCGCCACCGCGCCGACCTCTACGGGCTGTACGTGGCGCCCCGGGCCAGGGGGACGGGCGTGGGACGGGCGCTCGTCGGCGCCGCGATCCGCGCGGCGGGCGAGCTCGGCGCCGAGCGGCTCGAGCTGGCGGTGACCGCCGGAAACGCGCCGGCCCGACACCTCTACGAGGCCGCCGGCTTCCGCGCCTGGGGTACCCAGCCGCGCGCCATGAGGTCGGGAGATCACTACCTGGACGAGGTCTACATGGCGCTGGCGGTGACGCGGGGCTGAAGCGCGCGGACGCGGGCCGGCCGCGCTCAGAGCGTGGTGACCGAGTAGTCGAGGCGTTCGTCGGAGAGGATCATCTCCAGGAACTGAAGCTGCCCGAGGGCGTCGATCATGGCGAAGCCGTGGTCCTTGTCGATGTAGACGCCGTCCTTCATCACGGTGTGGCCGTAGACCCCGAAGCGGTGCCCCGCCTGCTGCACCAGCTCCGGCTTGTTGAACCACCAGGTCTTGGTGTCGCCGTCGTGATAGAAGAAATCGTCGAAGTACTGCATGCCCGGCAGCGGACCGGCGTGCGCGAAGTGCACCCCGTAGAAGACCCGCTCGCGCGCGAAGCCGCGGAACCACGCCCCGAGGTCCTCGGGCAGCTCGACGCCGCCGCGCTCGGGGTTGAACTCGTCGTGGCGGAGCCCCCCGCGGGTGGTCAGCTCGTAGTTGTGGTCCAGCGCGACCTCGTCGTGGTTGCCGAGGATGACGGTCACGTTGCCGGCGGACTGGTCCACGAAGCGCTTGAAACGGTAGAGCTCGCGGATCTGCGCCTTGGCGGCCCGCCGCAGATGATCCGGGTCGGCAGGGTCGTACGGCTCCACCCCCACGGCGTTGGCGTACGCCCGCTCGTCCTTGTAATGGACCAGGTCGCCGACGCACACCACCTGGTAACGGCCCTCGATCACGGCCGGGGTGGGCTCGTACGTGGCGGTGCACGCCGCCGACGCCTTCAGCACGCGCCATAGCTCGGGCCACTGCCCGTGCACGTCTCCGATGGCGATCACCTTGATCACGGCGGCCCTCCGGGAGCGTCACCGGGCACGGCCGCACGCGGCCGCGCGGGGGCCGGCCCACCGCTGCTCACGACGCCGCGCCCTTCTCCAGCAACAGCTCGCGCAGCCGCCGGTAGAGCTCCCGGGCTTCCTCCGGCGTGCGGCCGTAGCCGCCGAACTCCACCACCAGCCTGGCCGCCTCGCGCCCCAGGCCCTCGTGCTTCAGGCGCTCGACCAGGCGCTCGATGACCTGCTGCCCCTCGCTGCGGGCGGCGCCGTCGAGGCCCGCCTCGTCGCCGTCCGTCTGCGCCGGCTCGCTCATCGGCCCGGTCGCGGGGGGCTCGGAGGCCCCGGGCGCGTCATCCGCGGGCGCGTCCTCGGCCGGCTCGGGAACGTACAGGGGCTCACCGGCCTCGGCGTCGAAGTCGACCCAGCCGCCGGCGGCGGCGGGCCTCAGGCCGAACAGGCTCGCGGCGCGGCCACACGCCCAGGCGCTCACCCGGACCATGTCGAAGACGCCTCCGAAGGCGCTGGCGGCCGCGCTCTTGCGCACGCCCAGCAGCTCGAGCTCGCACACCACGGCGTCCGGCCCCAGAGGCAGGAGACGCTTCGACCAGCCCTCGGCGCCCACCGTCTCGTCGAGCCGCTCGGTCACCGCCTCCTCGGCCACGACGGGCTCGAGCAGGGCGGTGCCGGCCTCTCGATCGAGCTTGGCGACACACCACGCGAGGGCAGGGGCTGGGAACGGAGCTGCAAGTCGAGCCCACTCGTCACGCCGCATCGGCTCACTATAGCAGGGGCCGCGGCGCGGCCAGCATGAGGTTTTCCTCGTCCCGAAGGGGCCCCCTGGGTTCCCGCGGGGGCGCCACGGCGGAGGCCGTCCCGCGCCCGGTGCGGTAAGGTGGTGGCATGCTCACGCGCCTTGCTCGACGCGCATCCGCCGTGTGGACGCATGCATCGGGGGCGGCACGCGCCGCGGGCCGGACGCCCGGCGACGCCGGCACGGCCGCCGATGCGTCCGCCGCTCCCACGCGCGGCCTCACCGCCACCTGCCCCGCCGCAGACCGGACGGCGCCGGCGCGGCGTTCCCGCCGTGCAGGCCGTGGCGCCGCACGCGGCGGGCTCACGGCGATGGCATGGACGTTCCTGGCAGCGCTGCTGCTGGGCCTGCCCGGTCTGGCCGCGGCGCAGAACAGCCCCACGGTCACGCTCAACAGCAACCTGATGCGCGTCGGCGACCGCGTGTCGCTCGATGCCAGCGACCTGCGGCCGAACAGCGGCTACACCGTCACCCTCACGGCACCGGACGGCTCCGCGCAGACCTCGAAGGTGACGGCCGACGGCTCGGGCAAGGTGCACTTCGAGCACGTGCTGTCGCAACCCGGACGCTGGACCGTGCGCCTCGCGGGGCCCGGCATCGACGCTCCGCTCGACGTGCAGGTGTCGGCCGACCAGAGCGGCCCGGGCAGATCCCCGGGCGCGCCGGGCGGCGGCAGCTCCAACGGCAGCACCTCCAACGGCACCACCTCGAACGGCGGCGGCGCGGGTAGCGGCGGCTCTGCGCCTTCGGGTCAGGCACCCGGCGCCAACGGACAGCCGCCCGGCAGCGGCTCCCAGGCGCCGAGCGGGAACGGGCAGGCGCCGAGCGCGCCGAGCGCCGGCCCCCTCCAGCTCAGCATCGTGCAGAACGCGGTGGTGGCGAGCAGCGGCGGCCAGGAGCAGTGGCGCCTCGACTTCCCGCCGGACAGCGGCGACACCGCCGGCACCGCCCAGCTCGACGGCACGGTGTACGTGGGCCACGGCAACAGCCTGCTGGCCATCGACGCCGGCAGCGGCCGGGTGACCGACCGCTACGCCCTGCCGGCGCAGGTCGTCGACGTCGCCGCATCGACCGGCGGCGTGACCGCGACCGTGCAGTTCAAGGAGGGCAGCCAGCAGAAGCTCGACGTCACCTCGTCGGGCGTGCAGGGGACGGTGCGCTTCGACGCCGATCCGGCGATGTTCGCGTGGCTGCGCAACGAGGCCAAGGTCAGCGACCCCGCGGCGCGTCTGAAGCAGGACCCGACCAACCCCTGGCTCTACGTGGCCGTGGCCAGGCAGGCGACCGACGCGCAGACCACGGCCGACGACTACCGCATGGCGCTCGCGCACGCCCGGACCTTCTACGACCGGGCCCAGCTGGCGCGCGTGCTCTACGCCGCGGACCAGCCCGACCTCGCCAAGCAGGCCATCGACGGCGCCCTCAAGGACTACTGGGACCGCGGCTACACCGCCGACCTGCTCACCGACCCGAGCCTGCGCGAGGCCTACGGCTTCCCCCAGGGCGCGCTCGAGCAGGCCATCTCAGGCGGCGACATGCAGGCCGCCGCCTTCTGGGCGCCGTGGGCCTACCGCATGAGCACGCCGGCGGTGCCCTCCACACAGGCGGCGCTGCAGGACTACAGCTCGGCCCTGCGCTCGGCCGGGCAGAAGCAAGAAGCCTCGTTGTGGCGAGCTCGCGCGCACGAGGGCTCGGGCTTCCGCCTGCAGCGGGCGCTGCGGCGCGCCGCCCTGGCGCTGGGGCGGGCGGGCTGGTACGGCGTGGCGGCGTTGCTGGTGGCGATGGTCTTCCTCCACCTCACGCTCATCGCCAAGTACTGGCGCCCGCAGTCGCTGGCCCTCAGGCAGCGGCGTGAGTCCGGGCGCAGCACCGGCCGGGTGCCGCGCCTGTTCGCGCTGCGTTACTACACCATCACCGAGAAGTTCGTCCTGGTCCTGATGTTCGCGGCCGTGCTGGCGCTGGCGTCGCTGTCGGCGTGGGCCACGCGGGGCGACCAGCTGCCGACCGCCTGGCGCTCGGGCACGCTCGCCAGCGTGCCGGCCCGGGACGCCCTGCCCAAGGCGCTCGTCTCCGGCCAGGACGCCGACTTCGTCCGCGGCTACGCCGCGCAGGTGGCGGGCGACGACCAGGCGGCCAGCCAGGCCTACCAGGCGGCCGGCGCCTTCCCCCAGGCGCTCAACAACCTCGGCGTGCTGCGGAAGGACGACGCGCTGTACCAGCAGGCGCTCGATGCCGGCGCGGATCTGCCCGAGGCGCTCTTCAACCTCGGCCGCACCACCGACCCCTCGCGCCTGCACGCCGCCTACAGCCCCAACACGCCGCTGCTGGCCGTGCCCAACGACACGCTGCTGCGCTCGGCGGTGGCCGGCAACTTCCAGCACGCGCTGGCTTCGGCCTTCACCGATCCCTGGCTGGCGCTGACCGCCTTCAACCCCCTGGCCATCCCCGCGTGGCTGTGGTACGTGCTGGTGGTGCTGTTCCTGGCATGGACCGCGGTCACCGTGATCAGCCTGGTGGTCCCGCGCGCGGGCCTGGCCCGTAACGCGCCCAGGACGGGCGTCTACCATCTGCTGGCGCTGCTTATCCCCGGCAGCGGCCTCGCCGACGAGCTGTGGGGCGTGCTGCTGCTGGTGCCGTGGGCGATCTTCGGGCTGGACACCCTGCTCCACTTCCTCCCCCTGGGCGCCCCGGCCGGCATCTCGCTCACCACCGACTACGTGGTGCTCGGCTTCATCTACGCCTTGAACATCGTCGCCTTCATCGTGGAGCTGGGCTCCTACCGGAGGCGGATGGCAGAGCTGAAGCGCTCCCACCCCGACACCGCCAGGGCCTACGGGATGGAGGCCGGCTGGAAGCCGGAGGAGTGGCCGCAGTGAGGCCCGGCGCGGGCCCCGCCTCGCGTGCCGGCTGAGCCCTCCGGTCAGGCGCCGGACGCAACGGGCAGCGCGGGGCGGGACGCGGCCGGCGCGGTGGTCGCCGGTGGCCACGGCGAGGCGGCGGAGGCTGCCGGCGCCGCGCGCGGCTACCTGCTCGTCTTCGTCGCCGGCGTGCTCTGGGGCGTGCTGGGCGTGTTCGCCGAGGGCATCCTCGGCGCCGGCGTAGGTCCGCTCGAGATCTCCTTCTGGCGGGCCACGCTCGCCGGCGGGGCCTTCCTGGCCCACGCCCTGGTCCGCGGTCGCCTGCGGCTGGCACGCGCCAGCGACCTCGGCGCGTTCGTGCTCTTCGCACTGGTCGGGGTGACCCTCTTCTACGCCTCGCTCAACCTCTCGATCGCGGCCGGCGGCGTGAGCCTGGCGTGGATCCTGATGTACAGCGCGCCCGCCTTCGTGGCGGTGCTGGCGGCGCTGCTGCTCAAGGAGCGGCTCACCCCCACCAAGATCGCGCTGGTGGCCCTGGCCACCCTGGGCGTGGTGCTGGTGGCGCGGGGTGGAGGCAGGGGCATCGACGTGAACCCGCGCTCGGTCGGCTGGGGGCTCGCCGCCGGCGTCTCGTACGCCAGCTACTACATCTTCGGCAAGTGGGTGCTGAGGCGCTACGCGCCCGTCACCATCTACGCGGTGGTGCTCCCCATCGGCGCGCTGGGCCTGCTGCCCCTGGTGCACTTCCACGCCAAGACCGCCCACACCTGGCTGCTGCTCATGGCGCTGGCCCTGGTCAGCACCTACCTGGCCTATCTGGCGTACTACACGGGTCTGCGCACGATCGAGGCCTCCCGCGCGGTGCTGGTCGCCACCATCGAGCCGGTCGTGGCGACCGGGCTGGCGGCGCTGCTCTTCGGCGAGCGCTTCGGCGCCGCCGGCCTGGCCGGCGCGGCGCTGGTGCTGGCCTCGGCGCTGCTGTCCGCCCTGCCGGGCCTGCGTGGCTCGCCTCGGCGCGGCCGCGTGCGTCCCCGCCGAGGCGCCGCCCACCCCGTCGCGGACGCCGCGCCACCGGCCGGCGCCGAACGGCTCCCGCGAGCGGCCGACGAGGTCGGCCTCGCGCCCGGCCCGAAGCGTGACGAGGCGCCTTGACCGGCTCCTTGGGCGGTGCTAGAGTTGCATCGTTTTCGGTGGCGCTGCATAAAACTGCGCCCCGCCGAACGATACCGATGCGCACGACCCGGACCCACCCCCGCGCCCGACGCTGAGCCGCTCGCCGAGCGGCCCTGCGGTCCATGACGGTCCCCGGGGGCCGAGCCTGGGTCGTGTTCTGTAGGAGGCAGGCATGCAGACGCCATCAGGCTCCTTCCACAAGGTCGTCCTCGCCTACTCGGGAGGGCTCGACACCTCGGTGATCCTCCACTGGATCCGCCGGACCTACGGCGCCGACGTGGTCGCCTTCACGGCCGACGTCGGCCAGGGCGAGGAGGTCGAGGAGGCACGCGTCAAGGCGCTCAAGACCGGCGCCACGGCCGCCTACGCCGTGGACCTGCGCGAGGAGTTCGTGCGGGACTTCGTCTTCCCCGTGCTGCGCGCCGCGGGCGTGTACGAGGGCAGCTACCTGCTCGGCACCTCCTTCGCCCGGCCGCTCATCGCCCGCAAGATGGTCGAGATCGCCGAGGCCGAAGGCGCGGACGCCATCGCCCACGGCGCCACCGGCAAGGGCAACGACCAGGTGCGCTTCGAGCTGTCGGCCTACGCGCTCAAGCCCGACATCAAGGTCATCGCGCCGTGGCGCGAGTGGGACCTCAAGGGGCGCGAGGACTGCATCGCCTACGCGCGCCAGCACGGCATCGACGTCCCCGTCACCCGGGAGAAGCCCTACTCGATGGACGCCAACGCCTACCACATCAGCTACGAGGGCGGCGTGCTCGAGGACCCCTGGGCCGAGCCGCCCAAGGGCATGTGGCGCCGCACCGTCGATCCCGAGGACGCGCCCGAGACCGCCCAGGTGGTCATCGTCGCCTTCGAGCGCGGCAACCCGGTCGCGGTGGACGGCGAGCGCCTCGGCCCGGCCGCGCTCCTCGACCGGGTCAACGCCATCGCCGGCCGGCACGGCGTGGGGCGGATCGACCTGGTCGAGAACCGCTTCGTCGGCATGAAGTCACGCGGCTGCTACGAGACGCCGGGCGGCACGCTGCTCCACGCGGCGCACCGCGCCGTCGAATCCATCACGCTGGACCGGCAGGTGCTGCAGCTCCGCGACGAGCTGGTGCCGCGTTACGCCGCCGCCGTCTACAACGGCTTCTGGTACGCGCCGGAGCGCGAGGCGATGCAGACCCTGATGGACGACATCCAGCGGCCCGTGACCGGCGAGGCCCGCCTCAAGCTGTACAAGGGCTCGGTCACGGTGCTGGGGCGGCGCTCGCCCAACAGCCTCTACCGGCAGGACGTGGTCACCTTCGAGGAGGACGACGTCTACCGGCAGGGCGACGCCGACGGCTTCATCAAGCTGAACGCCCTCAGGTTGCGTATCCGCCGGCAGCTCCAGGACCAGGCGGACCGGGCCACGGAAGCGGCCGCCACCGTGCGCGAGCCCGCAGCGGGCCGGTGAGCGGCGTGCCCCCACGCGGCGCGGCGGACGAGCAAGCGCCGATGAGGCCGACCGCCGGCACGGGGCCGAGGGGAGGCGGGGCGTGAGCTGGGCGGCCAGCCCCGCCGCGCCGCGCCCGGTCCCGGAGGGGCCGCGGGCGCGCCTGCGGTGGGCCGGGCTGGCGGACCTGGACGCGCTCTGCGCGGTCTATCGCGCGGCGCGCCCGGAGCGCGCCGGCGAGGACGGCGAGGACGCCGAGGAGATGGCGGCCTGGCTCGAGCACGGCGGCGCCATCCTCCTCGAGAGCGAGGGCGAGGCCATCGCGGCGCTGCGCTGGCGGGAGGAGTCCGACGGCTGGCGGGTGGATCCCGCCGCCAACCCGTCGGGCGAGCCGGGCGGCGGCTACGAGCGCTGGCTGATGACGAAGGTGGAAGCCCTCGCCATCCGTGCCAACATCCCCACGCTGACCGTGGAGGTCCCGTCTCCGGACGCCCTCCCGACCTACCGGCGCATGGGCTACCGCCGGTTGGAGCCCGGCAGCCCGCGCCCCACCATGATCAAGCGCGTGGGCGGCACCTGGCAGGTCCAGGAGGAGCACCGGTGAGCCGCGGCGACGAGGGCCGGCCCGGCGAGGGGCAGGAACGCATGTGGGGGGGCCGCTTCCGCGAGGACACCGATGCGCTGGTGCGGCGGGTGAACGCCTCCGTCGCCGTGGATCGCCTCCTGGCCGAGGAGGACATCGAGGGCTCGCTGGCGCACGCCGCCATGCTGCGGGACCGGGGCATCCTCGAGCCGGCGGACGAGCACGCCATCCGCGAGGGCCTCACCGCCATCCGCGAGGAGATCCGGGCCGGCCGCTTCACCTGGCGCGAGGACCTCGAGGACGTCCACATGAACATCGAGCGGGCGCTCACGGAGCGCATCGGCGCCGCAGGCGGCCGCCTGCACACCGCTCGTAGCCGCAACGACCAGGTCGCCACCGACTTCCGCCTCTACCTCAAGCGCCGGCAGGCGCGCACGCGTCTCCTGATCAACGCGATGAGGACCGTGCTGGTCGACCTGGCCGAGCGCCACCTCGACATCGTCATGCCCGGGTATACGCACCTGCAGGTGGCGCAGCCGGTGCGCCTGGCGCATCACCTGCTCGCCTACGCCGACATGCTCGGGCGCGACGCCGGCCGGCTGGCCGACGCGCAGAGCCGCACCGACGTCAGCCCCCTGGGCGCCGGCGCGCTCGCCGGCACCACCTTCCCCATCGACCGGCACGCGACGGCGGCCGCGCTGGGCTTCCGGGAGCCGGCCGGCAACTCCATGGACGCCGTGTCCGACCGGGACTTCGCGTTGGAGACGCTGTCGGCCCTGGCGATCCTGATGATGCACCTGTCGCGCCTCAGCGAGGAGCTCATCCTGTGGTCGAGCGCCGAGTTCGGGTTCGTGACCCTGCCCGACAGCCACACCACCGGTAGCTCGATCATGCCGCAGAAGAAGAACCCCGACGTGTGCGAGCTGGTGCGCGGCAAGACGGGCCGCGTCTACGGCTCGCTGATGGCCCTGCTGACGGTGATGAAGGGGCTCCCGCTCGCCTACGACAAGGACATGCAGGAGGACAAGGAAGGCGTCATCGACGCCTGCGACACGGCCGACGACGCGCTCACGCTCTACGCCGACATGCTGCCGCGCACCGTCTTCCACGCCGACCGCATGCGCGCGGCCGCCGCCGGCGCCTACGCCAACGCCACCGACCTGGCCGACTACCTCGCCCGCAAGGGCATGCCCTTCCGGGAGGCGCATCACCACGTGGGCGCCCTCGTGCGGCGGGCCATCGACCAGGGCTCGAGCCTCGAGGAGCTCGACCTGGCGACGCTGCGCGCCGAGTGCGACCTCATCGAGCAGGACGTGTACCAGGCGCTCTCGCTGGAGACGGTGGTGGACGGCCGCGCCAGTTACGGCGGGACCGCGCGGCGACAGGTGGAGGCGCAGATCGCCCGCGCCCGCGAGGCGCTCGCCCGGGAGCCGCAGGCATGATCCCGGCGGGAAGCGTGGCGCGCGAGGAGGCCGCCACCGTCAGCGTGCGGCACGCGCGGGCCGAGGACGTGCCGCTGATCTTCGAGAACATCGGCCACTGGGCCGCCGAGGGACGCATGCTGGTGCGCCCCATGCACAACATCTTCGAGAACCTGCGCGACTTCTTCGTCGCGGAGATCGACGACGGCTCCGGCCCCAGCTTCGCGGGGAACGGCGCCATGCACCTCCTGTGGGGCGATATCGCGGAGGTGCGCGGGCTGGCCGTCGCGCCGGGCGTGCAGACGCGCGGCGTCGGGCGGCGGCTGGTGGAGGCGTGCGAGGCGGAGGCCAGGCGCGTCGGCGTGCCGGTGCTGTTCGCCTGGACCTACGAGGTCGGCTTCTTCGAGCGCTGCGGCTTCCGGCTCATCGACAAGACCCGCGATCTGCACCCCCGGGTGTGGTCGGAGTGCCTGCGTTGCCCCTTCTACGTCGGCTGCAACGAGAACGGCGTGGTCAAGCGGCTGGAGGGCGTGCCGATGCCCCACAACCTCCCCGAGCCGCCCCCGGCGCAGGTGCCGCCGGGCATCCGCTGACGCGCGAGACCGCACGACGACACGGGCGGCTCGCAACCGCCCCCGGCGGGAGTGCCGCCGGGCACCCGCGGACGTCCCGGACCGCCCGTCCGCGCGGCCTCCTTCCGACCGGGGCTGTATGCTGACCGCATGGAAACGGTCACCCTGACCAAGAAACGCGCCTTCGCCGACGCGCTGAACAAGGTGCCCCTCTTCGAGAGCGAGCGGCTCACGTTCGACCTCTACTGCCTGCAGCCCGGGCAGAGCCAGCGGGTCCACGTGCATGGGGACGCCGACAAGGTCTACGTGGTGCTGGAGGGGGAAGCGCTCTTCGACGTCGGAGGCGACCAGGAGCTGCTCCCCGAGGGAACGGCCGTCATCGCGCGGGCGGGAGAGCCGCACGGCGTGAGCAACGAGTCGACGAGCAACCTGGTGCTGCTGGTGTCGATGGCTCCCAGGCCGTCATGAGCGCGGCGCCGCCGCTGCCGGCGGCGCTCGAAGGGCTGGCGCTGGGCCGCTTGGCGCTCGATCATGTCGCCATCGCCGTGGAGGATCTGGATGCAGCCGGCGCGGCCTACGCCACCTTGGGCCTGCAGCCCGCGGGCGCGGACGAGACCGTCGCCGATCAGGGGGTGCGCGTGCGTGCCCTGTCGCTGGGCGACACCGTGCTCGAGCTGATGACGCCGCTGGGCCCCGGCGGCCCGGTGGCGCGTTTCCTGGAGCGGCGCGGGCCCGGGTTGCACCACATCGCCCTGCGCGTGGCCGACCTGGACACGCTGCTGGCCCGGCTGCAGGGCCAGGGGGCGCGCCTCATCGACACGCGGCCGCGTGCCGGCCGCGCGGGCAGCCGCATCGCCTTCGTCCACCCGGCCTTCACCGGCGGCGTGCTGATCGAGCTGGTGGAGCCCGCGGCCTGAGCGCGGCCTCCGCGACCGACAGCGGCGGCAAGTGGCCTATCCACGCCCGGGTGGCGGGACCGCCTGGATAGAATGACGCCGTGACGCGAACGAACGAACGATCTCGCGGCCGTCCGCGCCGCCGGGCGCCGTGCCCGGGGGGCGCCGCCGTGCCGTCACGGCCGGCGAGCGCTCCATGAGCGGGGTACGCCTGGCGATCGTGGGAGCCGGCAAGATGGGCGGCGCCGTGCTGCACGGCGCGCTCCGCGCCGGCGTGCTGACGCCCGAGGAGATCGGCATCTACCACCCGGACCCGCAGCGCCTGGCGGAGCTGAGCGAGCACTACGGCGTCGCCGGGCTCGACGACGACGCCCTGCACCACGCCGAGCGGGTGTTGCTGTCGGTGAAGCCGCAATCGTTCGACAGCGTGGCGCCCCTGGTGGCGCAGCGCAACGCCTCCTTCCTGTCCATCATGGCGGGCGTCACCTCCCGCACCATCGCCCGGCGCGTGGGCTCGCAGCGGGTGATCCGCGCCATGCCCAACCTCGGCGCCAGCATCCGCGCCAGCGCCACCGCGCTGGCGGCGCTTCCCGAGGCCACGGCGGAGGACCTCGCCATGGCGCGCACCCTGTTCGGCGCCGTGGGGAAGGTCTACGACGTGCGCGAGGCGCTCTTCGACGCCTTCACCGGCCTGGCCGGCTCGGGCCCCGCCTTCGTGGCCGTGGTGGCCGAGGCCCTGGCAGACGGGGGCGTGCGCACCGGGTTGGACCGCACCACCGCGCAGGACCTGGCGCGGCAGGTGCTGCTGGCGACGGCCCGGCTCCTGGAGGACAAGGGGCCGTCCGAGCTCAAGGACGAGGTGGCCAGCGCGGGCGGCACCGCCATCGCCGGCGTGCGAACGCTGGAGCGCCACCGCCTGCGGTTCGCCCTCATCGACGCCGTGGAGCAGGCCAGCGAGCGCGCCGCCGAGCTCAGCCGGGAGGACGCTTGATGCCGGAGGGCCGCCCGGCGCGGCGGCCGGCGGCACGAGCGCGCCGCGCCCTGCGCCTGGCGCTGCTGGCGACGGCCGCGCTGGCCGCGCTCACGCTCGCGTCTGCCGCCAGTCCTCCCAGCTACTACCCGCACCGGTCCGGGCTCAGCTGGACGTACGACAGCGGCGAGACGCAGCAGATCGCCGGCCCCCGCACCGTCGACGGCAAGCAGGTGATGGTGCTGACGCACTACTTCAACGGCGTGCCGGTCTCGGAGGACTACCTGCAGTACGGCCCGGACGGCGTGACGACCATCGGCACCGCAGCCGGCGGCAAGGTGACGCTCTACCACCCGCCGCTCGTCGTCTACCCGCCCGAGCCCCTGAAGCCGGGCATGCAGTGGCAGAGCACCACCAAGCTGCCGGACTTCGACATCACGCTCTCCTCGCAGGTGCTGGCCATCCGCGGCGTCAAGACGTCGGCGGGCCGCTTCAACGCCCTGCAGATCCGCCAGCAGACCGTCACCAGCAACGGCGCCAGGACGGTCATGGACCTGTTCTTCGTCCCCAGCGTGGGCGTGGTCCGGTTCGTCACGCAGGACGGCACCACCGTCGACCTGATCGACAAGAACTTCTGAGCGGCCGGCAACGCCGGCGACGCGCGCTGCCCGCAGGTCAGCCCCGCCCCAGCAGCTCGGCCTTGAACGCCGCGAACGTGCCCGCTTCGAGGCTGGCGCGGACGTCGGCCATCAGCCTGGCCATGAAGCGCAGGTTGTGGACGGTCGCCAGCTGCTCGCCCAGCCGCTCGTTCGCCTTGAACAGGTGGCGCAGGTAGGCGCGGCTGTAGCCGCGGCAGGTCTCGCAGTCGCACCCTTCCTCGAGCGGCCGCAGGTCGTGCGCGAAGCGGGCATTGCGGAGGTTGATGCGGAAGCCGGGCACGGGCGCGCCGTCGTCGCGGCGCACGAAGGCGGCGCCGTTGCGCGCGTTGCGCGTGGGCGCGACGCAGTCGAAGGTGTCGACGCCGCGCTCCACCGCCTCCAGGATGCTGGGCACGTCGCCGATGCCGAGCAGATGGCGCGGCTTGTGCCCGGGAAGGGCGGGCACGGTCCAGTCGAGCACGGCGTACATGTCGTCCAGGGTGTGGCCCAGGTTGCCGCCGATGGCGATGCCGTCGAACGGCATGGCGCCGATGGCGGCGGCGCT
This sequence comes from Trueperaceae bacterium, assembly GCA_035266525.1. Lineage (GTDB taxonomy): Bacteria > Deinococcota > Deinococci > Deinococcales > Trueperaceae > JASBRS01. The sequence continues at coordinate 10,740 of DATFNF010000066.1, read as the reverse complement.
CGCTTCCCGCAGCTCCCGGAAGGCACCGCCCTGCACCACCCCATAGAGTGCCTGCGCGTAGCCGTGCTGCGGCCGCGAGCCCTCGAACGCCGCCAGGCTGCGCGCCGCCCAACGGTGCGTACGCTCCATCGACGCGCGCGTGTACGCCTCGTCGTGAAGCGGGCTGGTGCACTCGTCGAAGGCCAGCACGATGTCGGCTCCCAGGGCGCGCTGTACCTCGATGGAGATCTCGGGCGAGAAGGCGTGGAGGCTCCCGTCGATGTGGCTCTTGAATCGCACCCCGGTCTCGCCCACGCGCACCATCGAGCTGCCGCCGGACAGCCGCGGCGCCGGCGCCGCGCCCGGGAAGATGCTCGCCACCTTGCCGACGCCGTGCTCGATGGAGGCGCCGAGCGAGAACACCTGGAAGCCGCCGGAGTCGGTGAGGATGGGCCCGGACCAGTTCATGAAGCGGTGCAGGCCGCCGTGCTGCGCCACCACCTCGGCTCCCGGCCGCAGGTAGAGGTGGTAGGTGTTGGCGAAGAGGAGCTGCGTGCCGGCGCGGGCGGCGGCGTCCGGAGCGACGCCCTTGACGCTCGCCTGCGTAGCCACCACCACGAAGGCGGGCGTGTCCACGCTGCCGTGCGGGGTCCTCAGGGTGCCGGCGCGGGCCGTGCCCTCGTGGGCGTGGCTGGTGAACTCGAGTGCGCCCTCGTCCATGGCGGTCTCATCCGCGGACGCCTGGGGCCGCCACCGATCCGTTCCGGTGCGGCGGCGCCGCGGCGAGCCTGCCGATTGTACCCGTTGCCGGCCTCGGCCCGGGCCGCGTTGGCCGCCGCCGGGCAGGATGCGCGGGACCGCGTCCCTGAGGCGATCGCTGCCGGGTGTGGCAGATGAGCGAGCCGTGAAGGCGCCTCGGGGGTCCTTTCACCCGCGTGACGGCTGCGAGCGTCACCCTTGGGTGGAGGAGTATGATGTCTTTCCGGTCGCCACCATGCGCCGTTGTGCGGCCCGCCGCGGATGCCGCGGGCCGCGTACGGCACGGCACACGCGCGGCCCGCGGAGCGCCGGCCCCGACCGGCGAGGCGCCCCGTGTCTCCCACGGTCACGACCATGAGAACCGCCCGCTATATGATTCCAAGGTTTGGGAGGTGTGGATGGCACGCCACATCAGCGGCAAGCTCGTAGCCGTAGGGCTCGTGATCGCCGCGCTCATCACAGCCTTCAGTGCCCCCCACAGCCCGCCGAAGCCGACGCAGGTGGACCTGACCATCCACCCGGCGGTCGCGGTGCGCGCGACCCCGGTGGCGCAGGAAGCGGCGACGACCGGCGCCAGCATGGGCCCCGTGGCCAACCCCGAGTTCGTGGTGAAGGCGACCGGCTACAACTCGCTGGTGGACCAGACCGACACGACACCCTTCATCACCTCCACCGGACAGCACACGCGCTTCGGCATCATCGCGGTCAGCCGGGACCTGCTCAGCCACGACCTGCCCTACGGGACCCTGGTCCGCATCAAGGACCTGGGCAACTACTACACGGGCCGCGGTTACGGGCGCTACCAGAGCCTGCTCGACGGGCAAGGGGTCTTCATCGTGGAGGACACCATGCACGTCCGCAAGCGCGACCAGATCGACGTCTGGTTCGGGGATTACGCCAGCGCCGTGAACTGGGGCGTGCGCAAGGTGCAGATCGAGGTCGTCCGCTACGGCCGCAACGGTCCCAAGCTCGAGCCTGTCCAGGCGGGAGATTTCTCGGGCACGCCGCGCCTGCTCGCAGCCCGCTGACCCACGGCGCCGGCCACCCTTCGGCGGCCCGCGCAACGCCAGCCACCACCTCGAGCGACGTGGCGGGGCTCGCCCCGGCAGGCCCGCACCGGCGGCACCCGGCGCGCGCCCAACGCGCCCCGGCGGCCGCAGGGCGGTCACGTTAGACTGGCGCGTGCGCAGCCTCATCCCCTTCCTGGCCTGGCGTCATGTGCGCCGGCGCGGGCTGCAGTCGGCGCTCACCATCGCGGGCGTAGCGGTGGGCGTGATGGTGCTCATCACCGCCCTGTCCCTCACCAACGGTTTCGTCGACGAGCTCATCTCCAGCACGCTCAAGGCCACGCCCATGCTGACGCTGGAGAGCTACGTCTCCGGGGACACCCTGGCCGCCGACGCCGGCGTGCAGCACGCGCTGCTCCAGAGGCCACAGGTGACCGCCGTCGCCCCCTTCCTGAGCACCCAGGCGCTCATCGCCCGGCGCGCCAGCGCCTCCCTCGGCATCAGCGCCCGCCAGGGCTTCACCCAGATCGTGGGGATCCAGCCGGGCCCCGAGACGAAGGTGTTGAACCTGCCCGTGCTGGCGAAGCAGGCCAAGGCCCTCGAGCAGAAGGACGGCATCGTCCTGGGCGCGTCGCTCGCGCAGCAGCTGGGGGTCGTCCCCGGCGACGAGGTGATGCTGCGGGACATCACGGGCCACACCGCGCAGCTCACGGTGGCGGGCACCTTCCGCGTAGGCAACGAGCTCATCGACGGCGTGACCTCCTACATGTCGCTCGCCAACCTGCAGCAGTACATGGCCGTCGGCGATCGCATCACCGGCTACCACCTGCGGCTGGCCGACCCGCAGAAGGCGGCCGCCGTGGGGGTCGCGCTGGGGGACGCCTTCTCCCTGCGTCCCGTCTCGTGGGACACGCTGTTCGCCAGCCTGATCAGCCAGCTGCGGCTGCAGAAGGCGGTGATCGGGGTGGTGGTGTTCCTGATCGTGCTGGTCGCCGCCATGGGGATCGCCAACATCCTGGTGCTGACCGTGGCCGAGAAGACCGAGGAGATCGCCATCCTGCGGGCCTTGGGCGCCAGCGCCCGGCAGGTGCTGGCGGTGTTCACCCTGGAGGGGCTGATGCTCGGCGGAGCCGGTACCCTGCTGGGAGCGCTGCTCGGCCTGGGCGTGAGCACCTACTTCCGCCTGCAGCCCTACCCGCTGCCCGGCAACCTCTACTTCATCACCGAGCTCCCCGTGCGCCTGCAATGGACCGACGTCCTGTGGGTGTGCGCGCTGTCGCTCGGCACCAGCGTCCTGGCGGGCGTCTTCCCCGCCCGCCGCGCCGCCCGTCTCGACCCGGTGGAGGTGCTGCGCTGATGGCACGCGGCGCCCCTCTGGACCCGCAGCGGGCCTGGGGCTACCTGCTCGATCTGCTCGCCCGGCGCGACTACACCGAGGCGGAGCTGAGGGAGCGTCTCCACCGCCGCGGCCTCGCCGAGGCCGACGCCGACGCCCTGCTCACCCGACTCGCCGAGCTCGGCCTGCTGAACGACGCCCGCTTCGCGGAGCGCTGGGTGGAGAGCCGCCGGGGCAGCCGCGGCCGCCTGGCGCTGCGCACGGAGCTGCGCCGCAAAGGCGTCGCGGCGGAGCTGGTGGAGCAGGGGCTCGAGCCGCTCTCCGCAGCGCAGCAGCGCGCCGCCGCCACGGCCCTGTTGGAGCGCTTCGCCTGGCGCTACCGCCCCGCGCCCGCAGCCGTGGGGCGCCCGGCCGCCGCCGGACCGGACGACGGGGACTCCGCGCGGGCCGAGGCGGCCGCCCGGCGGCGCGCCCGCGACAGGGGACGGGCGCGGGCGTTCGCCTTCCTGGCTCGCCGCGGCTTCACGCCCGACGTCGCCGGCGAGGCGATCGAGGCCCTCGGCTGGTGGCGGGACGAGGACGCCTGATGCCCGCCTGGGACGCGCCTGGCGCGGGGCCGACGGTCGCACGCCACGCCTTGACCCCCCGCCGCATGTCCAGTAGAGTTGTTAGTTGCGTCGGGGCGTAGCGCAGCCTGGTAGCGCACATCGTTCGGGACGATGGGGTCGGAGGTTCGAATCCTCTCGCCCCGACCAGCAAGCGGGACCCCTACTCGGGTCGGTGACCCCTGCAGGCGGTCCCGCCTTCTCATGGGCGCGGGGCGGTCCCGCGCCGGTCTCGCAACCGACCGCGGCGCCCGGGGGCCGCGCCGGCTACGAGCCGCCGGCTTCCTCCGCCGCGTCCCTCGCGTCATCGCGCGGCCGGGGCCGCGCCCGGATCAGCGCCAGCGTGCACCGCGACACGCACACCAGCCGGCCGGCCTCGTCACGGATCTCGACGCCCCAGATCTGGGTGGTGCGCCCCCTGTGGATGGGAGTCCCCACCGCGGTCAGCAGGCCCTCGCGGACCGGCCGAACGTGGTTGGCGTTGATCTCCAGGCCCACGGCGTGCTGGCGCGAGGTGTCGATGCTGACCGTGGAGCCGTAGCTCGCCACCGTCTCGGCGAGCGCCACCGACGCCCCGCCGTGGAGGATGCCGAAGGGCTGGTGGTGACCCGGCGTCACCGGCATCGTCGCCACCACCCGCTCCGGCGTCGCCTCGGTGATGGCGATGCCCAGGGTCTCCATGAGCGTGCCCGGCAGGGTTCCTAGGATCTCGAACGGGAGCGCGTTCTCAGGCATGCCCTCAGGCTACTGCGGGCACGCGCGGCGCGTCCCCCGCGGGCGCCGCCGGCCGCAGCCCGGCGCGGTCGCCGCCGCGCGCCCTGCTATACTGGCCCGCGTTGACCCGGGCGGGAGGTGACATCACCGCCCCGAGCGCTCCCGTACGCAGATCCCGTCCAGGAGGCCCCGTGTCCCGAGGCGACGTACCCCTGCGCCAGCTCCCCTTCGCCCGAGCCCTCCCCGCCAGCCTGGCCGTCGGCCTGGCAGCCACCCTCGGCAACGCCCTGCTGTGGCGGCTGTCGCAGTTCGGCCAGCATCCTTACCCCGTGCTGCCGCCGACGCTGGTGACGCTGTTCGGGCTGCTCTTCACCGGCCTGCTGGTCGACCTCACGGCGGGCCTGAGCGGGCGCCGGTCGGCGTTGACGTTGCTGCTCGCGGCCGCGCTGGGCGTGACTGCCGCCCTGCTCGTCCCCTTCGCCGAGGTCCGCTACGCGCTGGCGCCGCTGGTGGCGGTGGCCGCCGCCGCGCTGCTCAAGCTGGGCCTCCGGCGGCACGCCGCCATGCTCGCCGCCATGACGGTGTACGTGAGCTGTACCCTCCTCGCCAACTACACCTTCGACAGCTTCCTGCCGGTAGGCGGGTTCTTCCTGCTGAACGTGGGCACGCTGTTCTTCGGCGTCACCTTCACCCAGCGCGACCGCGTGCACGGCTTCGGGCGCCGCGCGGTCTACGCCATGATCCTCTCCGCCGCCCTCGCCAACGTGCTGCTCTCCTCGCACCTGGGCACGCCGCTGCGCTACGTCGGGGTCAGCTTCCTCTCGATCATGCTGTCCGAAACGGCGGACACCGAGATCTACCAGCGCCTCATCCACCGCCGCTGGATCACCCGGGTGGCGTCCTCCAACGCCGTCAGCGCGCCCATGGACACGCTCGTCTTCACGCTGCTGGCGTTCGTCGGGCAGGACTTCGCGACCCCTCACTGGCTGCTCCAGGTGATCGCCACGGACATCGTGGTGAAGTACGGCAGCAGCATGGTGGCGGCCACCCGCATGTTCGAGCTGCCCGCCCGGGTGGCGCGCCGCCTGCGCCCGGTGGACGCTCCCTGAGCCCCGCTGCGCCGCCGCCTACGCCCACACCGCCGCTGGTAGGGTGAGGGGCCGCTCCAACAGAGCGGGGCCGCTCCTGCGGAGCGGCGTGCGAGAGGACCGTCATGCCCACGCTCAGCTACGCCGACTACCCGGACGCGCACGGCCGCGACCTCGGCCGCTCGTCCTGGATGACCATCGACCAGGCGCGCATCGACGCCTTCGCCGCCTGCACGGACGATCGCCAGTGGATCCACGTCGACCGCGAGCGCGCCGCCGCCGGCCCCTTCGGTACCACCATCGCCCACGGCTATCTCACGCTGGCGCTGCTGGTGCCGATGCTGGGCGCGCTGGGCGCCATGCCCGAGGACGGCACCACCGTCATCAACTACGGCCTCGACAAGCTGCGCTTCGTGAAGCCGGTGCCCTCCGGCAGCCGCGTGCGTCTGCACGCCCTGGTCGCCGACGTGCAACCCAGGGGCGAGGACCGGCTGCTGGCGAGCTTCGACTGCACCGTGGAGATCGAGGGGGAGGCAGCGCCCGCGCTGGCGGCGCGGGCGCTGCTGCTGCTGGTGGCGCCGGCCTGAGGCTCAGTCGACGCCGGCGTTGACGAAGCGCCGGGCGATGCCCAACGCCAGCGCTTCCTCGCCGGGACGCGTCGCCACCATCAGCCCCACCGACAGCCCCTCGGCCGTGTCGCCGGCCGGAACGCTCACGGCCGGCGAGGCGAGCACGTTGAACACCGTGGTGTTGCGGAGCATGCGGGCGTTGGCCCGGAAGTAGTCCCGGTCCTCGGCCAGGGCGTCGATGCGGGGCGGCAGGATCGCCAGGGTCGGCGCCGCCACCGCATCGACGCCGGCCAGCTCGGGCCAGAAGCGGCGCCGCAGGGCGTCGCGGGCGTACCCCAGCCGGATGTAGTCCACCGCCGGCCGCTCGGCCACCTGCAGCACGCGCTCCACCACGCGGCGGTCCATGGCGTCGCCGCGACGCTCCAGCAGCTCCTGGTACAGCGCCAGCGCCTCGAAGGCGGCGAAGCTGCCGTAACGGCGGTAGAGCCCCGCCACCTCGGTGAGCAGCGGCAGCTCGGCGCGCCGGACCTCGCAGCCGGCGGCCTCCAGCCGCGCCAGCGCCGCCGTGAACGCCGCGGCCACCGCGGGCTCGAGCTCCTCCTGCAGCACCGTCGTGGGCGCGAGCACCACCAGCCGCTCGGGCGGCTCGGGCAGCGCGCGGTACGGCTCGGCGAGCATCGTGAGGTAGAGCGCCCAGGCGTCGTCGGCGTCCCGCGCCAGCGGGCCGATGGTGTCGAGCGTGGTGGACAGCGGCACCGCGCCCTCGGTGGGGATGCGACCGTCGGTGGTCTTCAGCCCGAGGATGCCGTTCACCGCCGCCGGGATGCGCACCGACCCGCCGGTGTCCGAGCCCAGCCCGGCAGCCGCCAGGCCCAGGGCCACGGCCACGCCGGTGCCCGACGAGGAGCCGCCGGGGACCCGCTCGGGATCGCGCACGCAGCCGGGCGTGCCGAAGTGCGGGTTGATGCCGATGCCGGAGAAGGCGAGCTCGGTCATGGTGGTGCGGCCCAGGAACACGGCGCCGGCCGCGTCGAGGCGCGCCACCACCGGCGCGTCCTGCTCGGCCGGGGGGCGCTCCTGGAGCAGCACCTTCGACCCCGCCGCGCTGACCTCCCCTTCCATGTCGAGCAGGTCCTTCACGGCGATGGGCACGCCCTGCAGCGGCCCCGTGTCGACGCCGGCGCGGAACAGCCGCGCCGCCTCCTGCGCCTGACGCCTGGCGCGGGCGGCGGTGAGGGTGCGGTAGGCGAGCCTGCCCTGCGGGTGGGCCTCGGCGGCCTGCAGGTAGGCCTCGGTGACCTCGACCGGCTCCAGGTCGCCGGAACGGTAGGCCCGGCCGAGCGCGAGGACGCTCAGGGACGTGGGTTGCTGGCGCATGGGGCAGCATACCGCGGCGCGGCGGCGCCCGCGGAGCCGGCCCCGACCCGCGGGCGGCGCGCGACGGTGTCCAGCGCCTTGGGCCGCGCCCGCCGGCAGGCTAGAGTAGAGACCATGCAGCGCACGCGCGCCGAACTCGAGGCGATGAGCCACGAAGACCTCGTCAACCGCGTCCTGGAGCTCCAGGACCTGCTCCGCGAGGGGCTGGCGGTGCGGGAGTCGCTCCAGCTGGTGCTCAACAAGATCCTCAACGCCAAGGAGGATGAGGTGGCGCGCTTCGCCGAGCTGCCGGCGTCCGGCCTGGGCGACGAGGAGCTCGAGCTGAAGCGTGCCTGGGAGGCGGCGCGGCGCGCGGTGTCCGACCCCATGAGCCTGGCGCGTTGAGACCGGCGTTCCCCGCAGCGCCCGCTCCCTTCGTGCAAGAAGAAACCCCGCCAGAGGCGGGGTTCTCTCCTGGCTCGGCGGGTAGGATTCGAACCTACGACCAATCGGTTAACAGCCGACCGCTCTACCACTGAGCTACCGCCGACCGCGCGCTCCAGCCGAGCCTGGCGTCTGAAGCGAAGCGTAGTCTACCAGAGGCCCAGGGCCGGCGCAAGCATCCGCCAGCGGGCCGGAGACGGCTCCAGAAGGGCGTTCCAGCGTGCGCCCCGACCGTCCCCGCACGGCCCCGCCGGGCGCCTAGTATGGTGGCGCATGACCCTCGACGAGTACCAGGCCCGTGCCCGCAGCACCGCCATCTACCCCGAGGAAGCGCGCGTGCTCTACCCCACCCTGAAGCTCGCAGGCGAGGCCGGCGAGGTCGCCGAGAAGCTGGGCAAGCTCATGCGCGACGAGGGGCTGCGGCCGGGCGGCGCCCTGACGGAGGGCCAGCGCGAGGCGCTGGCCAAGGAGCTCGGGGACGTGCTGTGGTACGTGGCGAACCTGGCCGGCGACCTGGGCCTGTCGCTCGAGCAGATCGGCCGGACCAACCTGGCCAAGCTCGCCAGCCGGCGTGACCGCGGCGTGCTGCAGGGCTCCGGCGACGACCGCTGAGAGGATGACCGGCACGGCCCCGCCGGCCGGCGCTCAGGAGCCGAGCAGCTCGGCCAGGACGCGCGCGTGGTTGCGCTGCTCGTCCCTGGCGGCGTAGAGCAGCGTCACCGTGCCCTCCGCCGCCATGCGGCGCAACCGCTCCAGGGCGGGGTTCCCTTCCAGCTCACGGCGGTAGGCCTCGACGAACGCCTCGAAGCGCTCGGGGTCGGCATGCAACCACGTGCGCAGCTCGGTCGAGGGGGCCAGGTCCCTCGCCCACCAGTCGATGGCGGCGGCGTCCTTGCGCACCCCGCGGGGCCACAGGCGATCCACCAGGACGCGGCTGCCGTCCTCGGCGCCGGCCTCCTGGTAGATGCGCTTGACGCGGACCATGCCCCAGCCTAGCGCGGACCGCTCGGGGCTGGGATAGGCTTCGGGTATGAGCCGCCACGTCGTGAAGCTGACCGACCGATCGTTCCGCAAGGCCACCGCGCGGGGCGTGGCCATCGTCGACTTCTGGGCGCCGTGGTGCGGGCCCTGCCGCCAGGTCAGCCCGCTCCTGGAGGAGATCGCCGCGGAGCAGGACGAGCGCGTGTTCGTGGGCAAGCTGAACGTGGACGAGAACCCCAAGACCAGCGGCTACTACCGGGTGCAGAGCATCCCCACGGTGCTCGTCATGGTGGACGGCGCCGTGCGCGAGAGCCTGGTCGGCGCGCGCAACAAGCGCGACTACCTGGCGGCGCTGGCCAAGCATCTGCCCGCCTGAGGCCTGTCGGCGGAGCGCCGGACGCGGGTGCCGGAGCCGCCGCCCGCCACGCCTGCGATCCGCGACGAGTCTGCGATCCGCGACGAGTCTGCGACCCGCCACACGCTTGCACGCCGCCAGGGCCCGCGTCTCCGGCTCGGAGCCAGGGCCCGGGGCTAGCGCCCGGAGGAGCCATGCGCATCCCGCCCTTCCGCATCGAGCAGTACTACGACCGCTTCGAGTTCAGCGCGCGCTACATGCTGTCGAGCTCGGACGCCGAGAGCCGCAGCGTGGACGAGCTGCTGGCGCTCGAGCCCGGCGCGGAGCGCCGGCTGCGCGAGCTCCGGCTGGGGTACACGGAGGCGCGCGGCGCACCCGGGCTGCGCGCCCAGGTCGCCCGCGTGTACCGGACGCTCGAGCCGGACGACGCGGTGGTATGCGCCAGCGCCGAAGAGGGCATCTTCCTCCTCTACCACAGCCTGCTCGGTCCCGGCGATCACGCCGTGGTGGAGACCCCGTGCTACCAGTCCGCGCTGGAGCTGGCGCGCAGCACCGGCGCCGAGGTCAGCACCTGGGAGCGTCGCTACGAGGACGGCTGGGCGCACGACCTGGAAGCCCTGGAACGTCTCCTGCGGCCGTCCACCAAGGTGGTGTACATCAACACCCCGCACAACCCGACCGGCCTGCTGATGCCGCGGACCGTGTTCGAGGCCGTGCTGGCGCTGGGCCGGGAGCGCGGCTTCACGGTCTTCAGCGACGAGGTGTACCGCGAGCTGGAGCATGACCCGGCGGCGCGCCTGCCCGCCGCCTGCGACCTGAGCGCCGGCGCCGTATCGCTGGGCACGGTGTCGAAGACCTACGGCCTGCCGGGCCTGCGCCTGGGCTGGCTGGCCTCGCGCGACCGCCCGTTGCTCGAGCGCGTGGTGGCGCTCAAGCACTACACCACCATCTGCAACAGCGCGCCCAGCGAGGTGCTCACCGAGATCGCCCTCGCGCACCGCGAGACGCTGGCCGAGCGCAACCTCGCCATCGTCCAGCACAACCTGCCGCTCCTCAGCGCCTTCCTGGAGCGCCATGCGGACGCCTTCGCGTGGGTGCCGCCGCAAGCCGGCCCCATCGGCTTCGTACGCCTGAGGACCGGCGAGGACGTCGACGCCTTCTGCGGCCGGGTCGTCGCGGAGGCCGACGTGCTGCTGCTGCCGGGCAGCGTGTACGACCAGCCGGGCTTCTTCCGGATCGCCTACGGGCGCGCCGACATGCCCGAGGCGCTCGGCGCGCTGGAGCGCTACCTGACGGGAGCGTGAGCCGCGGGCCGGGACGTTCCGAGGCGAGGCGCAGCTGAACCGGTTGCCGGCGCTCCACAGCGCGGGCGGGCCCGGGACGACCGGGCCGGCCAGGAACGAGACGACGGGCGGGCCCCGCGGGGCCCGCCCGTTCCCCTCCCGTGATGCGGCCGGCACGCGTCGGCCGCACCTCAGCCGGCCGCTAGATTCTCTAAGCGTTGTCAAGCCTTTCGGGCGAGTTCGAGGGCAGTGTCGGTAAGCTGG